>JADJZJ010000004.1 GCA_016715765.1 Opitutaceae bacterium
CGGATGGCCCGGGTATTCGATGACCAAGGGCCAGGCGCAAAATTGCGACCGAGGGCGGTCGCGCTCCCAGCCAGGCCCTCGCCTGCTACCAGGTGGTCTTCCCTGTAGGAGCGGCTTTACGCCGCGATTGGGGACGCCAAATCGCGGCGTAAAGCCGCTCCTACAACCTGAACGCACCTACGGACAATTCAACGCTGCAATCCGGGGAGCGGGACATCCCATCTGCCGTTGTAGCGTACGACCAGGGTCGAAAGTCCGCGGCGAATTTCCCAGAGGAGGGTTTTGGATTTGCGCGCCTCGGCGACAAGCGCGGCGATCTGCCGGAGTGTAAGGCCGCGCAACTCGGTGTCGTTGACACTCAAGAGGACATCGCCGGTTTGGATTCCGGTTCCTGAGTTCTCGTCCGCTTCGGCCTCAACCCACACGACGCGGGCCTCTTCGATTGGATCGCCCAACGGGTCAAACAGGTTCTGGCGGCTGAGCACAAAGCGGACACGAATGGCCGGGAAGATCGCGCTGACGGTCAGGGGATCAAGCTTGATCACCTGCCCGGCGCTGCTGGATGGCGCGGACGGCTTTGATGGTGCGGAAACTTCGGCGGCACTGGCCGTGCAGATGCCAAAGGTGAAGACAAAACAGGCGTATTTTAGCGGAAAGTGCACGGGACGGGTCAGCGGGCTAGGACTTCGGTACTCACAACGATGAATTCACGGCGCCTTGGCCGGCAGGCCCGGCGATAACGGGAAGTCGCGCGTCACCTTGATGTCGGCGACTTTTGCACCCTGAAATAAAATCTCCAATTCGGCGCCGGGCAGCAGGGGGTCGTCGGCATCAGGCGATTCGCGCGGGGGCTTGGGCATCTCGAAGCCACCCTGCGTGTTGGCGCGGGCATATTCCTCCCGGGTTTGGGAGGAAGCCCCGAGGAGCAGATGGTCCATGGGGTCGGCACGGAGCTTGGTGTTCTTGTCGCGTTTCGCACGCGTGGGGAAAAGCTCCACGCCCATCACCTTCACTTGTTGGTAGAATTTTTTGTAGAGCCACTGCGTCTCGCCGCCATCGGCGGAAGTCTCGACGTAGTCCGGTGTGCCGAGGATAATATAGATCATCTCGAACGTCTGGCCGCGCGCGACGTTGCGCTCACGCACCTGCTTTTGGGCCGCCGGCGGCAATTGCGCAAAGGCCGACGAGAGTTCGGCGATGCGTCTCCGAGGCGCGGAATCCGCCGCCGTCGCGCAAACCGTCAGGCCGGCCAACGCGACAGCCAACGCCAACCGGGAAAGCAGGACGTGGAGCTTCATGCCGGCAATGACCGGCGAAGATTTTCCGGGTGATGTCCGGTCCGGGTTCATGGCGGGGTTGCGGCTGCGGCCGCATCGGTGGCGAGTGCGGCCTTCAGTTTCAGAAAGCGATCCCGTTCATCGGGGCGGGTGACGATCTCCAGACCCCGGTCGGTCAACACCCGGGCCTCGGCCGGACGGCCGTGCAGCGAATTGAGGATGGCCGCCGAGTAAATGAGACGGGTGCGCGTGGGGAAATTGCGAATGCCCTCGTCGAGGACGGCGAGATGCTCGGGCGCGAGGCGGCCCTCGGAGCGCAGCCACACCTCCGCGATCAGCTCGTAGGCTTCGGATATGGCCGGCGATTGCCGCAGGGCGGGGCCGACCGGACCGAGCACCTGTCCCGCCTCGGCCACGGTCAGCCTGCCCTTGGGGGACTTCGCCAGCACCACCTGATAATAGATGCGCGCCAGCTCGTAATAGGCCCGGGGCCGCACGACCTTGCCTGCGACGGCGGCTTCCAGGAGCGGGCGCGCGGCGGCATCGTTGCCGGCATCGCATTCACAAAGGCCCATCTCGGCCAGGAGCCGCGGATCGCGGTCGCCCTGGGCGTAGGCCCGGTGGAGAGTCTGCCGGGCCTGCGTGATGTAACGGGGAGTCAGCTCCGGGCATTGCTCGCGGACATAGGCGATCTCCATCCGGTCCAGGCGGCCCTTCACCCGGCTGATTTCGCCGACGGTGGCTTCGCGGATTTTTGCAACGGGCGGTTCGTAGGTGGTATCCGTGCTCAGATGGGTGGTGCGCTTGATGGCGACCGGCAGATAGTCGCGCAATTGCTGCTCTGCACGGGCAAAGCCGATGCCAAAGCACGCGATGAACTGCGCCTCGGTGGCAGGGCGTTCGCAGGACTGACGCACCCATTGCCAGAGTGCCTCCCTCTGCTTGCCTCCGTCCAGCGCCCAACGGATGAACAGGGCCGCCTCCGTGCGCCACAGCAAGGCGGCGCGCTCGTCCCCGGGCGGCGGAGTGGAAAACAGTGCGGCCAGGGGCAGGAGTTCAACCTGCCGGAGCGGATCTTTCTTGATGGCCGTGGTTTCCTCCTCCGAGAGCCATTCCAACGGTTTGAGTGCGATCACCCCGTTGGGCAAAGGCGGGCTATCAATTGAAGATTGCGACATGGACCGCCCCGGCGGGGCCGATTCGAGCACGGCCTTCCGGTAAATCCCGACCATGCCCCCGATGAACCAGGGCGGCAGCGTCGGAGTCCGGTTGGCCATCATGAAATGAAAATAGTCCGGCGTGAGCGTCAGGCGGCCGTGGGTGAAATTCAGTTCATCGAGGACGAAAAACAACGCCACGGCATCCTTGTCCCCGAAGCGGTAGTTGGACATGCCGTTGATGATCCAGTTGCCGGTTTCCTTCCGGTGCTTTTCCAGTTCCCTTGTCAGCTCGCGGGCCGAGCCCGGCTGGGCCAGGGCGTCAAACAGCACATAGGTGATCGGCACATCCAGGCGGATCTGGAATTCCTCCGGCAGCAGGGCCGTGAGCGTATCGCGCAGCCGGAAGTGATGATAAAGCAGAAGCTTGGTGACAGAGTCGCTGCAGCGGGAAAGGACCTCGACGCCGGGCAGCGCGGCATACTGCCACGTCACAGGTATCTGCGCCCCCTCCACCGTGTAGGGCGGCAACTCAACGACATAGTCGTTGCGCGCATTGGCGGGCTTGATCAGCAGGGCGCCCGTCTCGTCGTCCTTCACCGGTTGCAGCGTGGTGCCTTGCAGCATGGCGGTGAGTGCCGCCAACGGAGTGTACTCGCCCTTGACGGCATTGGTGCGGACGCCCCGGACCAGATCGGTCGGATAGACGGCCGACTGGCTGGACTGCCGGGAAAAGCGCGTGAGCGTGCGCTCGGCCCGGCCAGCCGGAATGTCGAAAGACTGCGCAGACTCGCCTGCGAACAAGGTGCCGGCCCCGAGGGCCAGCAGCATGATCAATGGGAAAACCACCCGTGGAAACCGCATGATGACCGAAGTTAGAGGGTACAGTCCGGTGTTGCAGGAACAATCGGAGCCGGCCCGCGATACTGCTGGAAAAACTCCAGCAGCACCGGACATAGGTCCCGCGGGAGCGGCCCTGTCATCCCAGGTGGCGAAATTCACGGCGGCCCGGGCCGGTAGCGGTGCATCAAGGTCCGCCCGGACGGGTTGGTTTGGGACGCACCCCGGCACCCTTCGGCGGCACCACGGCCTGGGCCAGTTCGGCCACCATCGCCTCGGCCCTCACTTCGTCCACCTCGACCCGCAGGGGAAAACGCACCTTGCCTTCGCGCAGCACCAATTCGCACCACGCATCCACCAGCGCGGAGATCACCGATGAGTCGGCCGAGCCGTACATCTCGTGGATCATATCCAGCCGCGCCCGCTGCTCATCCGTAAGTCGCACACCAATGCGCGGTTCCTTCGGTTCGGTGGTTCGTTTCGCCATGACGGTTCCACGGAGACCTTTTTGCGCGAATGTTCAACATTTTGCTTGTCACACATGTTGCCCATGTTCAACCAGTGCAAAATGAATAATATCAATGCCAACACCAAACCGCGCGTCAGCAGCGCGAAATCCGTGGGTTTCCGGGCCGGCCCGGGTCTGCGGGTGGAACTGGAGCGGCTGGCCGGACGGCTCTCGCGTCCGGGAGCCCAGGTCACGATTTCCGATATCCTGCGGGACGGCGTCACCGCCTTCTGGCCGCAGATCCGCACCTACATCCGCGCCCAGTCGCGGACGGGGGTGATCCGGCCGCGGACCTTTGCCTCCATTGTATCCGCGGGCACCAGGGCGCACCTGAACGGGCTTTCGCCGGCGGACATCCGCGTCGCCCTGGCCGCGGCCCTCTCTGCCAAAACCAAGGCCGCACCCGCGCGGCGCATCACCTGAGGTCAACCATGAGAGCCGACATCATTCCCCTGCCCTCGTCGTGTCCCCGGCCCGCCTGCGCCATGACCGCGGAAATCGCCTATCGCGTGATGAAACTGTACGAAGCGGCCATCGCGCTGGGTTTCCGTGCCGAGATGCATGCCGCGACGGGCGCCCATCGCCACTCCCTGCTGTGCCGGCGCGCCGTCTCCCGGCTTCGTCGCCTGGCGTTCAGTTGCCTGCTCGCCAACCTGTCCAAGGACGAACTGCCCCATTTCACCGATCAGCTTTACCGCGGCCAAAGCCCGGCGGCGCCGTTGTGGCAGCTATGCCTGTGAGGCCACCGCCCGGCGCGCCATGTGGCGCATCCCAACTGTAGGAGCGGCTTTATGCCGCGAGGTTGCGCTTACGTTCGCGGCATAAAGCCGCTCCTACAGTTGCCCGATAACAACGAGCGTGAGTGAGTGAGTGGACCGTCCATCCCGGCGTTTTCTCCGTGTGCACGGGAGGATTCTATGGTCAAGATGCCGGCCTTACGTCCGCCTCATCTCCTGTCCCGCATGCAAACCCTCATCCTCCAGGAACCCGGTCAATTTGTCCTGCGAGACACCCCTGCTCCCGCCGCCCCCGGTCCGGGCGAGGCGCTGATCCGCGTGCACCGGGTCGGTGTCTGCGGCACCGATCTGCATGCCTTCGCCGGCAACCAGCCCTTCTTTTCCTACCCGCGTATCCTTGGCCATGAGTTGGGCGTCGAGGTGCTCGCCCTCGGTCCCGGCGTGTCCCACGTCCGGCCCGGCGATCGCTGCGCCGTTGAACCCTACCTGAACTGTGGTCGTTGCATCGCCTGTACGCGGGGCAAACCGAACTGCTGCCGCAGCCTCAACACGCTTGGGGTCCACAGCGACGGCGGCCACCGCGCCCGCCTGGTCGTCCCCGCCGCCAAGCTGCATCCCTCCGCCGTCCTGGACTTTGAGCAGCTCGCCCTCGTCGAAACCCTCGGCATCGGCGCCCATGCGGTGGCCCGGGCCGCATTGCAGCCCGGGGAAACCGTCTCCGTCAACGGCGCCGGTCCCATCGGCCTGGCCGTCATGCAATTCGCCCTTGCCGCCGGGGCGCGCGTGATCGCCGTGGATGTCAGCCCCGGCCGGCTGGCCTTTTGCCGCGAACGCCTGGGTGTCGCCGACGTCGTGGATGCCCGCAATGAGGTGGTGGCGCAATTGGAGCAATTGACCGGCGGCGATCTGCCCACCGCCGTGTTTGATGCGACCGGCAACCTGAAGTCCATGAACGCCGCATTCCACTATCCCGCACAGGGCGGCCGGCTCGTGCTTGTCGGTCTGGTGCAGGCGGACGTGACGTTCAATGATCCGAATTTCCACCGGCGCGAGCTCACCGTCCTCTCCAGCCGCAATGCCGTGCCGTCCGACTTCACCCGCATCATCCAATTGATCGAAAGCGGCCGGATCGACACCCGCCCCTGGATCACGCATCGCGCCCGGCTGGCCGATGTGCCGGCGGTGTTCGTCTCCTGGACCCAGCCGGCGACCGGCGTCATCAAGGCGATGATCGAGGTGCCGGATAATTGAAAGGAGCCAACAGTTTCCCCGTTTGTCACCGGACCGTCACGGGTTTGTCACAATTCCAAGGCACTGTCCCGCGACTCGAATCCCGGTCCACCCATCCAACCTACTGCCGCAAGTGCAATGGCATCATAATATTTCGTTTCTCGTCCCCGTCGGCGTGACGGAGTCGCATCCGTCCAGCCCGACCGGATGGTCCTTTCGCCCGCGCCGCCTGACGTCATCATGACCAATTACGACGAGGCGCTCAAGGAGCTGAAAAAACAGTTGCTGGCCATGGCCGGGCACGCGGAAACCGCGGTGCTCCGGGCCATGCGCGCCGTGACCGAACGCGACCTCGGGCTCGCGCAGAAAATCGACGCGGATGACTGCATCATCGACCAGTTCGAGATCCACATCGACGAAAGCGCCATCCACCTGCTGACGATGGCACCGCTCGCCTCGGACCTGCGGCTCATCACCGTGGCCATGCGCATTTCCCAGAACCTCGAGCGCGTGGGCGACGAGGCCGGCTGCATCGCGCGGCGGGCGTTCGAACTGGGCGCCAGTCCGGAGCTCAAGACCGACATTGCCATCCCGCACATGGCCACGCTCGCCCTGGACATGCTCCACGGCGCGCTCTCCGCCTTCATCGGGCGCAACCCGGCCGGTGCCCGCGAGGTGATCCCCCGGGACGACGAGGTCGACCGTCTCAATGGCGAGGTGCACCGCGAATTGTCGAACCTCATGATCCAGGATCCCGGCACCATCACGCGCTGCCTTGCGCTGATGGCCGTTTCCCGCAGTCTCGAACGGGTGGCCGATCACGCCACCAACATCGCGGAGGACGTGGTCTACCTTTACGAGGGCCGCGACATCCGCCACAGCCAGTCCAAAATCGAATGAAGCAAAAAATCCTACTCGTCGATGACGAGGCCGATGCCCTCGAGGTTCTCGGTTACAACCTGGCGAAAGCCGGTTACGAACCCATTCTGGCGACCGACGGCCATGCCGCCCTGCAACTGGCGCGCGACCAAAGGCCCGCCCTGGTGGTCCTCGATTTGATGCTGCCCGGCATGGACGGGCTGGATGTGTGCCGGATCCTGCGCAGTTCGCCCGAGACCGCCTCGCTGCCCATCATCATGCTCACCGCGAAGGCGGCCGAAACCGACCGCATCGTGGGTCTGGAGATTGGCGCCGACGATTACGTCACCAAGCCCTTCAGTCCGCGCGAACTCCTCCTGCGGATCAAGAAGCTCCTCGCCCGCACCCAGCTCACCGACGACCCCTCCTCCCATCTGCGCGTGGGTGACCTCGACCTCGATTCCGCCCGGCACACCGTGCTCGCCCAGGGCAAACCCGTGGTGCTGACCGCCACGGAATTCCGCCTGCTCGAGCTCCTCCTGCGCCGCCGCGGCCGGGTGCAGTCCCGCGAGCGCCTGCTCACGGATGTCTGGGGTTACGAGAACGTCATTGATACGCGGACGGTGGACACCCACATGCGCCGCCTCCGCGAAAAGCTCGGCCCGAGTGCGGCGCTGCTGGAAACCGTGCGCGGGGTCGGCTACCGCTGCGTGAACCCCGCGTGAACTCCGATCCCCTTTACCGTCTGCTCCTGGCCGCGATCGTCGTGGCGGCCGTCTGGTTCTGGCGCCGGGAACGCGCCGCCCGCCGGGCGGACGCGGAACGTTTTGAAGCCGAGCGCAAGCGCCTGGAAACCAAGTATGCCAGCGACCTGCGCGAACGCACCGGCCAGCTCGAGACCCTGCTCAATGAGATGCCCGAGGCGCTCATCGCCCTGAACGGCCAGGACGAGATCACCCTCGCCAACCGCGCCGCGGTCCAGCTCTTCAACCTCGGCCCGGCGGATAACGGCCGCCTGCTGCTGGAGGTATTGCGCCAGCCCGAGGTGGCGCAGTCGCTGGACCGCCTGGCCCGGGAGCGCGAGGTGCGCGACTGCGAGCTGCTGCTGGAGAAACCCGTGCCGCGCCAGCTGCGGCTCAATGCGACCAAGCTCAGCGGCCAGGGCGGCGCGCTCCTGCTCTTCCACGACCTGACCACCCTGCGCCGCCTCGAGTCCACGCGGCAGGATTTTGTCGCCAATGTCAGCCACGAGCTGCGCACGCCGATTTCCCTGATCAAGAGCGCGATCGAAACCCTGCAGGACGGGGCCAAGTGCGACAGTGTCGCGCGCGACAAGTTTCTCGGCATCATCGACCGGCACGCCAGCCGCCTGGAACTCCTGATCGAGGACCTGCTGCTCCTTTCCGCCCTCGACTCCGGCCGCGTGGAGCTTCGCACCGAGCCGGTGGAACTCGCCGGGGCCGTGCAGACCGTGATCGATGACCTGGCCCCGGCCGCGCTCAGCCGCGGCGTTCAGGTGCTCAACCAGGTCGGCGCCGAACAGAGGCTGCGCGCCGATCCCCTGCGTTTGCGCCAGATCCTTTCCAACCTCATTGACAACGCCATCAAGTACGGGCGTGAAGCCGGCACGGTTGAGATCAGCGCCGCTCCCCTCGGCGGCGGTTTCGTGCAGGTCCGCGTGCGCGACGATGGCGAGGGCATGTCCGAGGCCACGCTCAAGCGCGTCTTCGAGCGGTTTTTCCGCGCCGACAAGGCCCGCGCCCGCCAGCAGGGCGGCACCGGTCTCGGCCTCGCCATCGTGAAGAACCTCGTCCTCGCCCACGGCGGCGACGTCCGCGTCGAAAGCGCCCCCGGCAAGGGCAGCATCTTCATTTTCCGTCTGCCCGCGGCCTGAGGGTCTATGGTAGCTACGAGCGTGAGCGAGTGGATGATCGGCATCGGAGGCGTTCAATCCACTCGCTCACGCTCATAGCTACAAAAGGACAATCCCCGCAGGCGAACCGCCTAACACATTGCTGCAATAAGCCTTAGGCATAATCCAAAAAGAAAACCCCCGGCGGACCGGGGGTTTAAATTGGTGGACCCTAGCGGGTTCGAACCGCTGACCTCCTCAATGCCATTGAGGCGCTCTACCAACTGAGCTAAGAGCCCATTCGCTGAATGAGAGGCGAGGAAAATCAGGGTTCCCGCAGTGATGGCAAGGACTTTTTCAATCCTCCTCCTTCATCTTGAAGGTCACCACCCAGACATCGCTCTTGCCGTTGGGCGTCGGACCGATGGAGCGCACCCGCGCAACCGCCTCCAGCACGCTGCGGTCAAACTCGGGGCTGCCGGATGAATCCACGATCTTCGCCGACGACAGCGTACCGTCGGCCGCGATGCGAAACTCGACCTTCGCCTCGAGCAGTTCGCTCAGGCCCGGCGGTTTTTCGTGCGCGGCCCGCAGGCGCTGGATCAGGAGGGCAATGTAGCTTTCCAGGGCGCTTTGCTCGGCGCGGCTCAGCGCCTTGCCGCCGGCGCCGCCGGTCTTGTTGTTGATGGATCCGCCGACGACGCCCTTGGCGATGCCCTCGGCGTCGATCTTGGCGACCTTGGGGCTCGACTTGCCGGGCTTGGGGGCGGGCTTGTTCTTGTTGAGCTTGTCGAACTCGGCCTTGCTGATGCGCTTGGCCTCCGCCTCCCGCTTCTTGCGATCCGCCTCGACGAGGCGGTTCTCGCGCTTCTTGGCGATGCGCAGCACATCCTTGGTGTAGTTGGGCGGCTTGACCTCGGCCGGCTTCGGCGCCGGTTTTTCCGGCGCGCGCTCGATGACGGGTTCGGGGGCCGGCGGCACGGGTTCAGGTTTGACGGGCACCGGGGCCGGCGGGATCGGCACGTTCAGCTTGACGCCGCCCGCCACGCCGAGGGCCGGCGCCTCGGTGGCCATGTAGTTGTCCCCTTCCCCGGCCACCAGTTCGAAGATTTTGGGCGTTTCCTTCACCTGCACCTGCCGCGCATAGGTGAGAAACAGCACGACGGCGACCAGCGCTCCGTGCAGGGAGAGCGAAAGCATGAACGCGCCTGGTGAGGTCGGCCGCATCTCGGTCAATCCGTCGTCTGGGTGTCGAAGGTGATCTTGTTCAGGTTATGCTTCTTCAGTTCGTCCATCACGCTGATCACCTTCTGGTACTGCAGGCTCCAGTCGGCGCGGACGCGGATGACGGGCGGCTTCTCCTTGCGGGCCGCCTCTTCCAGGAGATCCGGCAGGTCCTGAAAGTTGATCCGGCGGTTGCCCCAGTAGTACTCCCCGGCCTTGTTGATCGCAATCGTCTGATAGGTCAGGTCCTTGTCGGGCTTGTCCTGCGCGCGCTTGGATTCAGTGGGCAGCGAGACCTGGATGGACTGCTCCTGCTGGATCAGCGGCGTGGCGATCATGAAGATGATCAGCAGCGTGAAGGCCACGTCGATGAGGTTCGTGAAATTCAGCTCCGAGAGCGGATGCTGGACGTGACGGCGGCGGAAGGTTCGGGCCATTGATGAATTGGTTATGGGTTATGGCTTAATGGTTATCGCTTATTGGCCTGACTTGCTCCCACTGCGCGCAGGCGGGCGGTGCGGATGGCGGCGCCCAGGATTCGTTTCAGTTCATCGCACTCTGACAACAATCCATTCAAGAGTTCCGGTTTGAGCATTTCGCCCTCGGCGATGATGCGAAGCCAGATTGAGGTTTCGTTCAATTCCTTCACCGCAATACGCAACTTATGGATGAAGTCCGCCCGGCTTTCGGCCGACCTTGCTTCGGCATAATGCGGGGCCGGCGCCGTCCCGGAGCGCAAAACCTGGTCGGCGACATGCCGCTCCGCCAACGATGTTCCCAAACGTGGACTCAACCGCACAATGCGCACGGCGAAGGTGACCAATCGCCCCTCAAGCAATTCCGGCGTCATTTGTACTGGGCTTTGGTCTGACATAACCAATAAGCAATAACCATTAACCAATAAGCGATCACTTGCTTTCCAGCTCGATGCGGTCGGCGAGCGAGCTGGCGTAGTTTTCGAGCTCGGTGATCAGGTTCTTGGTCGTGTTGAGGATGAAATTGTAGCCGAACAGCGAGGGGATCGCCACCAGCAGGCCGGCGATGGTGGTGAGCAGCGCGGCGGAGATGCCGGGGGCGAGGGTCTGGATGGACGCGGTCTGCTGGTGCGAGACGGCGCCGAAGGCCTCCATGACGCCCCACACGGTGCCGAGGAGGCCCATGAAGGGCGCACCGGTCACGATGCTCGCGAGAAAGATCATGCTCGCCTCGTAGCGCAGCGTCTGGCGCGCGAGGGCGCGCTGCAGGGCGTTCTCGGACTGCTCGAGGCGGGAGCGGTTGTCCACCAGCCCGCGCTCCTTGGCGATGGCCGTGGCGCGCCAGTAGCTCTCGATGGCGTCGGCAAAAAGATCGGCGTACGGGATGCTGCGGCGGCTGCGGTAGGACTCGGGGAGGTCGAGCACCGAGCGCTGGTCGCGCAGGTGGCTCTCGAAGGCGTAGTTGAGTTCGCGCAGGCGCTTCAGCTCAAAGTATTTTCCGAACATGATCGTCCAGGCGATGAGGCTGAACACGGCGAGGCTGACCGTGATCACCTGGCCGACCAGGTCGCATTGCAGGAAAACCTGAATGATGTTGACGGTGGCGAGAACCGGAGCGGCGGGCAGCGCGAGCATGGGCATGAGCATGAGAGTTGGAGGGATTACCAAATGCGTTCAACGGAAAATGCCGCCAATTGCACGCGATTCTGTTTGCGGGCTCCGCCGCTTGAATTTTCGCTGGGCGGCCTTTCCCATGGATTTCAAGACCAGCACCCTGCAGCAATTGCGCGAACACCGCTCCGACCGGGCCGGCAAGCATGCCCTGGTGGGCTTCGACGGCTTCGTGGACACCATCGTGACGCCGGTCGCCCTGCGCGCCGGCCAGGGCGACAATTTCACGCCCATCGCGACGATCGCCGAGTTCGGCCAGCGCATCTCGGCCGCCGCGGGCAAGAGCACCAATCTCGAGTTCTATCCCCGCATGGACAAACTCGGCGGCAACGGTCCCATCATGGCCAATGCCCTGCTCGCCCAGGGCCCGGGAGTCACCTACATCGGCGCGCTCGGCAAGACGGCCATCCACCCGGTCTTCGCCGACATGGCCGCCCGGGCCGAGGTGGTCTCGCTCTGCGACCCCGCCGTCACCACCGCGGTCGAGTTCACCGACGGCAAGCTGATGCTGGGCATGATGCGCAGCCTCGACGAGATCACCCCGGAGAAGATCGCCGCGGTCATGGGCGCGGACAAGTACCGCGCCGCCCTCGGGGCCGCCGACCTCATCGCGGTGGTGAACTGGACGATGATCCCGAACCTCACGGGCGTGCTCGTGGACCTCGTCCAGCACGTCCTGCCGCAGGTCCCCGTCAAGCCGGGCCGGATCTTCTTCTTCGATCTGGCCGACCCGGAGAAGCGCTCCGCCGCCGACCTGGTCTATGCGCTCGAGACCATCGCAAAGTTCGAGCAGTTCGGCCGCGTCACCCTCGGCCTCAATCTCAAGGAGGCCCAGCAGGTGTTCACCGTCCTCGGCTTCGGCATGGAAACCGAGACCGAGTCCGGCCTGCGCGCGATGGCCGACAAGATCCGCACGCGGCTCGACCTGACCACCGTGGTCATTCACCCCAAGGAATCCGCCGCCTGCGCCACCCGCGAGGGCACCGCCTGGGTGCCCGGCCCCTACGTGGCCCAGCCGCTCATCACCACCGGCGCCGGCGACCATTTCAACGCCGGTTTCAGCGCCGCCCAGCTCATCGGCCTTGATCCCACCGCCTGCCTCACGGCCGGCGTCTGCACCAGCGGACACTATGTGCGCACGGCCCGGAGTCCGTCGGCCGGCGACCTCGAAACCTTCCTCGCCAACTGGAAATAAGCCCGCTACCTTTCCCCCATGCCTCTCCACCAAAAACCCACCGGCCGGCTCATCTCCTTCGAGGGTTCGGAAGGCAGCGGCAAATCCACCCAGATCACCCTGCTGGCCGCCCGCCTGCAGAAGGAGGGTCGGGAGGTGATCACCACGCGCGAACCCGGCGGCACCGAGATCGGGGAGCAGATCCGCAACATCATCGTGCACAACTCCAAGGGCGACGAGATGTGCGCCGAGACGGAGCTGCTGCTCTTCACGGCCGCCCGCGCCCAGCTGGTGCGCGAGGTCATCGCCCCCGCCCTGCTCGCCGGCAAGTACGTGCTCAGCGACCGCTTCCTCGATTCTTCGACCGTCTACCAGGGCATCGCCCGCAACCTCGCGCCCGATCCGGTGAACCAGATCAACCGCTTTGCCGTCGGCAATGTCATGCCGGATGTCACCGTCGTGATCGACGTGCCCACCGAGATCAGTCTCCAGCGCCTGAAGCAGCGCGTCACCGACCTGCCCGACCGCATGGAGCGCGAGAACGTGGATTTCTACAAAAAGGTCCGGGACGGTTACCTGCTCCTCGCCAAGAACATGCCCGACCGCGTGATTCTGGTGGACGGCACGCATACGACGGCCGCGATCGCCCAGACCATCTGGGAGCATGTGAAGATCCGCCTCGGCTGAGGGCGCCATGACCGAGCGCGTTGAATGGCCGTCCGCCCTCGTCGGCACCCCGGCCGTGACCGTCATCGAGAGCGCGATCACCCGGCAGCGGCTGTCGCACAGCCTGCTCCTGCACGGCGACGACCTCCCCACCCTCGTCCTGATCGCCCACGCGATTGCCGACCGGCTGCTCAATCCGCCCGGTACCCGGGCGCAGTACGCCCCGGCGCAGCATCCGGACTGCTTCAATCTCCGCCCGACCGGTAAAATGCGCCAGATCAGCGCCGATAACACCCGTGACCTCATCGGCAAGGTGCAGGTTTCCGCCAGTGTCGCCACCCGCAAGGTCGCCATCCTGCACGAGGTGGACCGCATGAACCTCACCGCGGCCAACATCTTTCTCAAGACGCTGGAGGAACCGCCCGCCCACACCACGCTCCTGCTCCTCACCACCCGGCCCTACGTGCTGCTGCCGACGATCCGCAGCCGCGTGCTGCATTTCCGCTTTCCCACGGCCGCGCTGCCGCTCGAGCAGCCGGGGCTCAAGGCCTGGCTGGCCGACTACCGCGAGTGGCTCGGCCGGCTGACCGAGGGCGTGGGCGACAAACGCGCCGTCGCCGACCACATCTTCAGCGTCTACGGTCTGGTGGCGCGCTTCAATGCCCTCCTGGACGCAGCGACCGCCGAGGCTTGGGCCGTGGAGAAGACCAAGCTGCCAGCGGACATCGAGGAGGACGAGCAGGTCGCCATCGAGACCGGTCTCGCGAACGGGTTGCGGTCCCGGATATTCTCCGAGTTGGAGCACGCCACGCGCGAATTCGCCCTGCCCCGGCTCAAGGCCGGTGACACGACCATCCGCAACGCGCTCGTCGGCGCGGTGCACCAGCTCGAGCACGACGTGGGCCTGCTGCGGTTGAACCTCAACGAATCCGCCGCCCTCGAGAATTTCCTCCTCAGCTCGCTGCGCCTGTGGACGAAGCGGTGAGCGGGAGTAGCTACGAGCGTGAGCGAGTGGCTGCTTGGGTGAAAACGCTCAACGCTTAACGTTTAACTTTTAACGCTCAATTACGATCCGGCGCACGACTCTGGCGGTTCTCATAATTGAGCGTTAAGCGTTAAAAGTTAAACGTTGAGCGTTCTCACCACCGTTTCCGCGCTTATTGAATCCTGAATCCCAGCCGGTACTTCCCCGCCGGAATCCGGTACTGCGGCAGCGTATCCGGTCCGCAGCTCGCCGTCCCGAGTCCGCGCTGGCCGTAGTCGAGGTTCACGTGCACCTCCGGTCGCGGTGACAGGTCGGTCGTGTGCTTGGCCGCATACAAATCAGCCGCCGTGAAGTGACTCGCCGATGCCTCCATCAGCCGTCCATCTGCGCAAAATCGCACACCGTGACCGGTGCCATCATGCAGCGCCAGCCAGCGCACGTCGCACTTGTTGCCGTGCTCCTGTGGCAGGATGTAGGGCACGTACTGCTCCGTGACCGTGCTGGCATGCCGCGCCACGACGGAGCCGCGTTTGCGGTCGGTGTAGTTCTCCCAGGGCCCGAGCCCGAACCATTCGAGCTGTTCCAACGCGGCCGGCAGCACGAGCGAAACACCCAGGCGCGGCACTTCCGGCAGGCGCCGGTCGAGATCGAAGCTGTTATCCACCGCGAGGCTGCCGTCCGCGCCGACCCGGTAGGTGTGGGTATGCGTGATGAATTGCTTCGCGCCCGGACAGAGCCAGCGCTGGCGAATGACGATCTCGGCGCCGTTTTGGCGGGTCGGGCGAACTGCGACCTTGGTGTCGGCGCACTCGATGCGATTGTAACCCGCCTTGAGGCAATCCGTCAGCAAACGCGCGCCGCCCCAGTTGACGAACTCGAAGAGCTTGAGCCCGTCGTTGTCGGTCGCGGCCCGCCAGACATTCAACTGCGGTCCGCGGAGGATGAGCAGGTGTCCGTTCCGGGTGACGTTCTCCAGCACGCCGGAGGCCCGGTTCACGGTGAACTCCAACGCTCCCGCCTGCACCTGCCAACCGATGTTGCACTGAGTGACGGTCACAGGTGCTTGGGTCGCGACACTGGTGATGGCACGCACCGGTACACTGCGCTTGAAAACGGTGCCCGGGACGGCGTGCTGACTCCATGCCACCTCGTGACCGGCATCTCCCCATGCCATGGCGGCGCGCGTGAAAAAGCGGAACGTCACATGCACCTCCGCCCCGGCCGGGACACTCAAGGCGGGATACTTCAATGCCACCTTCTGCGTTTGCCGCGGCGCGGCGGTCAGTGCCGGCAATGCGCCACGGACCGCCACCTCGCTATTGACGAGCAGTTCCCAGGTTCCGCGCAGGTCCTTGAGCGAGGTGAACCAGCGACGATTGTGCACCTTGAACAACCCGCGCCGGGCGTCACTTGCCTCCACCTGCACCGGCTGGGCGAGATGCTTGTACTCATGCAATCCGGGATGCGCCTTGCGATCCGGCCAGACCAGGCCGTCGCAGACAAAGTTCTTGTCGCTTGGCACGTCGCCGAAATCGCCACCGTAGGCCCAGTACTCGCGACCCTTGGCGTCACGTTGCCTGATGCCGTGGTCCACCCATTCCCAGATGAAGCCGCCCTGCAGTCCATGGTACTTCTCAAAGGCGTCAAAATAGTCCGCGAGGCTGCCGTTGCTGTTGCCCATGGCGTGCGAGTACTCGCACATGATGAGCGGACGGCGGTCGGCACTCTTCCGGTCCTTCGCCCAGGCGATGAGCTTCTCGATCTGGGGATACATCGGGCAGACCAGATCCGTGCCTCCCTGGCCCTTGCTCCAGTCGAAGGAGATGGCGCCCTCGTAGTGGATCACGCGGCTCGGGTCGCGGTGCCGGATCCAGCCCGCCATCGCATCGTGATGGGGACCGTACCCGCTCTCATTGCCCAGCGACCAGGCGATGATGGACGGATGATTCTTGTCGCGCTCGACCATGCGCAGGCCGCGGTCGAGAAATGCCGGGGCGTAGCGGTTGTCGTGGCTGAGTTCCTGATAGAAGGCGTGCGATTCGACATTCGCCTCGTCGAAAACGTACAGCCCGTGCTCGTCGCAGAGATCGTACCAGTGCGGATCGTTCGGGTAATGCGACGTGCGGACCGCGTTCACGTTGAACTGCTTCATCACGCGAATGTCCTGCAACATCCCCGCACGCGTCACGGCCTTGCCATGGACGTCATCGTGCTCGTGCCGGTTGACGCCCGTGATCCGGACGGGCTGGCCGTTGATGAGCAGTTCGCGATCACGGATCTCCACGCGGCGGAAACCAATGCGGCTGGACGTGTGTTCCACCTCCCGTCCGTCCGGGCCGATGAGCGTGATGACCGCGGTGTAGAGGTTCGGCGTCTCAGCGGACCAGAGGCGCGGCCCGCGCACCGGGACCGCGAGTTGGATGCGCTTGCGCGGGTTCTGCCAGAAATTCCGCATGCACGGCACCCTCGGCGGCGCGGCGCAGGACGGCCTTTCCACGGGCATCATGTAATTGCACGCGAATGTGGCAGCCCTTGGCCTCGGCATCGGCCGCGCCCACTCGCACATCCACGTGCAACCGCCCTTCGCGCAGACTTTCATCCAGATCACCGCGGACGAAGACATCCTCCAGATAGTGCGCGGCCTGGGAATACAGATAGACCTCGCGATGGATGCCGCCCATCCACCATTGGTCCTGGTCCTCGACGAAACTCGCATCGGACCATTTGATGACCGCCGCCGCGAGCGTGTGGTTGGCGCCGGCCTGGACGTACGGGGTCAGATCAAATTCCGAGGGCAGCCGCGTGTCCTTGGCCAGGCCCACCGCCTGTCCATCCACCCAGACATAGAGCACGCTCTCCGCTCCGCCGATGTGCAGCACCGTGCGGCGTCCGGCCCAGTCGGCAGGAACGCTGAAAGTCGTGCGATACAGCCCGGTGGGATTCGCCGCCGGCACCTGCGGCGGCAGGTCGTTGAACGGCATGATGACGTTCGTGTAATGCGGATGCCCGTGGCCGTGCATGGTCCAGTTCGACGGCACCGGCAGCTTTGACCACGCGGCATCGGGCGTGAATGCCGGTTGCACGAACGCCGCCGGCACGTCCTCCGGCCGGGCGACGAGGCGGAAGTCCCAGTTGCCGTTGAGCGAGCGCCACCACGGCGATTCCTCCCGCCGGTTGGCCAGGGCGGCCGCGGCGGTCGGGTACGGAAAGGCCGTGGCCCGCGCCGGGAGGCGGTTGAACGACAGCGTTTCAGGCGATTGCCAGGTTTTCAGGGGGCCGGTCTGGAAGAGTTCCATGAGCAGGCGTCAGCGAAGCGAATCGCGCCCGCGTGTGAATCCAAATCCGGCGAATGATCAAACCATGCCCAGCACCGTGGCGACAAACGCGGGGCGGGCCTCGATGTGGGGATTGTGCCCCGCCCCGGGCATGACTGCCAGCTGCGCGGCGGGAAAATGCTGACGGATCAGCGCTTCGTCGCCGGCGGTGATGTAGGCGGATTTCCCTCCGGCGATGAAATGGGCCGGTCCGTTGAAAACATCTCCCAACTGCAGGGGGCTTTTCTCCAGCACCGGCAGCGCCGCCGTAAGCGCCGGCAGATTCACCGACCAGCGCCAGCGACGGTCGCTATCGGATTCGAGATTGGTCGTGAGGAATTTCCGCATCGCCCAGTTTTCCACGCGATGCTCGAAACGCTGCTCGGCCTCGGCGCGCGATCGCAGGGTTGAGAGATCGAGTTCGTTCATCGCGGCAAATTCCTCCAGATGCGCCGGCCAGAAATAGTCCTTCGGTGCCATGTCCACCACGATCAGCCGCTCCACGCGCCCGGGATGCCGGCAGGCCAGCAGCATTGCCGCCTTCCCGCCCATGCGTGGCCCATCAGCGTGACGCGGCCAGACCCTGCGCATCCAGCCACGCCAGCACGTCGTCAACCATGGCGGCATAATCCATGGCGGCTTCATGCGGTGAAGCCCCGTGATTGCGGGCATCAGGCGCCAGGACATGGAAGTGCTCCGCCAGATCGCGGCCGGCCGTCTGCCAGTTGCGCGAGGACCCCAACATCCCGTGCAGGATGACCAGCGGCGGCCGCCCGGCACCGCCGAGGTCGCGATTGTAAAGCGGTAACGGCATGTCCCAACGCAATCTCCCGGACTCACGGTGGCAAGGTCGGAGCGTGCGGTTTGATGTAGGAGCGGCTTTATGCCGCGATTTGCGCGCTCAATCGCGGCATAAAGCCGCTCCTACAGGTTTTTCCGGAACCGTCCACCATCCGCGATCTCCCTTCTCCAAACTGTCCGATTTCCCACCGAATTGTTCGCATACGGGACAGTTGCGTTTTTCCTTTGCGCCTCCGCGCCTTTGCGTGAGCGTTGCTGCCCCGATGAGCCAGGTGCCGAAACTCACGCCGATGATGCAGCAATACTTCGAGGTGAAGCGCGGGCTGCCGCGTGACACCCTGCTGCTCTTCCGGCTGGGCGACTTCTTCGAGATGTTCTTCGACGACGCGATCGTCGCCTCCCGCCTGTGCGGCCTCACCCTCACCCGGCGCCAGGAACACCCGATGGCGGGCATCCCGGCCAAGGCCGCCGACACCTACGTCAACAAGCTCCTCGCGGCCGGCAAGAAAGTCGCCATCTGCGACCAGACCGAACCGGCCGTGGCCGGCAAACTCGTCCGCCGGACGCTCACGCGCATCCTCTCCCCCGGCACCACCCTGGCGGCCAGCCAGCTCGACGCCAACCGCAACCACTACCTTGCCGCCCTCGCACTCGATCACGCCGGGTTGCACGCCTCGTGGCTGGATCTGTCCACGGGCGAATTCCGCATCGCGACCGATGCGCACATCGAAAACCTGCTGCCCGTCCTCACCGCCCTCGACCCGGCCGAGCTGCTGGTCGCCGAGGGCGCCCTGGCCGTCTGGCAGACCGCCCCGCACGAGCAGACCGCCGTGCATGCCCTGCACAATTTTGCCACCGGCCGGTTGTGCACCGAGCTGCCGGCCTACAATTTCGAAACGGCCACCGGCGCGCGCACCGTCATGGACACCCTCGGGGTGCTGAACCTGCAGGGATTCGGTCTCGCGCACAACCACCCCGCGCTCGGTCCGGCCGGTGCGCTGGTCTACTACGCGACCGAAAACCTCTGCGCCAAACCCGAGAACCTGCGCAATCTGCAGGAATACCGCAGCTCCGGCACCCTCCTGCTGGACCCGGCCACGCTGCGCAACCTCGAGATTTTCACCTCCGTCCGCGGCGGACGCGAAGGTTCGCTCCTCAACGCCATCGGCCGCACCACCACGTCCGCCGGCGCCCGCTTGCTGGAGCGCTGGCTCGCGGCGCCGACCCTCGACCTGGCGGAAATCAACCGCCGGCAGGCGCTGGTCGGCGAACTGATCGCCGCCCCGACGCGACTCGGTGCGCTGCGCGAACTGCTCGCCAATGTCCGCGACATTCCCCGCATCCTCGGCCGCCTGCAAAACCGCCTGCGCAATCCGCGCGAACTCGGCGGCGTGCGCGACACGCTCGCGCAACTGCCCGCCCTGCGCGCCGAAGTGTCGGCCGCCGGCGGCAGCCTGGCCAGCGGTTATCTGGAACGCCTGGCGGAACTGCCGGCTTTGCGCGACCTGCTCACGCGTGCCCTCGCCGACGAACTACCCGCCGATCTGGCGGAGGGAAATTACATCCGGGCCGGCCATGACGCCGAGCTCGACCGGTTGCGCTCGCTGACCACCGACAACCGGACCTGGCTTTCCGACCTCGAACGCGCCGAGCAGGAACGCACCGGCATCCGCAGCCTCAAGGTCAGGTTCACGAACAATTTCGGGTATTACATCGAAATCACCAAGGCCAACCTGCACCTCGTGCCTGCCGACTACATCCGGCGGCAGACCACGGTGGGCGGCGAGCGCTACGTCACCGAGGAACTCCGCAAGAAGGAAAAGGAGATCTTCTCGGCTGAGGAGAACGCCCTCGCCCGCGAACTCGAGCTGTTCAACCAGCTGATCGCAACCGTACTCGACGACTCGCTCGCCCTCGCCCGCACCGCCGAGGCCCTGGCCGAGCTCGATGTGCTGACCGGCTGGGCCCTGCTCGCCCGCGAGTGGGACTACGCCGGCCCCGTGCTCGACGACGGCGAGGTGCTCTGGAAATCACCGAAGGCCGCCACCCCGTCGTCGAGCAGATGCTCAAGCTCCCCGAGGCCGTGGCCCGCGGCACGAACCAGGCCTTCGTGCCCAACGACACCCTGCTCGCGTGCGACGATGCCCAGCTCGCCCTCATCACCGGTCCGAACATGGCCGGCAAGTCCACCTACATCCGGCAGGTCGCCCTCATCACCCTCCTCGCGCAGGTGGGCTGCTGGGTCCCGGCGCGCGCCTGCCGCATCGGACTCGTGGACCGCATCTTTTCCCGCGTGGGCGCCAGCGACGATCTCGCCCGGGGCAACTCGACGTTCATGGTCGAGATGAACGAGACCGCCAATATCCTCAACAACGCCACCGACCGCTCGCTCATCATCCTCGACGAGATCGGCCGCGGCACCTCGACCTACGACGGCCTGAGCATCGCCTGGGCGGTGGTCGAGCATCTGCACCGCGACGCCGTTGCGCGGACCGCGCACGCTCTTCGCCACCCATTACCAGGAACTCACGCAGTTGGAGAAGCATCTGCCGCGGCTGCGCAATTTTTCCGTCGCCGTGAAGGAGTGGAACGACGACATCGTCTTCGTCCGCCGCGTCGTCCCCGGTCCCGCCGACCGGAGCTACGGCATCCAGGTCGCGCGCCTCGCCGGTCTGCCAATCAGCGTCATCGACCGCGCCAAGACCATCCTCGTCCGCCTCGAATCCGACGACAGCAGCGTCACCCTGCCCACCCCCGCACCGACGGCCCGGCCGAAAAAGAAAATCACGGTCGAGCCGGTGGATGATTCGCAATTGAATCTGCTGTAGGGCCGTGGCGCAGGAATGCCCTGACTCCAATTGGTTTGCTTGGGTGCGGCATCACTCGCTGACGGGACTTTCCGAATGCATTCCGCGGATGACGCGGATATTCGCGGATAATATCTCCGTCATCCGCGTCTATCCGCGGGATCCGCGGGAAGGACTGCCTCAGGACGTTTAGAATGACTGGAGCCTGTGCCTTGACTGTAGGAGCGGCTTTATGCCGCGATTTGCGCGCTCAATCGCGGCATAAAGCCGCTCCTACAGTTGCCATCCGCAATACTCACAATTGGCCCAAGGTCAGTCGGCCAGCGGAATGCCAAATTTCACCGCGGCAGCCCGCATGCGCTGATCACGTGTGAACAGCGGCCAGGCTTCCACACTGAGGTAACTGATCCTTGGCTTCGCTCACGATGACCACGTCCCTTTGGATGCTTTAAGCCGCCGCGGCTTCCTGATCATGGCAGGTGTCTCGCCCCTTGTGGGTCTGCGAATGGGCGATATTCTTCTCATTTGGCTTCATGTATTGGCCCAAAGGCCATAACTCCTGTTATATTTCTGCTATCCTACGATTTTCATAGGTTGTGGGCGGGCTTTGACCTGCCCTGTGGACGTTTCATCCGCAGTTAATCGTGCCCTGGGCAGGTCACAGACCTGCCCTACTTCAAGGCCCCCTATCTGCGGGAATCATCAGGAATTCCCCAAGTCGTGCTTCATCTTCCACAGTTGCTTTGCCTGTCGGATCGTTCTGGCCAGCACTTCGGGCGTGAGCGCCTGCTTCGGGTCATCGCCGATGCCATGGGACGGGTTGATGTGGGTCTCGATGCACAGGCCGTCGGCACCGTAGGCCACGGCCGCGAGGGCGCAGGCCGGGACGTAGGAGGCCTTGCCCACGGAGTGAGAGGGATCCACGACCACGGCGGCCCAGGTTTTTTCCTTCAGCAATGGCGTGATGCTTTCATCGGGATGGTTGCGGTAACCGTCGAGCGTGGGGGTGGTGCCGCGCGGGCACAGGATGATGTTCGGGTTGCCGAAGGCGGCGATGTATTCGGCGGCGGAGATGAACTCGTTGATCGCCCCCATGTGGATGCTCCGCTTGAGCAGGACCGCGCGGTCGGTGCGTCCGCCCACGGCGCGCCCGATGGCGCGGAGGAGCGAGTAATTGAGCGCATTGCGGGCCCCGACCTGCAGCAGGGTCACGCCGGCGTCGAGGGCGAGCTTGATGTGCTCCTCCTCCATGACCTCGGTGTCCACGGGCAGCCCGGTGCGGCGCGAGGCCTCCATCAGGATGTCGAGCGACTTGGTGTCGCCCTGGAACGTGTAGGGATTGCTGCGCGGCTTCCACACGCCACCGCGCAGGACATGCGCCCCGGCCTCCTTCACGGCCTGGGCGGTCTCGTAGAAGTAATTCGGGTTCTTCGGATCGATGGTGCACTGGCCCGCGATCACGAACAGCTCCCGCCCGAGGGTCACGCCGCCCAGCGTGAGATGGCCCTTGGCCAGGTCGGAGCGGAGGTCCATCAGCTTGAAGGGCGACTGGATGCGGTCGATGCGGTCGATGTAGTCCAGGCCTTCGAGCCGGTTGATCATCAGCTCGTCGCGCTCGTCGCCGACGATGGCGTAGATCGTGCGGACCGCCCCGATGATGGGTTGGATCTTGCAGCCGAATTCCGCGACGATGGCGGTGACTTCAGCGAGTTGCTCGGTGGTGAGACGGTTGCTCTTGGGGAGGATCATGACGTGGTTGGATTGAAATAAATGAAAAAGCCGCCCGGGTCAGGCGGCTTGAGGGCGAAATAAGTGGGACTCAGGATTCGCGTCAGCCGCCGTGGTTTTTCCGGGTAAAATAAAACCCGAAAGCAAAGTTGAAGAAATAGGCGGCGGAGAAAATCACGGGGTCATTGCTGCGCCGGGGGGCGCGGTTTGTCAATCCCGCGGCTCGACTGCAGCACCTCGAGGAATTCGGCCGGCAGCGCCGACCTGGCCGCAAAGTGCCACAGGCGGCCGGCGAATTCGTAGTCGAACTGCGTTTCGAGCGAATGCAAAAACAGGCGCTTGTGGCCGGTGGCCTTGGCAAATTCACGGTTGCGGGCGAAGTCACCGTAGGTCTGGTCGCCGATGATCGGCAGGTGCCGCTTGGCGCTTTGCACGCGCAGCTGGTGGCTGCGGCCGGTCAGGGGCTCGAGCTTGACCAGGGTGCGGTTCTTCCCTCCGCCGATGCCGCAGCGCAGGGTCGTCATGCGGCTCTCGGCCGGGATGTGCCCCGAGCCCGAGGTGCGGATGTGTCCGCCGCGTTTTTGCACCGCCAGCAGGTCGCGCCAGACCTGGATCGGGGCCGGGGGCTGGCCGAAGACGACGGCATTGTAGACCTTGTGCACGCGCTTGTGGCGGAAATGCAGGCGCACCGCGGTAGCGAGGGCCTCGTCGGCGCTGACCAAAATCACGCCCGAGGTCGAGGAATCCAGGCGGTTCAGCAACCAGAGCCGGACCGGGCCGCCGGCGGCGTCCCATTCGTAATATTCGCCCTCGGGCTGGTAGCGGGTGTTGAGCAGGGACTTGGGCTCGTCACCGGCCGCATTGGGATGCGAGAGGGTGCCGGCGGGTTTCACGAGCGCCGCGAGGCCGTTGGGATCGTGCTTGAGCACGTTCACGTCGCGACCGAGGGGCAGTTCATGCCAGAAGCTGTCCGCCACCGCGCTCACTGGTAATAGAACGAAAAGGTCAGTTCCTGGGACTCGCCGAGCACCTGGATCATGTCATCGGTCCATTCGCCATAGGGCGCCCGCAGCGTGATGGCGCTGACGCAGGCCCGCGAGGCCTGGTCCGCATTGCTGGGGTTCACGCTGATGATTTCGGCGATGTTGCCACCCTTATCGAGGCGGAACTTCACCACCACCATGGTGCCCGAGGCCGGATAAACTTTGCTCTGGATGAGAATGCGGTCCCACTGGATCTGCACCGTCTCGATCAGCTGCTGCAGGTATTGCCCGTAGTTGCTCCACTTCGCGTCAAAGGCCACCGGTCCGATATTGCGGGTGCCGATTTTCTGCTCGGCGAAGATCGCCGGGCGGGCCCGCTGTTCCAGCTTGGGCGCCGGCCGCGGCCGGCGGGGGTCGATGCGCTGCTGGTTCTGGGCCGTGGAGCCCTCGATCAACGGGGCATTCTCCACGCCCTCGACCTTCTCCGGCACGGCCTTCGCGTTTTCCTCGAACTTGGCGATGTTGCTGCCGTAGCTGTCAATGTCGTCGCCCTCGCTCTTTTCAAAACCGGACAAGGGAATTTGCTGCGCTTTCGGCGCCGCCTCGGCCTGTTCGGGCGGCACCTCGATGGGCGGGGCGCTCGGCTCCGGCGGCGTAGGCGGAGAGAGCTGGCCGCTGATGATCTGGGTGGACTCGAAATCCTTCCGGCCTTCCATCGCGGGGCGGTCCGCACCGACCTCAGGGGAGGGCTTTTCCTGCGCGGCCTGCTGGTTCTGGGCGCCGAAATTGCTGGTTTCGTCGGGGACGTTGTCCGGGGCGTTCGGATTGGTCTCCACGAACTTGAAGGGCGCCGGCGGCTTTTCGGGGGCCTTCTTCGGCATGGCGAACTCCTCGGGGGCCAGTTCGATGTCGAATTGCCGGGCCGGCGGCGCGCGGCCGATCGTGTGCGAAGGCTCGATGCGCAGGAGGTGCGGAATCAGCAGAAAGAGGAGCAGATGCACCAGGACCGTGCCCAGCAGGCCGATCTGCACGGAACGCGTGTCCGGATCGGAGGAAAACCGCGGGGTCGGCAGGCGACGGCGGGGCTTGGCGACGGGCGGAGTGATAAGCTGGGTCATGGAGGGCTGGACGCGGATGATTCAACCCAGCAGACCCGCCTGCGTCAAAATTTGTTTCGTCGCTTCGAGCGGAAGTCCCATAATATTTGAAAATGATCCGGTCCGGCCGGCCACCAGCATCTCCCCGTGCTCCTGGATGCCGTACCCGCCGGCCTTGTCGAGGGTGTGCACCTTCGAGAGATAATCCGCGATCACGGCCTCCGTCAGGGGATGAAAGGTGACCTCGCTGGCCTCGCCGGAATCGACCCGGTAACCCGACGCCCGGTGGCGCAGGGCCAGACCGGTGAACACGGTATGCGTCCGGCCGCCCAGGCGCCGGAGCATCGCGCGGGCCTCGGCTTCGTCCCGCGGCTTGTTGAGGGCATGGCCATCGAGGAAGACCGTCGTGTCAGCGCCAAGGACCCAGGCATCGGGCTGGCGTTCGGCCACCCAGTCGGCCTTCAGGGCCGCATTGTGGCTCACCATGGTCCGCGGGTCGGTCGCGGGGTCCTCGTGTTCGGTAATCCCGGCCACCACCACGGTAAACGGCAGGCCGAGCTGGGCGAGCAGTTCGCGCCGGCGCGGCGAAGCGGAGGCCAGGATCAGGCGAGGCGCCGGCTTCATTCGCCCTGTTCCGCGAGCACGGCGCTGACCTGGCCCAACACCCGGTTGAGTTCAACGCGTCCGCGCTGGTAGTTGTAGGCGGCCTCGACGACATTGTCGCTGGCGGTGGCGAGGCGGTTCTGGGCCTCCACCAGCTCGCGATTGTCGGCCACGCCCTGCTGGAACCGGCGCTCGGCCAGTTCGAGTTCCTGCTCGGCCAGCCGGTAACCTTTTTCAGCCACTTCAATCTGGGCCAGCCGGGAGACGGCATTCTGCCGGGCGAGCCGGACCTCGGCGGAAATTTGGGCCTGCAGGTCCTGCACCCGCAGTTCCTGGGCGCGGCGGCGCGACAGGGCGTAATTGGTCAGCGAGCGGCTGCGCGCGCTGTCGAAGACCGGCACGGACATTGCGAGACTGCCCGACCACACCTTGGCCTCGTTGCCGTCGAGCACTTCGGCCGATGCGTAGCCGTAACTGCCGATGGCCGCGAGCGACGGCAGGCGGCCGTAGCGCGCGGCCCGGACCTCGAGTTCGTTTTGCTCCAGCAGCTTGCGGGCGCCCTGCAAGTCGGCCCGGCGGGCAAAGGCGGCTTCCTCCAGGCTGGCGATTTCGGCGCTGATCCCGGCCCGGCGGAGCCTGACGTTGGCCAGCTGCAGGGGCCGGACCATGTCGAGCGCGAGGAGCTGCTTGAGCTGAAGTTCGGTCTCCTGCACCACGGTGTCCTGCTGCAGGCGGGCCTGCTCGTCGATCGCGAGCTGCGCCTCGGCGCGGGTGACGTCGATCTGGGTCGCGACGCCGGCATTGAGCTGGTTGTGCGCCAGCTGCACGAGGCTGCGGGCCCGGGTGATGTTGGCATCGAGCACCTCGATGCGGCGCAGGTTGCGCAGATGGGCGAAGTAATTCACGGCCACGGTCGCGAGCACGACCTCGCGGAGCTGCTCCTGGCCCAGTTTGGCCACGGCCACGGCGTAGGTGGCCGCCTTGTAGGTCGCGATGCGCTCGGGATCGAGCAGCTCGAACCGGCCGTTGAGCTGCGCATCGAACCGGTTGTTGATGCCGCTGCTGACCAGGGCGCCGCCGACCGAGGCCGTGCGGCTGCGGCGCTGGGTGGCATCGAGGGTGACCTGCGGCAGCAGGCCGCTGCGCTCCCGGACGGCGGATTCCACGGCCTGGGCGACGGTTTCGCGGCCGATCAGCACTTCAAGGCTGGTCTGCTCGGCGGCGGCCAGCGCCTGTTCCAGGGTGAGCACGATCGGCTCCGGGGCCGCCACTGCCGCGGACAGGGTCGCGAAGAACAAACAGAAGTACCTTGGCATTCGCATAATGGGCTCCCTACCAATCGCCCGTGTCGGCGGAAGTGCAAGCCTTGCGAGTTGTCAGCACCGGGAAATCACTCCACGTTGCCGTCCCAACTCTCCATGCGCCTCGGCCTCGCCCAGCTCAACACCCTCGTCGGCGACCTCGCCGGCAACCGCCGCAAGATCATCGACGCCTACACGGCCCTCGCCGCCCAGGGCGCGGAACTGGTGGTCTTCCCCGAAATGGTCGTGTGCGGTTATCCGCCCCGCGACCTGCTCCTGAAGCGGCGATTCGTGCCCGACATGGCCGAATCCCTCGCCGAGATCGCGGCCGCCGTGGGTGAGGTGCCCGCCCTCATCGGCACGGTGGAAATCAACCCCACGGGCGACGGCCGGCCGTTCTACAACTCCGCCGCCTTCTGCCACCGGGGCCGCGTCGTCGCGACCGCCCGCAAGTGCCTCCTGCCGACCTACGACGTGTTTGACGAGGACCGGTATTTCGAGCCCGCCGCCCGGCCCACGGTGTTCACGCATGGCGGCCACCGCATCGGGGTCACCATCTGCGAGGACATCTGGACCCATCCGGTGATCAGCACGCGGCGGCTCTACAGCGGCCTGGACCCGGTGCGGCAGCTGGCCAATGAGAACTGCGATGTCATGGTCAATCTCTCGGCCAGCCCGTGGTTCCACGCCAAGGGCCGCATCCGGCAGACGCTCGTCACCGATTCCGCCCGGCAGCTCGGCTGCCCCGTCGCCTACGTCAACGCCGTCGGCGGCAACGACGAGCTGGTCTTTGACGGACGCAGCCTCGTCGCCGATGCCCAGGGGCCAGATCACGGCCGGTCTGGCGGCCTTCCGCGAGGACCTGCGGGTGGTGGATACCGGCGGTCCGCAGCGCGCAGGTCGATCCGACCTTTGCGCAGGACGAGATGAAGGACATCCACGATGCCCTCGTGCTCGGTCTGCGCGATTACGCCCACAAGAGCGGCTTCAAGCGCGCCCTCGTCGCCTTGTCCGGCGGCATTGATTCCGCCCTCGTCGCCGTGATCGCCGTCGAGGCTTTCGGGGCGGAGAACGTCATCGGCGTCTCCCTGCCCTCCGCGATTTCCTCCGGCCATTCCAGGGACGATGCCCGGAAGCTGGCCGACAATCTCGGCATCCGCTTCGAGACCATCGCCATCGCCGAGGCCGTCGCCGCGTGCGAACAGGCGCTGGGACCCGTCTTCAAGGGACTCAAGCCCGACGTCACGGAGGAAAACATCCAGGCCCGCATCCGCGGCGTGCTGATGATGGCGCTCTCGAACAAGTTCGGCTCCCTGCTCCTCACCACGGGCAACAAGAGCGAGGTCGCCGTGGGCTATTGCACCCTGTATGGCGACATGGCCGGCGGTCTCGCGGTCATATCCGATGTGTTCAAGACGCAGGTCTACGCGCTCTCTCGCTGGGTCAACCGCGAGCGCGAGATCATACCCGAAAACACCATCGCCAAGGCGCCGAGCGCCGAGCTGCGCCCCGGCCAGACCGACCAGGACAGCCTTCCGCCCTACGATCAGCTCGATGCGATCCTCAAGGGCTATGTCGAGGAGGGCCTGTCGCGCAAGGACCTCATGCAGCAGGGCTTCCCCGAGGCCGTGGTCAACGACGTCGTCCGCAAGGTCGACCTCAACGAATACAAGCGCAAGCAGGCCGCCCCCGGCCTGAAGATCACCTCCCTCGCCTTCGGCGTCGGCCGCCGCATCCCCATCGTGCAGAAATACGTGAGCTGAGGAGAAGCACCACTGATTTTCACTTATGCACACTGATACATAGAGTCGACGGAAGGTTACGCCTGATGGGCGCGTGTTTTGAAGTTACAGAGTGGGAATGGCTATCTGGAGGAGTTTACCAGGAAGTTTGAATGGAGCTGACTGATCGCGCATTCCCTATGTCGCCCAAGCCAAGCTCCCGATTTTCTATAAAGGACCTCAGTACAGAAAATGCCTCCTCTGATCGAAACCCTCGTCGAATTGCGCCGTTAAGGCATGCTTCCCTGAGCACGAGGGCGCAGTTGATCAACTACCTCAAAGCCACGCCGCAAAGGTTCCTTGGTGAACTTCGGCCTTTCCCAAGCTCGGGGCGCCGCCGTGTTCGATAATAAGTGCCAATCGGCTCCTCCGAAACCCTCTTCCCGGCGCTCCAGCTGATCCCGGGCGGCGTCAATTCCCGTCGGGCCTTCCGCTCGGTCACCACAAGGCGCCCAGGGGACGCACCGTCGCGGGGGGAGCTGATCGACTTCGTCGGCACCTGGGGCCCGGCCATCCACGGCCACAACCATCCGCGCATCAAGGCCGCCATCGCCGCCGCGCTGGAGCAAGGCACGTCCTTCGGCACGCCCAATCCCTACGAGGTGGAGATGGCCGAGCTGATCGTGAAGTTCTTCCCCTCCATCCAAAAGGTCCGCATGTGCAACAGCGGCACCGAGGCCACGATGTCCGCCATCCGCCTCGCCCGCGGCTTCACCAGGCGCGACAAGATCATCAAGTTCGCCGGCTGCTACCACGGCCACTCCGACTCGCTGCTGATCAAGGCCGGCTCCGGCGCCCTCACCCACGGCAATCCCGACAGCGCCGGCGTGCCCGCCTCCTTCGCGCAGGAAACCGTGGTCCTGCCCTACAACGACCGCGCCGCGCTCGACGCCGCCTTCGCCGCCAACCCCGGCCAGATCGCCTGTGTCATCATCGAGGCCTACTGCGGCAACGTCGGCTTCATCATGCCCGATGCCGGCTACCTCGCCTACCTCCGTGAGATCACCGCCAAGCACGGCACCGTCCTGATCTTCGACGAGGTCATGACCGGCTTCCGCATCGCCAAGGGCGGCGTGCAGGAACGCGAACGGATCGTCCCCGACCTCACCTGCCTCGGCAAAATCATCGGTGGCGGCCTGCCGGTCGGCGCCTTCGGCGGCCGCGCCGACATCATGGACCACCTCGCGCCGCTCGGTCCGGTTTATCAGGCCGGCACCCTCAGCGGCAACCCACTCGCCATGGCCGCCGGCATCGCGAGCCTCAGGCTGTTGGAGGAGCTCAATCCCTACGCCCAGCTCGACCGCCTCGGCCGCCAGCTGCGCGACACCGTGCTCGCCGCCTGCAAAGCGAAGGGACTGCCAGTACAGGTGCCGCAATGCGGCTCGATGTTCAGCATCTTTTTCACCGCCACGCCGGTACGCGACTACGCCACCGCCCTGACCGGCGACGCCAAGCTCTTCGGCCGCTTCTTCCACGCCTGCCTCGCCCAGGGCGTCTACCTGGCCCCCAGCGCGTATGAAGCAGGATTCATCAGCACCGCCCATGACGGCGCCGCCCTCGATCGCGCCTGCACCGTCCTCAACGCGGCTATCAAGGAACTTTAAAGTCCGCAGACTGACGCAATCATTCCATGCTCCCTGCTTTCCGCCTCCTCATCCTTGCCTGGGCTGGCGCGGCCAGCGCCCTCGCCGCCGCGCTGCCGGCCGGTGCGCCGGTGCTGCCGTTGGACGCGCTCAAGCCCGGCATGAAGGGTGAGGTTTGGACGGTCTTCAAGGGCACCGAGCCCGAACCGTTCAGTGTCGAGGTCACCGGCGTCGTGCGCAACGCCCTCGGTCCGGGCAAGTCGCTGATCCTTTGTGAACTCACCGACGAACGCGTCCAGAAGATGGGCGCCGTCGCCGGCATGAGCGGGAGTCCGCTCTACATTGACGGCCGCCTCGCCGGCGCCCTGTCCTACCAGGTGCAAAAATTCGAGACGGTGCGCTACGCCGGATTCACCCCGGTCGCGGACCTCGTGGAGGTGAGCCGCAAGTCCGACCAGGCCCTCGCCGCCAAGGCGGCCCGCGGCCAGCCGGAAACCCGTCCCGCGTCCAACGGCAGACCCGACGAAGCCCTGCAGCCCCTGACCCCCGTTTTCGCCTTCGGCGGTCTGGCCCCGCAGGTCGTGGAGTGGCTGGCACCGCAATTCAGCGAACTCGGCCTGCGCGTCACCGGCCTGGGCGGACAAATGGCGGCGGGCAGCGCCGCCACGGGCACGTCCCGTTCATTGCAGCCCGGCGACGCCGTGGCCGTCGCGGTGACGACCGGCGACATCACCCTCGCCGCGACCGGCACCGTTTCCTACGTCGAGGGCAACCGGGTCGTGGCCTTCGGTCATCCGATGATGGGTCTGGGCGACGTCGCCCTGCCGATGGCCCGCTCCGAGATCGTCGCCATTTTGCCCTCCAATCTCAACTCCCTCAAGGTCGCCAACACCGGCGAGATCATCGGCACCATCAGTCAGGACCGGTTGTCCGCCGTCGCCGGCGAACTCGGCCCCGCGCCCGCGATGCTGCCCGTCGAGATCGCTGTCGTGCGGCCCGGCGAGGAAGTGAAGTACCTGCGTTTCTCCGCCGCCCGGCATCCGCAACTCACGCCCCTGGTCATCGGCGCCGGCACGGCCCAGGCGGTGCTGGGCTCGAACGACGCCGGCTTCAGCAACGGCGCGCGCCTCGAGGCCAATTTCAAGTTCTCCCACGGCCGCCACGTGCCGACCGCCAGCGTGGTCAGCGGACCCCAGGGCATCACCCAGGGGCTGACGGATTTCGTCCGCGACATCGGCGCCGTGCTGCAGAACCCGTACGAGGAAATCATCCCCGAGGCCATTTCGGTCCGCATCACCCCGCTCACGGTGAACCCCCAGACCACGCTCGAATATGTGCAGCTTTCGAACACGACCCTTTCCTCCGGGACGAACCTCGAGGCCACCATTGGCTGGCGCGATTACCAGGGCGCGCCCGCCGAGGAGACCGTCAGCATTCCGGTCCCCGCCGCCTGGCAGGGACGGAATCTCGAACTGGTTGTCACCAACGGCGACACGCTCGACCGGCTCACCGGCCGCAGCGGCAACCTGACGGCCGCCCAGTTCCGGAGCCTGGATGCCCTGCTCGATCTCGTCACCCTGTCGCGCCAGCCCGACGGACTCTACCTCGCCGTGGTCGAGAGCGGGCGCATCTTCGTTGACCAGGCCGCCGTCACGCGCGATCTGCCCGGCTCCTACGAGCGCATTGCCAGCCGCGCCGATGAGGCGCGCTACCAGAGCCGGACCGCGTTGGAACCGCTTTGGGAAACCCGCCGCCTCCCCGGTCGCATGGTCCCCGGCACAGTGCGGCGCGCCTTCCGCGTCACCGATTGATTCAACCCATGCCTTTCATCCGCACCCTCACCGGCGCGCTCGCCGCGTTGCTCACGACGTCGGCGCTCGCCGCCCCGCTGTCCAAAACCCAGTCCATCGATTTCTACGCCGATGTGCCCAGTCGCAGCCTGCAGGGCATGGCCACCCGCTCCGATGGTCGCCTCTTGGCCGGCCCGGCCGTGACTCCCGTCCCGTTGCAGCTGGCCAACCCCCTGCTGTGGACGCTCGTGAACGATGGCGACAACCTGCTCATCGGCACCGGTCCCGACGGCCAGATCCTGTCGGTGGATCCGAACGGCCAGGGTGAATCCAAGCCCAAGGTTCTGCTCGACCTGCCGGAGACGCACATCTTTGCCCTCACCCGTCTCCCCGATGGCAGGGTACTCGCCGGCAGTTCGCCCCAGGGCACGCTCGTGCTCGCCCTTGAGGGCAAGGTGGTCGCCCGCGCCGCCCTGCCGGTTGATTCCATTTTCGACCTCGTCGTCCTGCCCGGCGACAAGGCCAAGCCCGTCGTCCTCGTGGCCACAGGCAATCCGGGCCGAATTTACCGGGTGGAAATCGCCACGTTCGCCACCGGGGGCGACCAACCGGACAAGCTGACCGCCGGCGAGGCCCTCGCCATCCGCGGCATCACGCTCTTCGGCGAGATTCGCGATCGCAATGTCCGCCGTCTGCTGCGTCTGACCGACGGACGCGTGATCGCGGGCTCCGCGCCCAAGGGCAACGTCTATGAATTTTCCGCCACCGGCGGAGCGCCCCGGATTCTGTCCGAACAGCGCAACGCCGAGATTTGCGACCTGCTGCCGTGGGATGGAGGCTTCTTCGCGGCCGCCACGTTCGGCTCCGGTTCGGGCGAGACCCGGGTCAATCGCGCCAAACCCGCCAAGGCCGACGAGAACGCGGCGACCCCGGCCAGCGGCGCCGGCGAGACGCCGCCACCGATCTTCGTGGATGAACCGGCCCGACCCGAGCGTTTTGCCGGACGCAGCCAGTTGCTCTGGTTTCCCGACGGCGGCTTTCCCGAGACTGTCGCGGCCCGTGGCAATGTGGCGTTCTACCGGCTCGCGCGACACGGCAATCTCGTGCTCATCGCCGGCGGCGAGCAGGGCGAACTGCTGGGCTATGATCCCATCAACCAGCGCAGCCTGACTTTCCCCGGGGTCACCTCGGTGCAGCTGAACGGCCTGGTGCCCGTGGCGAAGCGGCCCGGAGCCTTCCATGCGATCGCGAACAATCCGGCCGCGCTTTATCTCGTGGATTTCAATGCGACCGGTCCACGCTCCGCGGAGACCCGTCGCATCGATCTGGGGACCCCGGCCCGGTTGGGATTGCTCCGCTTCGGAACCGGCTCGCAGGCCGATGCCGGCTCGCTCGCGGTTGAATTGCGCACCAGTTTTGGCAGCGATGAAACCGAGGGCTGGACCAACTGGCAGGCGGCCGTTGCGGAGGATGGCGGCTGGAGGGTGCCCGAGCTGCGCGGCAGACATGTGCAGGCCCGGCTCACCGCCAAGGGCGCGAACTTCGAAATCGACAAGGCCGAACTGCACTTTCTGCGGCAGAACCGGCGGCCCCAGTTGCAGGAATTCCGCCTCCTCGCCCCCAATTTCGGACTCGTGCCGGCGCCGGAGCCCCCGCTGCAGGTCATCACCACGCTGGGTCAGGTGCTCCAGCCGATCGTCCGCGATGACGACAAGCGCCGCAATCCGCTGCTCACCAGCCAGATCGTGCCGTTGCCCGGCGCCCAGGTGGCGTATTGGACGGTCACCGATCCGGATGATGACAATCTCCTCAGCAGTTTCTCGGTCCGCCTCCGTGGGACCGGGGCTTGGACCGATCTGGCCGTCGCCTCGCGCGAGAACTTTCTCCAATTCGACATTTCGCATTTTCCCGAGGGCGTTTACCAAACCCGGCTCGTGGTTCGCGAAACCGCGCCCCGGGCGGAAAAGGACTGTCTCACGGCGGAGTTTGAAGCCGATGACCTGTTGATCGACCGCACGCCGCCCGAGCTGGGTGACGTGCAGGTCACGCGGGAGTCCGGACGCCTGCGCATCCGGGTAGCAGCCCGCGATGCGTTCTCCCGCATCGCCGGTGTGGAGTTTGCGTTGAACAATGGCGTGCGTGAAACCGTCGAGCAGCCGGACGACGGCGTCCTCGATGGCCAGGCTGAGACCTTCACCTTGGATTTGGCGGCCGACCGTGCCGCGGGGGCGACCAACATCGAGATCATAGTCTACGACAACATCGGCAACAGCGCGGCCCGCCGCGTGGCCTGCCCCTGACCTGACACGGTCGCGATCAGAACGTAGCGCGGAGCTTTAGCCCGCGCTCTCCACGCCCGTCCGGCAGGACGGGCTCACGATCCAGTGCCGGCTGAAGACCGGCACTACGCTTCATTTCCGGCTTCAATCCCGCCGGACCTGTCTCCACCCTCCATCCCGTGCCCACTTTGTCCGCCTTCCTGCCTGCCGGTTACGACCCGCGCCGTCCGGTCGCCCTGATCGCCGGTCAGGGCGACTATCCGCTGCTGGTCGCCCGGGCGCTGCTCAAGGCCGGCATTCCGCTGCGGCTCATCGGCTTCGAGGAGGAAACACGCGCCGAACTGGTCGAACTGGTTCCCGCCGCCGAGCGTCGCATTTTGCTCGTGGGCCAGCTCGGGCACATGCTGAAGGCCCTGCGCGACTTCGATGCCGGCTATGCGCTGATGGCCGGGCAGATCACGCCGCGACGGCTCTTCAAGGGTCTGCATCCCGACCTCAAGGCCACCCGTATTTTGCTCGGACTGAAGCGTCGGAATGCCGAGACCATTTTCGGCGCCATCGCCCAGGAGATCGAGGCCATCGGCGTCACCCTGCTGGATGCCCGGTCGTATCTTGATGAGCATCTGGCCACCCCCGGCTGCATGACCGGGCGCAGTTTTCCCATCGAGAAGGACTACCTCGACCACGGGATCGGCATCGCCCGCGAATGCGCCCGCCTCGACATCGGCCAGGGCTGCGTCGTCCGCAAGGGCACCGTGCTCGCCGTCGAGGCCTTTGAGGGCACCGATGAGATGCTGCGGCGCGCCGGTGCGTTCAAGACCGACGGCGCCCTCTTCGTGAAAACCGTCAAGGCCCGCCAGGATTTCCGCTTCGATGTCCCCTGCTTCGGTCTGCGCACCCTCGAGACCATGCGCACTGCCGGCCTGGCGGCGGCGGCCCTTGAAAGCGGCCGCGTCCTGATCATCGACAAGCCCGCCGTGCTCGCGCAGGCGCGCTCCTGGGGCATCAGCCTCCTCGGTTTCGACTGAGCCGGCTGCTTGCTTCAGGAACCCGAGCGCGTAGACTGCCCCCATGTCCAAGGACACCCAACTCGTCACCGTCAAAGGCGTCATGCCCACCGCCAACGGCTGCGCCGTGTTCCTCGGTCCCGAGACCAGGACCTTCGTCATCTATGTCGATCACTCGGTCGGCAATTCGATCCGCATGACCCTCGACGGGGTGAAAAAGGAACGTCCCCTGACCCATGACCTGATCGGGAGCATTTTGACGGGGCTCGACGCGCGACTGGACCATATCGTCATCAACGATGCCCGCGAGGGCACGTTCTACGCCCGCATTTTGCTGCGCATGGAAAACGAGCTCGGCAAGAAGATCATCGAGATCGACGCCCGGCCCAGCGATTCCATCGTGCTCGCCCTGCAGCAGAAGCGCCCGATCTATGTCGCGACCACCGTACTCGACGGCACCGAGGACATGACCGAAATCCTGGAGCGGGTGCTGAAGCAGCAGGCGGATGAGTCCGGCGGGGAGGAATCCGCCTGAACCTCCCGAGCGTCCCCCTGCCCGCCGGCCACCATCCCGGCCTGCCGTTGACCGCCCTGGCGCCCATGCAGGACGTCACGGACCTCGCCTTCATGCGCGTCATCGCGCACTACGGCGCGCCGGACTATTTCTTCACGGAGTTCTTCCGCGTCCATTCCCAGTCGCGCCCGGAGAAGCACATCGTGCGCTCCATTGCGGAAAACACCACGGGCCGTCCCGTCTTCGCCCAGCTGATCGGCGAAGACATCCATCACCTCAACCGCACCGTCAAGGAACTGCTCGCCCTGCCGGTCGCCGGCATCGATCTCAACCTCGGCTGCCCCGCGCCCAAGGTCTATAAGAAGAATGTCGGCGGCGGCCTGCTCCGCGATCCGGCGCGCATCGACGAGATTCTGGGCGCGCTCCGGGCCGCCGTTCCGGGACTGCTCACCGTCAAGATGCGGCTCGGGTTCGAGGATACCGCGCACTTCGATCGCATCCTCGAACTGGTGGACCGGCACAAGGTGGACCTCCTCAGCGTCCATGGCCGCACCGTGAAGGAAATGTATCGCAGCGAGGTGCGCTACGAATGCATCGCGCATGCCGTCACCCGCGTGCGCTGCCCCGTCCTCGCCAACGGCAACATCACCTCCGCCGCGAAAGCCGCCAGCGTGCTCGCCTCCACCGGGGCCGCCGGCGTGATGATCGGACGGCACGCCATCCGCAATCCCTGGATCTTTCATCAATGCCGCGAACTCCTCGGCGGCGGGACGGTGACGCGCATCACCCTCGCCGACGTGCGCGGGTATGTTGAGCATCTGTTCGAGGCCACCCGCACCGATACGATCCCCGAGCGGGCCCACGTGAACAAGATGAAGAAGTACCTCAATTTCGTGGGCCAGGGCGTCGATGCCGACGGGGCCTTTCTGCACGACATGCGCCGCACGGCCACGCGCGCCGAGCTCTTTGCGGTCTGCGACCGGCATTTGATGACCGCCCCCGACCGCGAATTCGCCGTCGAACCGTATCCCGGGGTCATTGCCCGGCCGAATTGCGAGACGCCCGACGGATCGGATGGTTGTTCGCTTGAGACGGTGACAGCGTGATCCAGTTGTAGGACGGGGTCTCCTCCTTCGCCGGGTCTATGGAGGACATGTCCGAACCCCGCCGTTGGATTCCCACGCTGAATTTCAGCGTTCTCTTTCTCGTAATCGTTCTCGTTCTCGACGCGTAATTTCCGAACCGAGAAAGATTACGAGAAAGAGAACGATTGGATTCCAGCGAGGGCAAAGAAAGGAAGGCGGGGTTCGGAAACCCCGCCCTACACTTTACTCGATCCCCAACGCCTTGCGCCCGGCGCCGGAGATCATCTGCGGGGACCAGATCGGGTCCCACACGATGTGCACCTTGGCCGACGCCACTCCGGGCAGGGCGGCGATCTTGTCCCGGGCATCGTTGGCGATCACCGGACCCATGCCGCAGCCCTGCGCCGTCAGGGTCATTTTCACTTCGACACTCTGCCGGCCGTCGGGCGTTGGCTCGACCGCCAGATCGTAGATCAGCCCGAGGTCCACTATGTTGACCGGAATCTCCGGATCAAAGCAGGTCTTCAATGTCTCCCAGACCAGCTCCTCGCTGAATTCCACCGGCGCTCCCGGGCTGGCGGCTTCCGCCGGGGTATAGCCGGCAATGGCATCGGTGTCCTCACGGGCAATGCGGACCAGGCCGCGGTCGGTGCGCACGGTCACGTTGCCGCCCAGCGTCTGGGTGATGAACACCTCGGTGCCGGCCGGCAGTTGAATCAAATCTCCGGCCGGAATGACCGTGGCGGAACAATCGCGGGACAGGGTGTGCTTCATGGCCTCACTGCACCTTCAGACCGGGCGGCATGCGAGCGTAAATGCCCTGCGGATCATTGTAGGCCCGCAGAGTCTGCAATTCCTCGGCCAACCGCCGGGTGAGCTGGTCTTGGATGCCCGCGCGCGCCGACACGGGTTGAATCTTCTGGATGAGCTCCTCGATCGCCTCGACCAGTTCCTTCTTGCGCGGAAATTCCGTGACCCGGTAGTCCGCCCGCAGTCCGGCCTTTTTGGCGGCATAGTCCAGGGCGCTTTGCAGGCCGCCCATTTCGTCCACCAGCCCCAGCTTCTGCGCCTCCGCGCCCGACCAGACGCGACCCTGGGCGATTTCCTCCACAAACTTGCGCTCCAGTTTGCGCGAGACCGCCACCTTGCCCACGAACTCGTCGTAAATCCAATCCACCGCCCGCTGGATCATGGCCAGCTCGGCCTCGGTCTTGGGGCGGCTGATCGTGAGCGTGTCCGCAAACTGTCCGGTCTTCACGCTGTCAAAGGTCACCCCGAGGTTGTTGGCCAGTTTCTTGACATCAAAGAGAATGCCAAAAACGCCGATCGAGCCGGTGATCGTCGCCGGTTCGGCAAAAATGCGGTCGCTATAGGTTGAGATCCAATACCCGCCCGAGGCCGCGTAGGAGCCCATCGAGACGACCACGGGCTTCACCTCTCCGGCCAGCCGCAGTTCGCGCTGGATCGCTTCCGAGGCCGAGGCGCTGCCGCCCGGGCTGTTCACGCGGAGGACGATGGCACTGATGTCGGGATCCTGGCGCAGTTGCCGCAGCTCGCGGGCGTAATTCACGCCGCCGACCTGGCCGGGCTCGCCTTCGCCGTCCACAATCTCACCCTCGGCATAGACCACCGCGATGCGGCCGCGCTTGCCTTCGCCCTTGTGTTCGACTTCGGGGGCCGGTGCCACCCGCGCATAATCCGCGAGGCTGATCTGCTTGAAACTCTCCTTCGCGCCGGTGCGTCCGGTTTCCTTTTTCAGCGAGGCGATGACCTCGTCGCGATAGGCGATGCGATCCACCAGCTGGGTTTGTTTGGCCACATACGCCCGGATCATGCCCTCGGTATCTATCACCTGCTGGAGTTCGGCCACTGCCAGTCCGCGGTTCCTGGCCACGTCGGCCAGCAATTTGCCCCAAAGGTCGTCGAGGAGTTTGCGCAGTTGCTCGCGGTTTTCCGGGCTCAGGTCGCGGCGGGTGTAGGGTTCGACGGCCGACTTGTACTTGCCGACCCGCGTGACCTGCACGCCGATGCCGAATTTATCAAAGGTCCCGGCCAGAAACATCGGCTCGGTCGCGAGTCCGGGCATCAGAATGACGCCGTAGGGATCCAGGGCGATCTCATCGGATACCGAGGCCAGATAGTAATCCCGCGTGGTCGCGTAGGTCAGGTAGGCCTTGACGGGCTTTTTCTGCGCCTTGAAGGCCTCGAGCGCGGCCCGCACCTCGGAGAGGGCGGCAAAGCCCGAGCCGAAGCCGTCCGGCTGCAGCGAACCGATCAGGAAAATGCCCTTGATCCGGCTGTCCGTGGAGGCGGACCGGATCGCCTGGGTCACCTCGCGCAGCTGCAGGGCCTCGGGGCGGTCGGCCATCAGCGATCCGAAATCAATCAGGCGCGGGGCGTCGCTGATGTTGGTGTCCATATCCACCACGAGGTAGGAGCCGTCCTCCACGCTCACGGGCTGATGACCGGCTGAGCTGATCACCACCAGGAAGCCGAAGAAAACCACGCCGGCGCCCATGGAGAAAATCGCCAGGGCGGCCAGGGCCCCCAGCATGGAGGAGAGAAAATTCTTCATGGCCGGTAATGTAGATGCTTCGGCCCATTCAGCCAGTAAAACCCGACAAGCGGCGGGAATCAGGCCTTGGACGGAGGTGAAGCAGGCAATCCACGCGTGGCGGATTGATGATAGTAATTCAAGGTAGGGCGAACCGTCCCCGGTGAGCCGCCCCATGGCGCAAGGTGTACCGGCTCGGCGGGGACGCCTCGCCCTACCTCAGTCCGACAAACAATGGAGTGAACCCACCCCTAATAACAACCGGTGGGCATTACTTGCTTTCACGAACTGATTGCGGCCCCCACGTCCGCTTCTATCGTCCGGGCATGAGCGAGCAGAAGGAATTACTGACCACCAACCGCAAGGCGCTGACAATCAATCTTGATCCGCTGGTCTATGGCACCTTCGCCGAGATCGGCGCGGGCCAGGAGGTGGCGCGGATGTTTTTCCAGGCGGGCGGCGCCTCGGGCACGGTGGCCAAGACCATCTCGGCCTACGACATGACGTTCAGCGACGCCATCTACGGCAAGGCGCCGCGCTACGTCTCGCGCGAGCGGCTGTCGCTCATGCTGGACCATGAGTACGACCTGCTCCTGGAGCGCCTCGCCGCGCAGCGCGGCAACCGCACCCGGTTCTTTGTCTTCGCCGACACGGTCGCGACGCGAAACTTCCAGGGCAGCAACGAGGCCCACGGCTGGATGGGCGTCCGTTTCCAGACCGAGCCGGAAGGGCCCCCGAGCGAGATTCTCCTGCACGTCCGCATGTGGGACCGCGAAAACATCCTGCAGCAGCAGGCCCTGGGCATCATCGGCGTCAATGTCCTCTACGGCGCGTTCAATTACCGCGACGATCCCCGCCGCTTCATTGATTCGCTGCTCGACAACCTCAGCACGGAGCGGATCGAGGTGGACATGCTGCGCTTCAGCGGCCCGGCCTTCACCGGCGTGGACAACCGCCTCATGGCGCTGCACCTCGTCGAATGCGGCCTCACCAACGCCGTGATGTTCAGCCCCGCCGGGGAAATGCTCCAGCCTCCGAGGCCCTGCACAAGAAGGCCATTCTGGTCGAGCGCGGGAGCTTCCGGCCGGTCACCCTGGTCAATCTCGACATGCTCCGGTGCGCGGAAACCCAGCTCAAGCGCGAGCCGGCGGTGGCCGGCAAGGAGGTCGTCGTGCTGATGGAGATCACCATGAACAACCTGCTCGCCAGCGGGCAGCTCGACCCGCTGGACTTCCTCGCCCGGGTGGACCTGCTGGGCCAGCTCGGCCTGACGGTGCTCATTTCCAACCATCTCGAATACCACCGGTTGACGGCCTATTTCCGGCGTTACACCAAGGAAATGGTCGGCGTGGCCATGGGCATCAACAACCTCCGCGAACTGTTCAATCCCAAGTGGAGCGAAAAGCTGCCGGGCGGCATCCTCGAGTCCTTCGGGCGCCTGTTCCGCCATGCCGTCAAACTGTACATCTACCCGATGCGCGCGGACACCTACCGCCGCTACATCGAAACGCGCGGCATCACCCCGGGTGCCGATCTGCCGGCGGACGGGGTGATCGAGGTCGGCAACCTGCCCATGCCCGGCCACCTGCGCCATCTCTACGCCCACCTCGTGCAAAATCAGAACATCGGAGCCATCACCGGCTACGATCCCGCCGTCATGTCGATTCTGGCCGACGATGTGCGCCGGCGCATCAGGCAGCAGGACCCGACCTGGGCCGCCATGGTGCCGCCCACCGTGGCGGACAGCATCCGGCAGCGCGGTTTGTTTGGCTGCACGCCCGACGTCCGTTAACATCTTTCATTCCATCATGCGCTTTCATAAATATCACGCCCTCGGCAACGACTACATCGTCCTCGCTCCCGCTGATTTTCCCACCTGGAAGGAACCCTCCGTCGCGCAGATCCGGGTGATCTGTCATCGCAATTTTGGCGTTGGTTCCGATGGGATCCTCTGGGGTCCCCTGCCCTCGACCCAAAGCGCGTTTGGATTGCGCATCTTCAATCCTGACGGTTCCGAAGCCGAAAAATCCGGCAATGGCCTGCGCATCTTCTCGCGATACCTCTGGGACCGCGGTCTGGTCAAAAACCCCGCCTTCACGATTGAAACTCCGGGTGGACACGTGGAGTCCGTCATCAAGGAGGACGGACACCTCATCACCGTCGCCATGGGCCGGGTGAGCTTCGACAGCACGCGCATTCCCGTCACCGGGGCTCCGCGGGAAGTCCTCAACGAGAGGATCACCCTGCTCGACCGCGAGTTCACCTACTGTGCAGCCACCATCGGCAATCCCCACTGCGTCATTCCGCTGCCCGAGGTGAATGCCGAACTGGCGCATCGTTATGGTCCGGCCCTGGAAGCGCATGCCAATTTTCCCCGCAAGACGAACGTCCAGTTCCTGCAGGTGCTCGATCGCGCGAACATTCGCATCGAGATCTGGGAACGCGGGGCCGGTTACACCCTCGCCTCCGGCAGCAGCTCCAGCGCGTCCGCCGCGGTCGCCCACCGGCTGGGGTTGATTGATCGCAAGGTCACGGTCCACATGCCCGGCGGCACCATCGGCATCGAGATCGGCGACGACTACGCCATCATGATGACCGGCACCGTGAACAAGGTCGCCGACGGCGTCATGCACGCGGATTTGTTTCAGGTGAAGGTTTGAGCCTGGGAGCGCGACCGCCCTCGGTCGCAATCTACCGCTGCCGATAGTCACCCATGCGACCACGGAGTCTCGCCGGTCTTGCGACGGTTTTTTTGCAGGCTCGGTTAATCATCCTGCACTCGCGCAATTGCGACCGAGGGCGGTCGCGCTCCCGGCAAGGCAAAATCCCGCCGCCTCACTTTTTCTCCACGCGACCCTTCAGGAACACCAGCACATCCTGAAACTTGCTGCGGTTGGATTCATCCACCGATACCAGGCTCTCGTGGGCCTCCAGCACTAGCCGGGCATTTTCCAACTCGCTCTGCGCCGGATTCGTCAGCGGCTGGTCGCAATTGACGAAGCTCATGCAATAATCGCCGGCGTCCACGGTCAGCAGACGGTGCAGGCCGAGGTTGCGGACGAGTTCCAGGTTGCGCAGCCCCATCCGCGAGGCGATCAGGCTGCCGCCGGCCTTGCGCAGTTCCATGGCCGCCGCGGCCAACACGCCGAGGAAGGTGCTGTCCATGCTCGCGCAGTGTTGGAAATCGAACACGAAGCGGGACTTGCCCTGCTTGATCATCTCCGTGATGAACTCCTTGAGCCCGGCGCTGTTCTGAAAGCAGGCACGTCCGTCGATACGTACGACCACAGGGTCGGAGTACGCATTGACCAGATAGACGGGTTTGCCGGGCTCGGGCATGATGCAATATCTTTGAAAGACGGAAAAACGCAAAGCCCGCCGTCAAGCGGGACTTTGCGTCCTTCAAGACAGACTCAATTTTGGGCGATGATTTGGCGAAGCACGTACGGCAAAATGCCGCCGTGCTGGTAGTAATCGATCTCGATCGGCGTATCAATACGGCAGCGCACCGGCACGTTTTCCACCGTACCATCCTTCCGCGTGACCTGCAGGGTGAGGTCCTGCTGCGGCTTGATGGCGGCGGTGAGCCCGACGACATCGTAGGTTTCAGAGCCGTCGAGCTTGAGCGTCTGCGCGGTGGTGCCGTCCTTGAACTGGAGCGGCAGCACGCCCATGCCGACGAGGTTGGAGCGGTGGATGCGCTCGAAGCTCTGCGCCACGACGACTTTCACGCCGAGGAGGTTGGTGCCCTTCGCCGCCCAGTCGCGGGAGGAACCGGTGCCGTATTCCTGGCCGGCCAGGATGATCAGCGGCACGCCCCTGGCCTGCCAGGCCATGGCGGCATCGTAGATCGAGGTCTCGACCCCGTCGGGACCGATGGTGTTGCCGCCTTCCTTGCCGCCGAGCATCAGGTTCTTGATGCGGACGTTGGCGAAGGTGCCGCGGGTCATGATGCGGTCGTTGCCGCGGCGGGAGCCGTAGGAATTGAAGTCCTCGAAGGCCACGCCGTTTTCGAGCAGGTACTTGCCGGCGGGCGAGGACTTCTTGATGGCGCCGGCGGGCGAGATGTGGTCGGTGGTGACCGAATCGCCGAAGATGCCGAGCGCCCGCGCCCCCTTGATCTCCGCGATGGACCCGGGCTGCATGCCGAATTTCGCGAAGAACGGCGGCTCCTGGATGTAGGTCGAGGCGCCTTCGAACTCATAGACGTTGCCGACCGAGGACGGGATCTCGTTCCACTTGGGATTCTGCGCCGCGAAGTTTTTGTAGAGCTTGCGGAAAACCTCGGGCTTAAGCGCCGACTGCATGGCGTCGCGCACTTCCGTCAGCGACGGCCAGATGTCGGCGAGGTAGACGGGCGCGCCGTCCTTGTCGGTGCCGAGCGGCTCGCAGCTCAGGTCGATGTCCACCCGGCCGGCGAGCGCGAACGCGACGACGAGCGGCGGCGACATGAGGAAGTTCGCCTTGATGTTCTGGTGGACGCGGGCCTCGAAGTTGCGGTTGCCCGAGAGCACGGAAGCGGTGACGAGGTCGTTCTTCACCACGGCATCCTCGATGTTGGCGTCGAGCGGGCCGGAGTTGCCGATGCAGGTCGTGCAGCCGTAGCCGACGGTGTTGAACCGCAGCTTGTTCAGGTAGGGCTGCAGGCCGGTCTTCTTGAGGTAATCGGTGACCACGCGCGAACCGGGGGCCAGCGAGGCCTTGACGGCCGGGTTGACCTTGAGGCCCTTCTCCACGGCCTTTTTGGCGAGCAGGCCGGCGGCGAGCATGACGCTCGGATTGGAGGTGTTGGTGCAGCTCGTGATGGCGGCGATGAGCACCGAGCCGGTGCCGACTTTGGCCTTCTTCCCGGCGGCGGTCTCAACCTTCACCGACTTGGCGAAGTCGGCGCGGGTCTTGCCGAAGCCGTTGTCCGTCACCGGACGCTGGAAAGCCTTGAAGAATTCGCGGCGCAGATTCTGGAGCTCGATGCGGTCCTGCGGGCGCTTGGGTCCGGCGACGCTCGGGACGATGGTGGAGAGATCGAGCTCGACGACCTGCGAGTAATCAATCTGGCCCTGCTGCGGGATGCCCCACAGGCCCTGCGCCTGGTAGTAGGCCTCGTAGGTGGCGATGAGCTTCTCGTCGCGCCCGGTGGAGCGGAGGAAATTGGAACACTCGGCGTCGATCGGGAAGAAGCCCATGGTCGCACCGTATTCGGGCGCCATGTTGGCGATCATCGCGCGGTCGACGACCGGCAGCGCGGCGGCGCCCGGGCCGAAGAACTCGACGAACTTGCCGACGACCTTCGTCTTGCGCATGAGCTGCGTGACCGTGAGCGCGAGGTCGGTGGCGGTGACGCCTTCCTTCAACGCGCCGGTCAGGTGCACGCCGACGACGTCGGGCGTGAGGAAATAGACGGGCTGGCCGAGCATGCCGGCCTCGGCCTCGATGCCGCCGACGCCCCAGCCCACGATGCCGAGGCCGTTGATCATCGTCGTGTGCGAGTCGGTGCCGACCAGGGTGTCCGGATAATAGACGTCGCCCTGGGAGAGCACGCCCTTGGCGAGATACTCCAGGTTGACCTGATGGACGATGCCGATGCCGGGCGGGACCACCTTGAAGGTGTCGAAGGCCTGCATGCCCCACTTGAGGAACTGGTAGCGCTCGCGGTTGCGGGAGAACTCGAGGTCGAGGTTCTTCTGCATCGAGTCGGCGGCGCCGGCGAAATCCACCTGCACGGAATGGTCCACCACGAGATCCACCGGCACGAGCGGCTCGATGATCTTCGGGTTCTTCCCCATCTTCGCCACCGCCGAACGCATCGCGGCGAGGTCCACCAGCAGCGGCACGCCCGTGAAGTCCTGCAGCACGATGCGCGCGACCACGAAGGGGATCTCGGCCGTGCGGGCCTCGGTCGGCTTCCAGTTCGCGAGCTCGCGGATGTTGGACTCGAGCACGCGCTTGCCGTCGCAGTTGCGCAGCACGGCCTCGAGGACGAGGCGGATGCTCACGGGCAGGCGCGAGACCGGAAAGCCGGCCTGCTCGAGCGCGGGCAGCGAATAGAACTTTTTGCCACCCTCAAAGGTCTGGAGGGTATTGAACGGATTCGGGAGGGACATGGGAAGGATGAGGGCTGAAACCTGGAGCGAAGGCTTCAACGAAGAGGTGCGGGTCGTACTGGCCGTCGGATGATTCGGTTCAGGTCTCAAGTTTCAGGTTTCGCCAGAAGGGCTCAGCCCTTGGCAAGCGCCGCCTTGATGGCGTCGAAGTTCGGCAGGTCCTTGGGCGTCGCGGTCTGCTCGGCGTATTTGACCGTGCCGTCCTGGCCGATGACGAACGCGGCGCGGGCCGAGGTGTCGCCGATGCCGGCGAGGTTCGGGAAGAGGACGCCGTAGGCCTTGGTGACGGTCTTGTTGAGATCGCTGACGATGGTCAGCTTGATCTTGTTGGCGTTGGCCCAGGCTTCCTGGGTGAAAGGGCTGTCGACGCTGATGGCGATGACTTCGGCGCCGAGCTTCTCGTAGTCGCCGAGGCCGGCCGTGGTGTCGCAGAGTTCCGTCGTGCAGACGCTCGTGTAGGCGAGCGGGAAGAAGAGCAGCACGGTCTGCTTCTTGCCAAAATTGGCGCTCAGGGTCACGTCCCGGAGGCCTTCGGCGTTCTTGGACTTGAGGGTGAAATCAGGGGCTTTGGATCCGACGGCGATAGGCATGGTGGTGTGGATAAGGGTTGTGGGATGTCCGTCCGGCCAAACCGTACGGCGCTGGGAGGGCCAAGTTGGTGCCGCCCCGATCATTAGACAAAACCGTTTTTCCCAAAAGAAGTGTCCGTTCTATTTTCATTGCGCGCCCCATAAGATTTGTTTGCGCGCGGGGCGCCGCACGCCGTTAACTTCCCGCCCGATCCACCCATGAGCCTCATCGCAGACCTCCAATGGCGCGGCCTTCTGGCCGATTGCACCGACCTCGAAGCGCTGACCCAGCGCCTCAACGAAGGCCCGGTCACGCTCTATTGCGGGTTCGATCCCACGGGCGACTCGCTCCATGTCGGCCACCTCCTGCCCCAGCTCATGCTGCGCCGCTTCCAGGACGCCGGCCACCACGCCATCACCCTGGCCGGCGGCGCCACCGGCATGGTCGGCGATCCCTCCGGCAAATCCGCCGAGCGCAACCTGCTCACCCCGGAGCAGCTCTCGCACAACGTCGCCGCCGTCAAGGTGCAGCTCAGCCGCCTGCTCGACTTCGACCGCGCCGGCAACCCCGCCCGGCTGGTGAACAATGCCGACTGGACCGCGCCGGTCAGCTTCCTGGATTTCCTCCGCGACATCGGGAAGCACTTTTCCCTCAACGTCATGCTCGCCAAGGACTCCGTGAAGTCCCGCATGGAGGGTGACAGCGGCATCAGCTACACCGAGTTCAGCTACCAGCTGCTGCAAGCCTTCGACTTCTACCACCTGCGCAAGACGCACAACTGCGAACTGCAGATCGGCGGCTCCGACCAGTGGGGCAACATCACCGCGGGTACCGACCTGATCCGCAAGAAGCTCGGCGTCACCGCCTGGGGCTGGACCTTCCCGCTGATCACCAAGGCCGACGGCACCAAGTTCGGCAAGACCGAGGGCGGCGCCGTCTGGCTCGATCCGAAGAAGACGAGTCCTTACAAGTTCTACCAGTTCTTCGTGAACACCGAGGACGCCAAGGTGGGCGAGTACCTGCGGAAGTTCACCTTCCTCCCCCGCCCCCAGATCGAGGATCTTGAGGCGAAACACGCCGCCAATCCCGGCGCCCGCGAGGCCCACAAGGCGCTCGCCACCGAGGTCACGCGTCTGGTCCATGGACCGGCCGCCTACGAGGCCGCGCTCAAGGCCAGCGCCATTCTCTTCGGCGCCGAGATCGGCGACACCTCCGAGGAAACTTTCCAGGACGTCGTCGGCGAAATCCCGACCAGGGATCTGGAAAAGGCGAAACTCGAGGGTGCGGGCACCGCGCTCACCGACCTGCTCGTGCAGGCCGGTCTGGCCCCCTCGAAGGGACAGGCCCGCAAGGACATCGAGGGCGGCGGCATCTACGTGAACAACGTGAAGTCCCCCGACATCACCCGCAGCCTCACGACCTCCGACCTGCTGTACGGGAAATTCATTCTATTGCGCAAAGGCAAGCGTACCTACGCGGTGCTGAAACTCGTCTGATCCGATCCGTCGATCCAACCACGGATTGCACGGATTTCACGGCTCAACTTCCAGGTATGGTTGACCACAAGAGGCTCATAAATCTCATAAAGGAACTGGCTTAAGATTTTTGAGCTTCTTGAGCCTTTTGTGGCCATCAATGGATCCGTGAAATCCGTGTGATCCGTGGTTAAGAATTACTCCGCCGAAGTGCCCAGGGCGCTCATGCGATCAAGCCAGAGGGCGGGCTTGAAATTCTTGCCCTCGACCTGGCCGATGTAGGTGGTCCGCACCGGACTCACGCCGCAGAAGCCAAGGAGGTCGCGATTGAATCCGCGCACGCCGCGTCCACCCTGCACCCAACGGTAAAAGAACGCCGGCATGCCCATGGTGACGACGACGCGGGCCGACTTGCCCTTCCACCCGGGCGCCAGACCCTTGCCATCCGGCCGCGGCTTGAACGCGAAACCCGGACGCGCCACCTGCTCGAAATACGCCTTCGTCAGGGCCGGCAGCGTGCCCGTCCACAGCGGGTAGATGATCACGAGATGATCCGCCCAACTGATGTCGGCCTGCGCCTGTCTGAGCGTTTCGGGCACGGTGCCCTTGTTCCAATCCTCGGCCTCCCGCAGCAAGGGAAAGTCCAGCAGGGCAATGTCCGTGCGCCGCACCTCATGGCCGGCGGCCACCGCCGCATTGCGGTACGACGCGGCGAGAGCATGGCCGAAATGCGTCTGCTCGCGTGAGGGATGACCCTGGATGATCACGATGCGTTTTTTCACGCTGCCATATTATCCCGGCCGGCGTCGCCCGCCTCTGCACCGAATGGCGATTGCACTGCATTTATTGCCATGCAGGAGCGGCATTATGCCGCGATCGTGAGGGCAACATCGCGGCATAAAGCCGCTCCTACATTTTGGCAGCAGTGCAGTCCAATGTAGTCTGGCTGGGCGTGGGGTCGTTGAGCTCCTCGAGGCGGGCGGCCACCGCCAGGGCGAGATCGGCCGCATCGAGCCGGCCCTGGCATTCGAGCGTGAAGGCGAGCTCGACCAGTTCGACACGCAATTGGGCGAGTCGACCCTGGCCAATGTCCGGGGCGGCCGTGGACATGCTTGATGGGTTGCCTGGTTTCAACCCGAGACCATGACCTTGAAACCGCCGTAGAGCATGCGTCTGGCATCGAAGGGCATGTCCTTCTCGTCGCACATCCCGGCGATGCGCGGATCCTTCATGATCCGGGCGTTGACGCGGTCGCGCTGGGCCTTGGATTTGTACAGGATCCACGAGAAGACCACGGTTTCTCCGGCCTTTGTCCTGATGCCCTTGGGGAAGGGCAGCGCCATCTTGTTGTTCAGGTCGTCACCGACGCATTCCTTGTAATCGACGGCGCCAAACTCGCGCCAGATCCTGGCGGCCTTGGCCGCCATCCGGCGATAGGCGGCGATATTCTTCCTCGGTACCGGAAGCACGAATCCATCAACATATTGGGACATGGGAGTTTGTCCTTTTCGCGGCCCGGAGTTCGTCGTAGTTTTATCGCACCCCTCCACACCATGGCCACGCCTACGCCCAATCCGTCCGCTCCCTTCATGCTGCTCTTCCGGAACACCGGCCCGGAAAACCACCGCCATCTTTCGCCGGAACAGCGCCAGCAACTCGTGATCCGCTGGAACGAATGGTTCGAAGGCCTCGTCACCCAGGGCAAGGCCGTGGAAGGCCAGCCGCTCGAGCTGGCCACGCGCACCGTGTCCGGCACCGGCGGTTCCCGCGTCACCGACGGGCCCTTCCCCGAGTCCAAGGAGGCGATCGGCGGTTACGTCAAACTCATGGTCGGCAGCCTGCAGGAGGCGACGGAGATCGCGCAACGGCACCCGGGTCTTGCCCATGGGATGCTCATCGAGGTGCGCGCAATGACGCCCCATTGCCACCTCGGCGTGACCACCCTGTCGGGCACCGCCGCGGTCGGCGCGACGGCGGGTTGAACGGGTGACGACTGCAGCGCCAGGCACCGTCTCCGCCGCCACCCACCCCGCCGGGTTGGTGGAGCACTTCTTCCGCCACGAGACCGGACGCCTGCACGGCGCGCTGATCCGCCTGCTCGGCATGCATAATTTTGCCCTCGCCGAGGATGTCGCCCAGGAGGCCCTGCTCCGCGCCATGCACCACTGGTCCATGGGCGGCGTGCCGGCCAATCCCTCCGCCTGGATCACGCAGGTGGCGATGAACCTCGCCCGCGATGCGTTGCGCCACCAGCGCATGTCGGCCGCCAAGGAACCCGCCATTGTCACCTACCATGAGCAGATGCTGGTCACGTCCGCCGGCGCCGGGGAGACCACCCACGAGATCCGCGACGACGCGCTCCGGTTGATGTTCGTCTGCTGCCACCCGGCGGTCGCGACCGATGCGCAGGTCATCCTCGCCCTCAAGGTCCTCGGTGGCTTCAGCACGGCGGAGATCGCCCGGGCCTTCCTGAGCAGCGAGGCCGCGATCGAGAAGCAGCTCACGCGCACCAAGCAGCGGATCCAGGAGGCCGGAATCGGCTTTGCCTTGCCGGAAGGGGCGGACCTCGCGCCCCGGCTCGACGGGGTGCTCGCGGCGATCTACCTCCTTTTCAACGAAGGCTACAAGGCGTCCTCCGGCGACCGCCTGTTGCGCGAGGAGCTCTGTCAGGAGGCGATCCGGCTGGCCTCGCTGCTGCCCGCCCACCCCGCAGGCCGCACCCCGCGCAGCCACGCGCTGCTCGCCCTCATGCTGCTCACGGCCGCGCGCTTCCCCTCGCGGCTGGATGCGCACGGCGTCATGCTGCGCCTCGACGATCAGGACCGCTCCAAGTGGGACCAAGGCCTCATTGGGCAGGGACTGCTGCACCTCGCCGAGGCCGCGCAGGGCGATGCCCTCAGCGAATATCACCTGCAGGCCGGCATCGCCGCACTGCATTGCACCGCCACGGACTACGCCTCCACGGACTGGGCGAGGATTCTGCGCCACTACGACGAACTCTACCGCCTCAAACCCTCGCCCGTCGTGGGCCTGAACCGCGCCGTCGCGGTGGCGCACGTGCACGGACCGCAGGCCGGGCTCGACACCATCGCCGCCCTCCCGTACCGCGACCGGCTGGACGCGAATTACCTGCTGCATGCCGTGACCGGCGAACTGCACTGGCGGCTGCGGAACGAGCGGGCCGCCGCCGAGAGTTTCCGCCGCGCCCTGGCCCTCGCCGATGTCGGACCCGAGCAGGCCTATCTCGCCCGCATGCTCGACCGCTCGGCCGAAGATCCGCCGGCCTGCTCCGCCTGAGATTCATTCACCTCAACCCCAACGAAATACCCGCCATGCCCTCCGTCACCCCTTCCGTTTCCAAAGCCGCCCTCTGGACCGGCCGCATCATGTCCACCCTGCCCGTGCTCCTGCTGACCTTCAGCGGCATCATGAAACTCGCCCATCCGCCGGGTCTCGACGAAGGCTTCGCGCATCTTGGCATCCCGGTCAGCCAAGCCCTTGCGCTCGGCATCCTCGAACTCGCCTGCGTGATCGTTTATCTCGTGCCGCGCACCGCGTTCCTCGGCGCCATCCTCCTGACCGGCTACCTCGGCGGCGCGACGGCCATCCATGTGCGCGTGGGCGACCCCTTCATCGCCACACCGCTTGCCGGCGTCCTGATCTGGGGCGGACTCTACCTGCGCGATCCACGCCTGCGGGCGCTGATTCCGTTCACGCGGTGACGGTGCGGCCCCGGGTAACACCCCATATCAGCGGGCGGGGACTCGGATTAATCTGACCTACCATGTCCGAATCTCCCGATATCAAACCTGAAAAGAAGGTCGCTCCCGTCCAGGACAAGTCCCCACCGGAAAGCACCGAGCAGGACCCTGTTGACACGAACCCGCCGCCGCAGAAACAGCCCAAGAGCGTGCTGCTGCCGATCATCCTCGGTTCAGCCTGCGTCATTCTCGTCCTCACGGTGCTGTCCTTGTGGAACAAGGTGGCGGCCCGGGACGAGGCCGTGATGAACGGGGAAAACCGGCTGACCCAGGTGCAGGCCCGGATGGATCCGCTCCTCGCGCAGGTGGAGGACGCCAAGGAGAATGCGCTGCGGCTGCAAAAGCAGATTGACGAGGCCAAGTCCGGGGCGATTTTGCTCAAGAACGACCTCGCGAAGGCCCGGACCGCCAACACCGACCTGCAGTCGCAGTTGGAACGGGCCCGGGTGATTTCAACCGGTTTCCAGATGCAAATGGAGGAAGCCAAGGTCGCTTCCATCAAAAGCCAGGGTGAAGTTGAGCTGGCGCAAACCCAGGTCGTGCTGTTGCAGGCACAGCTGAGCAAGGCCGAGGCTGATCTCGGCAAACTGCAGACCGAGCAGACGGACTCGCTCCAGCAAATCACGGAGCTGCAGGCCAGGCTGGCAAAAGCCGAGGCTGAGCTCGCCCGGCTGCAAAAGCCCGCCAGGCGGTAAGCGTCCACCGGTCAGCCGGCCGCAGCCGGTATAGGCCGAACTTGCGATCTCCATCAGTGAAATCGGGCCGTACTGCTTGCCCGATCACCAGGGCCTGTCTTCAAACCCCTGATTGTATCACTTTTTGTCATTCTGAACGCAGTGAAGAATCCAGTGTGCGCTTATCGAAGCCTTCGACTCTCGTGCACTGGATTCTTCACTGCGTTCAGAATGACAATGGATTGGGTATTGTTCATTGGTGTGTGCCACCAATCCCTGCGGTTAGTTGCCGGCCTCAGAATGCCAATGAGGGATAGAAAGACACTCCCTCGCCTCGTAAATCGGCGCCTTAGCCTCCGGCCCGGGGCATAAAAAACTCCCCCGGGCCCGCAGGCCGGAGGGAGTTGGGAAACCCGCGCCAATGTACGCGGGCTTGGATTGACTGACGGCGGGTTCAGTTGGCCGTGGCAAACAGCACCTCGACCCGGCGGTCGCGACGAGTTTGGGAATCACCGAACGAACCCGTCCTGATCTTGTAGGCCGGTACACCCGCGTCGATCAATGCGGAGCGAACCGCGGCTACGCGCCGGTTGCTCAGGTCCTGATCCTTGGGGTCGGACCCACGGGGATCCATGGAACCATCAAGCCCGATTTGCAGTGACGGATTGGACTTCAGATAAGCGGCGATATTCCCGCTCTTGGCGGAGTCCGCATTCTGGATCCGGTCATCGTTATAGGCAAAATTGAAGTCCCGATAGGACGTCCACGTGCCCACAATACCGACCACACCCTTGTCACCTTGATCTCCGGTCGTGCCCTTGGCCCCGGTCGCGCCGGTGAAACCGGTGGAACCGGCGACACCTTCGGTCGTGCGACCCTGGATGCCTTCTTCACCACTGACGCCCTGGGCGCCCGTGCTGCCTGTGCGGCCCACGGCACCGGTTGGCCCGTAGAGGGTGGAACCCTGGGCCCCGGTGGCACCCGTGGCACCCTGGGCGCCGGTCGCGCCGGTCGCGCCGGTCGCGCCGGTATAGCCGGCGGTGCTTGCGCCCTGCTCACCCGTCAAACCGGTGGCGCCTTGCGCGCCGGTCGCGCCGGTTGCACCGGCTTTGCCGGCCGCTCCCCGGCGGACTTCACCCGCGGCACCCGTGGCGCCCGTGGCACCCTGGGCGCCCGTCGCGCCCGTCGCGCCATCCGCACCGCGCATGCCGGCGATGGCAACACCCGGAGCGCCCCGTGCGCCGGTCTCACCCTGGGCGCCGGTGGCACCGGTCGGACCATCTGGTCCGCGCGGGCCGACCAGGCTGTCGGATTGGTTGGCAGGAGGATTGTAGGCAGTACTGGCAGCGGGTTTGGTGGCACAACCGGCGACGATCATCGCGCTTGCGGCGATTATAATCAGTTCACGTTTCATATTATTTTTGGTTTTGAAGGGGGAAACTCCGGTCTCTGCTCGATGAGAATGGGGGTCCTTTTGCTGTGGGACCTCATCGCCGGTGACCGTTAAGTCCCCTAAAGCGACGAGCCTATTTGAAATGCGCGCATGGCTCTATGGGGTTTAACCCGATTGATCCGGGCCAGGCCGGGATAACCCCTGCACCCGGGGGCCAGGACGGCGGCGCGGCCTCCGGCCGGTCACGTCCGGCAGGCCATCACCCCATAGCAACCCCGGAGGGCCCGGCGCATGATGCGGCGATGAAAATCCCCCTGCCTGCACTTTTCTCCCGCACGATTTTGCTCACCGGCCCCGCGTGCCTGCTCCTGCTGGGCGGCTGCGAGACCGACAGTCCCCGTTCGCATCGCGGCTACGCGAGCCACACTTCCGTCCAGGTCCATGGCTCCGTCGCCATCATGGACGACTACGACTATTACCCGGCCTACGAAACCTACTACAGCCGCAATCGCCGCGAGTATGTGTATCGCGACGGCGGCACCTGGGTCCGGCGCCCGCAACCCCAGGGAGTCTCAATCGAACTGTTCTTTGCCGCCCCCTCGGTGCGGCTGGATTTCCGCGATTCACCGGAGCGGCATCATGCCACTGTCGTTCGCAGCTACCCGAAAAGCTGGCAGCAGTCGGACTCGAACCGCCATGACCAGAATAATCGCAAGGACGACCGGAAACAGGAAAAGAAGAAAAAGTCCAAGAAGGACCAGGACCGCGATGACGACAAACATGACAATCGGAAGGACCATCGCTAGCCCCGCGCGCGCAGGCGCATCAGGATCACCGCCCATTAAGAAACCGAACCACTTCGGAGCATATCACCATGAAGGACCACGTTTACAAACACATCGAGCTCACCGGCACCTCGGCCGTCTCGATCGAGGCAGCCGTCACCACGGCCATCAAGCGCGCCCACAAGACCATCAAGAAGCTCAGCTGGTTTGAGGTTCTCGAGACGCGCGGCAGCATCGACAAAGGCAAAGTCCTGCACTGGCAGGTGACCATCAAGGTCGGCTTTGTGGTGGAAGGCTGAATCATCCGGGGCGCGTCGTGGAACCGCGCCGGACGCGAATGCCCGCGCGGTGACTCGCGCAAAACGGGGCCACCCTTGCCTTATCGCCGGGTGGCTGCGCGGGTGACACCTGATCCGGGAGCGTCCGCTGACGTCTAGGGACAGGCAACGGGCTGGGCATGCCCCGTGGGTTCATCGCTGATTTGAAAACCCGCTCCCCGCTGCCAGGCATCCGCTCCTTCGGCGATCGGCCGGACGGGAAGATCCGCGCGCCGCGCCTTGATTTCCACCGCATCAACATTCAGTGCCCGGTTGCGTTCCTCCACCAGGGCGGGATCCACCTGTCCATCCGCGGTGAAGCCCATCATGAGCTTGGGCAGGCCGAGCGGCAGCTTGTCCCCGCGGTCCACCTGCCAGAGATGCCAGGTCTTGCCGTAGGTGCTGACCAGTTCCTTCATCAGGGCGGCCTCCGCTTCGACCGAAAGTCCGGGCGCCAGCAGCAGGCCCGACATGACTTCATAGCGGTGGCTGTGCCAGAGCATCTTTTCCTCCGCCGGCAACCGGAGGAAGATCGCTTCACTGATGATGTATTCGACCCCGATCAACCGGGCGTTTTCCGCATCCGAGTCATAGATGATGCACTGGAAGACGTCGGGATTCAGGTGCGAACAATAGTGGTCGACCCGCACGGCGCGATTCAGGTCGCCGCTGTAAAAGTGAAAACCGCACACCCGCGCATGCACTGCCCGGATCGGGCCCAGGTCCGCGTGCAGCGGGGCGGCGTCCTCATGTCCGCCATGCGTGGCAGACGGAGCTTGGGCGGACAGCTTCGTCCCCATGACTGCCAGTGCGGCCAACACAAGAGAGGCGGAGACGTATCGGATGCAGTGCATAAGGTTTTTCTTCCGGTGTCCGCAATGGACCGCAGGGTTTGGGTGCCGCACGCCGATGTACCAAATCCCATCCCCTGTCATTCTGAGCGCAGCGAAGAAGGACTGCGCCACGGACAAGGTGCTGAAATACACCCCTGCCCGCGACCGCCAGGGTTCGGGACTGGCGCCACCCGACCGCGGAGCGGATCAACTGGCCTTCTTCTGAATATTGTCGCCGAGCTTTTCCACATCCTTGCCGAAACCCTTGGAGGTTTGGCATCCGGTGGTGATCAGGGCAAAAAATGCCGCGGTGAGCAGTACAAGGGCGAGACGCCGGCTGGTTGAGTTCATGCGCTGATGATAGTCGCCGGCGTGTTTACGCACCATGGGGTGTTCAAGGTATCAGGCACTCTGCATGGAACCCATGCCATCAGCCGCCCAACCCGTTACTTCCGGTCGATGCGGACTCGAAAGTGTTCCATCACCAGCATGACGCCCGCGATGATCGCGAGCAAACCGATGAGCCACATGGGCAATGCGAGTCCGATCAGGATGTTGAGGCCGAAAACAATTAGAAAAAGAGCGACAAAGAGATGGGCCATGGGAGTAAGAGTTTGCTTCGAAGTGCACGTTAGCAAATGCGCCGGCCTGGAGCCATGGGGTAAAGACCTGCCCCTGAATCCTCCACTGTCCCCACCGGTCTTAATCGGGTAAGACCCCATTGGTCCAAGGACACCGGCACGGCTATCATGCCGGAACCGTGAACCGTGCTGTCACACCCTCCGGAAAAGAGAGTGCATCCCGGCCGGTTTCAATCCCTCCCCCTTATGAATATGAATCGCTGCACCCAGATTTTCGCGACGGCTTTTGGACTGGCCGTTTTTTCCACTGCCGGATGCGCTGAAAAAGCCACTCCCGGCGACGGCGGCACTCCCGCCATGAAACAGGATGTTACCGCCAGCCCGGCGCCGGCGGCCTCAGTTGCAACCACCCCATCGCCTCCGACTGCGCCCAAGGCCGCAGTCGTTGACGCAAATGTCCGTTGGGCGGATCTCAAAAACCACCCCTTCGACAGCCGCGATCTGCTCATGGCCGGACTCACGGGTCTGGAAGCCCAGGTGGCCGAACAGGTCAAGGCCTTGAACGCCAAGCGCACCGGCATGAAGGCCAGCACCGACACCAAGGGCTGGGATTTGGCCATGAAGGAGATGATGGACGCCCAGGCCTACCTGACGGCGATGGTCATTGAATTGGGCAAATCCACGCGGGAGTTCTGGGACCAGAACAAGGACAAGGTCGGCCGGGCCTGGGTCCGCACGCAGGACGCCTACGGCAAGGTCAAGGCCAGCACGACCAGCTAGTTTGCCAGAGCCGGGCAGGAGCCTGCTGGCAGGCAATGATTGCGTAGGGGCGCACCTTGTGTGCGCCCTCGGGCGTCGACGAGCGACGCCCCTACAAATCGCCTATCGCTTCAGATTCGCGCAGAAGCGGCCGAGCCGCTCGAGGCCCTTGGCGATGATCGCGTCGGACGTCGCGTAGCTGAGACGGAGGTAGCCCTCGGCCCCGAAGGCGCTGCCGGGGACGGCGGCGACCTTTTCGGTCTCGAGCAGGCGATTGCAAAATTCCATGTCCTTGAGGCCGAAACTGGAGACGTTCGGGAACAGGTAGAAGGCGCCCTGGGCCAGCAGGCAGTTCACGCCCGGGATGTTGTTCAGGCCGGCATGGAGGATCTTCCGCCGGCGGTCGAAGGCCGTGAGCATGGTCGCAAGGGCCGCCCGGGTCTTTTCCTTCTCCTTCAGCGCGGCCAGCGCGCCGTACTGGGCGAAGGTGGTGACGTTGGACGACATCTGGCTCTGCAGTTCCGCGATCGCCTTGGCGATCGGCAGCGGCGCCACGGTGGTGCCGATGCGCCAACCGGTCATCGCGTAGGTCTTGGAGAAACCGGCCACCGTGATCGTGCGCGCCTCGACCTCGGGCGAGAAGGTGGCGATGCAGGTGGGCTTGGCGCCGTCATAGATGAGATGCTCGTACATCTCGTCGGAGAGGATGTAGAGGTTGTGCTTGAGGGCGACGGCGACAATGGCCTCGAGCTCGGCGCGGGTGTAGACGGCGCCGGTGGGATTCGAGGGCGAATTGATGACGAGCAGCCGGGTCTTGGGCGTGATGGCCGCCTCGAGCTGGGCCGGGGTGAGCTTGAAACCGGTGCGGTCGTCGCAGAGGACGAACTTCGGCGTGGCGCCGGCGAGCTTCACCATCTCGGGATAGCTCACCCAGTAGGGCGCGGGGATGATGACCTCATCGCCCGGCGAGCAGGTCGCCAGGATGCCGAGGTAGCAGTTGAACTTGCCGCCGGGCGAGACGACCACCTGGCCGACCGCGGCCTTCAGGCCGTACTCGGCGGCGTAGCGCTCGACGATGGCCTGGCGCAGTGGCTCGATGCCGGGCGTCGGCGCATACTTGGTCTTGCCGGCCTTGAGGGCGACAATGCAGGCCTCCTTGATGTGTTCCGGCGTGTCGAAGTCCGGCTCGCCGGCGGCGAAGCTGCAGACATCCTCACCGGCGGCCTGCAGGGCCTTGGCCTTGGCATCGACGGCGAGCGTCGGCGAAGGCGAGATGTTACGTGCCCAGATGGAGAGAGGCGGAGGTGTGCTCATGGGTGGCGAAGCACTTAAGGGAAACCCCCGCCGCAAAGGCAAGCCGGGGGTTTGGAAAGCCTGCGAGGTTTTATTGTAGGGCGGGGTCTCCGAACCCCGCCTGGGAGCGCGACCGCCCTCGGTCGCAATCACACACCAACCTCCAAGCCGAGAAAGAGAAAGATAAAGAGAACGAGAAAGATTGGGATTCGAGCGCAGGAAAGGCGGGGTTCGGACCTGTCCTCCGTAGGCCCGGCGAAGGAGGAGACCCCGCCCTACAATATTTTCAAGCCGGACCGCGTCCCAACAGTCCGCGCCGCTTATTTCTTCCGCTTCGACGCCGCCTTCTTGGCCGGCTTGGGGCTCTTCGCCTGCAGACCCTCGATCGCGAGCCGCAGGAGTTCGCCCACGCTCACATCCTTCAGGCGCGCCTGCCGCTTCAGGGTGGCGCGGTGCTCGGTGGACAGCCGCACGGAAATCTGGCGGTGCGGGACCTGCACGGGCTTGCACTTGGAAAAATCAAAGCGCGCGATCGCGGTGCGGATGACTTCGCTCGCCGTGGCCACGCCCATGATTTTGCGGCAGGCCTCGATCTTGTCCATGAGGTCGACCGTGAGTTCGAACGTGAGTGGCGCCGCGGGTTTGGTTTTCACAATGCTGGTGGTCATGGGGCGGCAGTTCTGGTGACGGGATTCAAACACGGCGACAGACGCTCGTGGCGGCAACGCAAAAATCGACCAAGGTCTGGCATTGACTCAGCTTTGGATTGATTGATTTTCGGCTGCAGCGTTCTCCCCCAGCCCCCATTCCCTATCATGGCGCACGTCGTAATCGAAAACCTTGTAAAAACGTATCCAGAGAAAAACGGCCCCGGAGTAACCGCCGTCAAGGGCATCAACCTGACAATCGAGGACCGCGAATTCATGGTGCTGGTGGGACCCTCCGGCTGCGGCAAATCGACCACCCTGCGCATGATCGCCGGCCTGGAGGACATCTCGGGCGGCTCGATCTCCATTGACGGCAAGGTGGTCAACAACGTGCTGCCGAAGGATCGCGACATCGCGATGGTCTTCCAGAACTACGCCCTCTATCCGCACATGTCGGTCTACGACAACATGGCCTTCGGCCTGAAGTTGCGTAAGTTTCCCAAGAAGGAAATCGACGCCCGCGTCCGCGAGGCCGCCGCTATGCTGGGGCTCGAACCCTACCTCGAGCGCAAACCCAAGGCCCTCTCCGGCGGCCAGCGCCAGCGCGTCGCCGTCGGCCGCGCCATCGTGCGCAAGCCCAAGGTCTTCCTCTTCGACGAGCCGCTCTCCAACCTCGACGCGAAGATGCGCGTTTCGACCCGCACCGAGATCTCGAAGCTGCACGCCCGGCTCGGCGCCACCATGATCTATGTGACCCACGACCAGGTCGAGGCCATGACCATGGGCGACCGCATCTGCGTCATGAAGGACGGCGTGATCATGCAGGTCGACGCCCCGCTCGATCTCTACAACCACCCGGCCAACATGTACGTCGCCGGCTTCATTGGCTCGCCGCCGATGAATTTCTTCAAGGGCACCATCAGGCGCGCCGGCAACAACCTGCTCTTCGTCGAGACCAACACCCGGAGCACGCCCATCCAGGTGCAGCTGACCGACGACCTCGCGCACCAGGCGGCCGGCCATGTGGACAAGCCCATCGTCTTCGGCATCCGCCCGGAGAACGCCCAGGATTCGCTGACACTCGGCTCGCCCAATCCCGCGCACACCGTCGAGGTGAACGTGGAGGTGTCCGAGCCGATGGGCGCGGAAACCTACCTCTACCTCGACACCGGCGCCCACTCCTTTATCGCCCGCGTCAGGGCCACGGACCGCTTCGACGTGAACCAGAAGGTCAAGATCACCTTCCAGATGGACAAGGCCAAGCTCTTCGATCCGACGTCGGAGAATGTGCTGAAGTAAGCGCCGCAGCCGCCTCTTGATTGTATGTAGGGCGGGGATTCCGATCCCCGCCTTTTTCATTTGTGGCGACGAGCGTAAGCGAGTGGATCACACGCTACGAACGCCAAACTCCACTCGCTCACGCTCGTAGCCACCCTATCGCCGTGCACAGGCCGTCACCCTGATCACCGACCAACCCCTCACGGATCAATCACCGTGACGGCCAGCGGCGGGGCCAGTTTCTCGTTCAGGCCCTCGGGCGCAAAGACCGCGCCGGCCAGATCGAGATTCAACGCCACGCCGGTCACCTGAAATCGCGTCTTGTCGCGGGAGCGCTCATCCCGGAGGTCGATGGTCTTCACCATCCATTGGTCGCCGACCTTTTTGAGATCGAGCACGGCGAGCGATTTGTATGCCCGGCCCCGCTCGTCGAGGAGTTCGCTTTGCACCAGGGCCCGGAACTGGGTGTCGAGGTGCACACGCACCGCCCCAAGCCCCGGATAGGCCGCGGCAAAATCCGCCGGCGGATAAAGCAGGAAGGTGTGCGCCGGGCGGCCGCGGATCTTGCTCACGCCCTCGAAGACAAATTCCTCCCAATACAGGTAGGGCATCTGCAGGTCGAAAAGGCTGATCTGCGTCTCCGGCACGATCGGGGCCAGCAGGTCGTTGATCGCGATGCCGGCTGGGGACGGTTTGGCGGACGTCCACTCCCAGGCCGCGGGATTGACCCCGTTCTGCAGCAGGATCCGGCGCTCGCCGCCGGCCGCATCATCCAGATTGATCCGCGAAACCGCACCCAATTCGTTGCGACTGCCCCAGAGCCGGCCGGGGAACTCCTGCTCGGCGCCCCGGCGGGGTCTGACCTGCAACCGGAAGTTCAAATAGAAATCCCCCGCGATGCCCATGCCGCGAAATGAGTGCAAAATGCGGCCGCCCTCCTCCTGGTCGGGTTTGCCGATCTGCACATAGCTGGCCGCCGGACGGACGGTGCGGCCGGCCGGACCCGCCCATGCCGCCGTGACGCCGGTCAGCGCCAGAACAAAAAACGCCCGCCAAAGTCGGGCGGGCGTTGCTTTCAAACCGGCAGGCACGTTGGGATCAGGGGGTCTTCTCAGCCGGAGCGGATGCCGGGGCCTCCGCCGGAGCGGGTGCGGCCGGAGCCGGGGTCGGCGTGGCACTGACCGTGGACGGCACCACGATGGTGGGCAGGGCGTCCTGGTTGGCCACGCGGTGCGTGCGCTGGTAGATGTGGCCGAGATAGAGGCCGAAGCTCAGCACAAAGAAGGCAATGGTGGCGTTGATCGTCGCCTTGCTGAGGACGTTGCCCGTGTCGGCGCCAAAGGCGGATTCCGTCATGCCGCCACCAAGGGCGGCACCCACGCCACCGTCGGATTTGGCCTTCTGGGCCAGCACCACGAGGATGAGAAACACGGAGATAAGGATCAGGACAAAGGTCAGAATTCCGAGGACAATGCTCATATGAAAGGTCGAAAGCATCCGATTGGAGGGCGGTTTGTCAATGCACGGTTCCGGATTGGCATCATCCTGTCCGCCAAGGTCATTTCCCATGAAACCTTTCCAATTCGCGGCGGTCGCCATTGGCTGCAACCCCCATTAATCATGAATATCCTTCGCCCGCCCAGCCATCTCTCGCTCGCATTCATCGGCGCCTGCGCCCTGCTGGTCTCACCGCTCGCGGCCAAACCCGCCGCCACCGAAGAACCGGCCCTCCAGGCATTTGTCAGCGTACCGCCGACCTTCCGTCCCATGCTGGATGACGATATCGCCCGGGCCCTGGCCTATCGGATGGAGGAAACCTTCCGCCGTCAGGGCTACCAGGGCACGGTCGGCTTCGCCGCCCATCCCGGCGACATCAAGGCCAGCATCCCGGTGCTTGAGCTGACCCTGACCGAGTGGCGCCTGGATATGACCGGCAACGTGCAGTGCACTTTCAGCGCCAAGCTCACACAAGGCAAAGCCGAGACCGGTCTCGGCCTGTTCATGGGCACCGGCATCCACTGGACCCACACCCGCGACCGCTGGCGCCTGGCCGGCGCCTACGAGGACTCCGCCAACGACGCGATGAAGGATCTCTACCGGAAAATCGCGACCGACAAGCTGCTCCCGGGCTTCGAGCTGAAGCGGAAGTAGCTGGAACGAGAACTGACGTAGTGCCGGTCTTCAGCCGGCACTGGATCGGATAACCTGACCAGCCGCAGTGGCATGGTAAGCGCGGGCTGAAGCACCGCGCCACGACATGCCATCGCCGTAGGCACCCGCGAGTGAAGTGCGTTTGGGACGTGGGCGGCATTGTCGTAGTGCCGGACTTCAGCCGGCACTGGTTCGGGAGCGCAGCCTGCCGGACTGGCGTAGAGAGCGCGGGCTGAAGCACCGCGCCACGTCAGAGCGTCACACCGAGTTTCTCGATCAACCGCTGCAGATCCTCGTTGCCGCGATACTCGATGACGATCCGGCCCTTCTTCGGGGTGTGGATGACCGCCACGCGAGCGCCCAGATGGGAGGTGAGCCGCTTCTCGATGTCGGCCACCGCGGCGCTGTCCTTGGCGGGCAGGCGGCGCGTGCGATGCTTGGCACCGCTGCCCGGCACGGCTTTGCCGGTCTGCACGATCTTTTCCGTGGCCCGCACATTGAGGCCTTCCTCGATGATGCGGCGCGCGAGGATCGTCCGCTCGCCGGCATCGGCCAGGCCCAGCAGCACCTTGGCGTGACCGACGCTGATGAGGTTCTTGCCGACAAAGCCCTGGATCTCGGCATCGAGCGTCAGGAGCCGCAGGGTATTGGCCACGGTCGCCCGGCCCTTGCCGACCCGGTCAGCGGCGGTTTCCTGCGTGAGATCAAAGTCGCGGATGAGGCTGGCGAAGCCGTGGGCCTCCTCGATGGGGTTCAGACCCTCGCGCTGCAGGTTCTCGATCAGGCCGAGCGTCGCCGAAGTCGCATCGCTGGCCTGCACGACGCGCGCCGGGATGCTCTTGATCTTGAGGAGCTGGAAGGCGCGCCAGCGGCGCTCGCCGGCAATCAGCTGGTACTTGTCGCCGGCCTGCCGGACCACGATCGGCTGAAGCAGGCCCTCGGACCGGATGCTCGCGGCCAGTTCCTCCAACTGGTCCGGCGGAATCTCGCGGCGGGCCTGGTACGGGCTGGGTTCCACGCTGTGCACGGGAATCTCACTGTAGCCGGGCGCACTGGGCGCGGGTGGCGGCGTCGCCACCGGCGAGGACTGGGGCGCAGCCGCGGCGGCGGGAACCGGCGTGGCCTTGGCGATCAGACTGCCGAGTCCGCGACCAAGACGGGATTTGTGGGCTGCAGCGCTCATGTTATTTGGCGGCGGAGGTTGGTATGAAAAGGGTCTGCCCGACCTGGATGCGCGTCGGATCCGTGATCTTGTTGGCGTTGATGATGTCCTGCATGCGCGCGCCGTTCTTCGTGGCGATGGAGGACAGCGTGTCGCCCTTCTGCACCGTGTAGCTCACGCCCTCCTTGGGATAATCCTCGGTGAAGATGTTGTTCACCGCCGGGCGCGTGGCCATGCCCTTGGCGAGCGAATCGATGGCGGCGTTCGTCTGCTTCGCGAGCCGCTCCATCTGACCCGCCACCTGCTGCAAAGTCTCGCTCTTGGTCGCGGCGGCAATGGCCTTCATGGTGCGGTTCATGTCTGCGACGGCCTCGTTGAGCTGGGTCAGGGTCGCATAGTCGGAACTGCCGATCTTGCTGCGCAGCTCCGCGTTCTCCCGCTCCAACTGCTCCACGCGGAGGTTGAGTTCGCCCACCCGCTGGACCAGGCCGCGCACATCCTCCCGCAGACTGGCCACGTCATACTGGATATTCTGGGCCGGCGCGACGGAGACGAGGACCAGGAAAATCAACCCGGGCAAAATTCTGTGCGACATGCGGCCAGCTTGCGGGATGCTCCCGGAAAAACAAGCCTACCGTCGGAACGGCTCACGGGCCACAAGCGGGGGCATGGCGTGCGAGTCCAGCCGCGTGCCGGCCGCGATCGGAAATCCACGCAGGAACTCCGCCGCCGCCAACATCCGGCCACCGGGACGTTGCAGACGATGGATGCGCAGGATCCCCTGCCCCGTCGCGATGAGCAAGCCGGCCGCATCCGCACCGAGCACGTCCCCGGGTGCATACGCAACCTCGCTTCCACTTAATGCCTCCGCCCGTCCAAACTTCACCACCTGCCCCCCGATCCCGACCGCACACGCCGGCCACGGAAACAGGCCGTTGATGCGCGCGGCGAGTTCGGCGGCAGGCCGGTTGAAATCCAGCGCGCCGTCCGCCTTGGCCAGCTTGCGGCAGAAGGTCGCGGCCGCGTGATCCTGTTCGGCAAAGGTCAGCGCGCCCGCCGCCAGCCGCGGCAGACCGCGCGAGAGCAACGGCACGCACGCCGCGGCCAGTTTGCCCTCCACCTCGAGCGCCGTGTCCAAGGTGTCAACCGCCACGCGCTCCACGTCGGCAACCGGCCCGGCATCGAGCTGGCGCACGATTCGCATGAGGCTCACGCCCGTGACCTTTTCGCCCGACGCCACGGCGGTCTGGATCGGTGAGGCCCCGCGGTAATGCGGCAGCAAGGAAGTGTGCAGGTTCAGGGTCCCGAGCCGTGGAATCGCGATCATGGCATCGGGCAGGATCTGGCCGTACGCCATGACCAGGACCACGTCGGGCTGCAGCGCCGCGAGCTGCGCGCAGGATTCCGGGGTGATCTTCCCGGGCTGCAGCACCGGCAACTGTCGCGACTGCGCCCATTGCTTGATGGCATTGGGCGCCACCTGCTGGCCGCGGCCGGCGGGACGGTCCGGCTGGGTGAAGACTCCGACGACCCCGGCGCATTTTCCGCCCTCTCCCGCCAGCCAATCGAGCAGCGGGAGGGCGATGGGATCGGAGCCGAGGAAGACGAGTCTCAGGACGCTCACCTCAGGGTTTTCAGCCACGACCGCACCTTGCCGGCCAGCTTCGCGAAGGCCGCCGCATTATCGGGCTTCGCCAGGCCGTCGAGGACGGTCCAGTATTCGACATGCGTCACGCTCCGGCCGGGTTCGATGTCGGCGAGCGGCCCGAGGGTTTCAAACTCGATCATCGCACCGTTCGTGAAGGCCTCGTAACAGGAGCCAAGATCGGGATACGGGGCGCCGGGCAGGACACGGGCGTATTTCACAAACACGGTGCCGGCGAGCCAGTAGGCCGACCAGCCGGGATAATTGGTGAGACCCAGCTTCTGCGCCTGGGTGGCCTTGGGCACGTTGATGCCGATGAAATCACGCTGCAATTCCCAGACCGGCAGTGAAAGGTCCGTGTAGGTCCACGGCACCAGGGAATAGGACGGCAGCAGATCGCCATCCGCATGGCTGCCCTTCGGCAGCAGGGGAATCACGCCGTAGCCGCCGCCGCGCAGCATGGTCAGCGCCCACGGGGCGCACTTCACGGGCCAGAGTCCGCGATTCGCGAGCGTATGCGTCACCTTCACGGTGCGGTCCGCCGGCAGTTCCAGCTTCATGCCCTTCTGCAGGCCGGTCTTCGCCTCCACCGGCTGGGTCAGGGCCAGACCCGCGGGCAGTTCCTTCACCTGCAGGGGCTCATCATCCGGCTGGTAGGTCCGGACGATGTGCTCGGGCGAATGCCATAGCCGGTGTCCGCCGCGCAGATAGTAGCCGTGATAGGGCTTTTCGTCGGCGGGGAATTCGAGGAACAGGTTGCCGGCTTTGCCCTGCAGGCTGCGCAGGGCGACCACGCGTGGGCCGACCTCGGTCGTGACGGCCAGTTCCAGTGCCCGGCTGCGCAGGGTGATGGCCGCGCCGCCGCGATACTCAGTCTTCGAGCGTTTCATGGGAAGATTCGCCGGATTCCGCCGCCTTCCACTTTGCCTTGGGTCCGCGGTTCCGGGCTTTTTCCTGCGCCTCGCGCAGGGCGGAGAACGAGAGGCCGGGTTCGTGCTTCTGCTTGCCGACGAGATCGAAGTAGACCGGGCAGCCCGCCAGATCGAACTCCTTCACGAGGCCGGACTCCAGGTAGCGGCGGTACTGCTCGGTGAGCTTTTCCTCGCGGTTGCAGAACAGCTTGATGCGGAACGGCCGGTTGCCGGTCTGCGTCGCATAGTAGACGCGGAAGCGCTTGCCCCCGACGGACGGCGGCGGGGTGCGCTCGGTCAGGTAGCCGATGACCTTGTTGAGCTTCGCGGTCGTCAGCTTGGTATCGAGCATCCGGTGCACCTTCACCGCGGCATTGAGCATGCGGTCCACCTCGTAGCCGCTCATGGCGGAGACGAAGATCAGGGGCGCCCCGGGCGTGAAATACAGCTTCTCAAATAGGGCGCGCTCGTATTTCTCGCGGTAGTCGCGCTCGTTGTCGTAGGGCGCGAATCCGCCCTGCGTCTTGAAGGCCTGGCGCACGAGGTCCCACTTGTTCACGACGACGATGATGGGCTTGTGCTCCTTGATGGCCTCGCCCGCGATGGCCTTGTCCTGCTGCGTCACGCCCTCGATGGCATCGAGCACGAGGAAGACGACGTCGGTGTTCTTGATCGCATCGAGCGAACGCAGACGGGAAAAATACTCGACCGGGGATGCGAGCTTGGTGGCGGCCTTGATGCCGGCCGTGTCAATGAGGCGGAAGGGATACATCTTCCCGTCGCGGCCCTTGAACTCAAAGGGCAGCTCGATGGCGTCCCGCGTGGTGCCGGGCATCTCGCTCACAATGAGGCGGTCGCTCTGCAGGAGGCGGTTGCTGAGGGAGGATTTGCCGACGTTGGGCCGGCCGATGAAGCACACGCCCAGGGCGGCGGCCTCGTCGCGACCGCGGTCGGGATCCTCCACGGGGCCGAGCACTTCCAAGATGGCCTCGCGGAGATCACCCTCGCCCCGGCCGTGTTCGGCAGAGACGCGGAGCGGTTCGCCGAGGCCGAGGCGGTAGGCTTCGGCGAGGTCAACCTTCTCGTCATCGAAGTCGGCCTTGTTGATCACGAGCCGCACCTTCTTTTTGCTGCGGCGCAGCATGGTGGCGATCTTCTGGTCGAGGGCGGTAAGGCCCTCGAGTCCGTCGATGATGAAGAGGATGAGCGAGGCCGCCGCGATGGCGAAGTCCACCTGGGCCTCGGAGGCGGCGGTGAGCGCGGCGGGCGTGTCCTTGCCCTTGTAGCCGAGGCCGCCCGTGTCGAAGAGCGTGTAGTTGCCGTCGGCGACCTCCGCGGTGATGACGTCGCGGGTGACCCCCGGCTGGTCATGCACGATGGAAATGCGCTTGCGGGCGAGGCGGTTGAAAAGCCGGCTTTTGCCGACGTTGGGCCGGCCCACGATGGCGACGGTGCGGTTGATGCTCATTTACGGACGGATTGGACGAAACGGTCGATGCGATCACAGGCGACGCCGATCTGCTCGTAACTCGTCGCAAAACAGGCGCGGACATGCCCGCGGCCACCCTCGCCGAAGCCCGTGCCCGGCACGATGGCGACCTTGTGCTGCTCCAGCAGCCCGACGGCGAATTCCTTCTCGGAGAGGCCGGTCGAGGTGACATTCGGGAACGCGTAGAACGAGCCGCGCGGCATATGGCAGGTGAGGCCGGCGGCGTTGAAGCGGCCGACTATCAGGTCGCGGCGGCGATGGTACTGCTCGCGCATCCGCAGCACCGCGTCCCAGCCGTTCCGCAGCGCCTCGAGCGCCGCGTCCTGGGCGATGATGGATGCGCACAGCATGGTGTACTGGTGCACCTTCATCATCGCATCGATGAGCGGCGCCGGACCGCAGGCGTAGCCGATGCGCCAGCCGGTCATCGCGAAGGCCTTCGAAAAACCGTGGAGGAAGATCGTCCGCTCCGCCATGCCCGGCAGGCTCGCGATGCTCGTGTGCGTGCCCTCGAAGGTGAGCTCCGAGTAAATCTCATCCGTCAGCACCAGCAGGTCCTTCTCGCGGCAGAACGCGGCGATTTTCTCCAGCTGATCCCTGGTGCATGTGCCGCCGGTCGGGTTGCACGGCAGGTTGAGCATCAGCATCTTGGTGCCCGGCTGCCACGCGGCGCGCAGCGCCTCGGCCGTGAGCGCAAAGCCGTCCTTGGCGTACGTCGGCACCGCGATCGCCTGCCCGTGGGCCAGCGCGATGCTCGGGAAATAGCTCACGTAGCACGGCTGGTGGTACATGACCTTGTCGCCCGGGTTGATGAACGCCCGGCAGGCGAGGTCGAGCGCCTCGCTGACGCCAACCGTCACGATGACCTGGTCGGCCGGCCGGTAGCTGACGTTGAAATGCTTTTCGACGTAGCGGGAGATCTCCTCGCGCAGCTCAACGAGGCCGAGGTTGGAGGTGTACGAGGTCCGGCCCCGCTGCAGCGCGGCGATCGAGGCGTCGCGGATGTGCTGGGGCGTGACGAAGTCGGGTTCGCCCACGCCGAGCGAGATTACGTCCTTGCCCTTCATGGCGGCCACCAGCTCGAAGAAATCGCGGATGCCGCTCTTCGGGAGCACGGCCACATGCGCGGCCACCCAGCGTTGGCTCTCGTTGCTCATGGGAGTGGCCTCCCGTTGGTTGGGCGGCCCGAGGGCGCACCCTGGTGGTTTTGATGTGTGCTGACGTGATTCATGTGAAGGGACATAGTGACAAAGAGGGAAAGGACTAATCCATCCTAATCTATACCGGCCGGGTCCGGCCGGTATAGATCGCAGGGAGGAGATGGGAGATCGCAGATCGGAAAGGCCTGTTCCCGATGTAGCTACGAGCGTGAGCGAGTGGATCACACGCCACGCACGCCAAACGTCCACTCGCTCACGCTCGTAGCTACAGCCGATCTTCCATCTCCGAACTCCTCTCTCCCATTTTCAGCGGCCGATGGCCGCTGAAAATTAGCATGGATTCGGCCGGGCCGGCTGTTTCAACTGGTCCCTTCATGTTCGAATCGCTTACCGACAAACTGGGCTCCGCCCTGCGCAACCTCCGTGGCGTGGGCCGCTTGACCGAGGAAAACATGGCGGACGCCCTCAAGGAAGTGCGCACCGCCCTGCTCGCCGCCGACGTGCATTTCAAGGTCGCCCGCGACTTCGTCGAGCGCGTCCAGACCCAGTGCGTCGGCCAGGAGGTCCTCAAGTCCGTCACCCCGGGCCAGCAGGTCATCAAGATCATCCATGACGAACTGGTGAAGCTCCTCGGCGAGGGCGAAAATTCCCTCTCCACCGCCCGGCCGCTGAAAATCCTCATGGTCGGTCTCCATGGCTCCGGCAAGACCACCTCCTCGGCCAAGCTCGGCAAGTTGCTGAAGAAACGCGGTTACCGTCCGTTCGTCGCCGCCTGCGACATCTATCGGCCCGCCGCCATCGACCAGCTCGAGATCCTCGCGAAACAGGAGGAACTGGGGTTCTACTCGGACCGCGTCTCACGGGACGTCCCGGCCATCGGCGGCGCCGCCCTGGAAGCGGCCAAAACGGCCACGGCGGATTGCATCATTTTCGACACGGCCGGCCGCCTCCAGATCGACCACGACCTCGTCGAGGAGGTCAAAAAGCTCCACGCCCGAGTGCAGCCCGACGAAGTCCTGCTGGTCGCCGACGGCGCCCTCGGCCAGGAGGCCGTCAACGTGGCCAAGGCGTTCCACGAGGCCCTCAACCTCACCGGCCTCATCCTCACCAAGATGGACGGCGACGCCCGCGGCGGTGCGGCGCTCTCGATCAAGTCCATCACCGGCGTGCCGATCAAGTTCATCGGCACGGGTGAAAAGACCGGCGACTTCGACACGTTTTATCCCGACCGACTCGCCTCCCGCATCCTCGGCATGGGCGACGTCGTTTCGCTCGTCGAGAAGGCCCAGGAGAACATCGACCAGAAGGAGGCCGAGCGCATGGCCGAGAAGATGCGCAAGGCGGACTTCAACCTGGAGGACTTCCTCTCGCAGATGCAGCAGGTGAAGAAGATGGGCTCGATGCAGAGCATCATGGGCATGATGCCCGGCATGAGCGGCGTGCAGCTGCCCGACGATTCCGAGAAGCAACTGGGCCGCACCGAGGCCATCATCCACTCGATGACCAAGCAGGAGCGCCGCAAGCCCGAGATCCTCAACGGCAGCCGCCGCAAGCGCATCGCCGACGGCGCCGGCGTGAAGATCGTCGAGGTCAACCAGCTTCTGAAGCAGTTCCAGCAGATGCAGCAGATGATGAAGATGCTGAAGGGTGGCGGCGCCAAAAAGATGATGCGCAAGATGGAAGCCATGAAGGGCAAGGGCGGCTTCCCGGGGATGTGATTCCTCCGCCTCTTTCTCTTTCCTCTTTATCTTTCTCTTTCGTCAGGGCTGAAAATTCCTAAGGCCGGAGAAAGAGACAGATTGGATTCCAATTTGGGGAGGTAAAGGCGGGGATCCCCGCCCTACACCAACAGACCGCGATCAGCGGGACCCAAACTCACCGCGGAGGCGACAGCCGAAGCCGCACTTCCTGGATTTCGCCCATTGCGAAATCCCATCAGCGGCAAAAATAATATAAGCGGTTTTCCTGTAGGAGCGGCTTTATGCCGCGATGTTGCGCTCCCAATCGCGGCATAAAGCCGCTCCTACAATCAGACCTCACGGTGGCAGGCTGGCGGACAATCCCGTTACAGGCCCGGGTCTCCCGGCGTCGCGGCCGAATCCGCCGCCGGCACGGCGCGGCGGATCTCGGCGATCTCGTATTCGTAGGACGGCGTGGCCGGGCGCCGCAACAGCGCCTGGTTGAAGCCCTCGCGGGCGGCGGCATCGTCGCCGTCGAGCCGGGAGCGCATCGCGGCGTAGAACGCGGCGAGGAAGCGCTGGCCGGGTTGGACGGCGGGGCTGGCGGCCGCGATCCGGGCCTCGAGCTGCGCCGCGTCGACGCGCCCAAGCAGGAAGCCGCCGATCTCGGCATGGAACCCGCGAAGGAGGGCGGAACCGGTGGCGGGCGATAGGGCAGCGCTGAGCTCGAGGACCGCGGCTTCGCGCTGTCCGCGTTCGCATTCCGTGACGTAGAGCCAGAGGCGCGCCGCCGGAACGGAGGTGACGAGGCGGAAATCAGTGGCCGCTGCGGCCACGTCGCCCGTGATACGATGGAGGTGGGCGCGTTCGTAGAAGCTGGTGGCGGCCGCGCTGGCGCTGGGGGACCGCTCGATGGCCGCGGTGTAGTCGGCGATCGCGCCGTTCAGGTCACCGAGCCGCCGCCGGGCGTCGGCGCGCCCGTGCCAGGACGCGGCGTGGCGCGGGTTGGCGGCAAGAGCACGACCGAAGTCTTCGGCCGCGCCGGTGTAATCCTGAGCGCGGAATTTCCGGAGCCCGGCGGCGTAATCGGGATTGGCCGGCGGACTTTTCCGGGCCGGCGGCGTCACGGCGGAGGGCGGCGGACGCGGGGCCGGAGTTGGCGGCACCGGCGCTGGCGGCTGGGTGAGGCGGAGCGCCTCCTCGAGGTTGACTGCGAGCTCGTCGAATTTGCTTCCGTCGGGCAGATAATGCCAGGCTGGGCCGGTCACCCGTCCGCGCACGTAGCTGGCCTCAACCCAGAGGCGCCCGTCGGCGCGATAGGCGCGGAAAGGGCCGTCGGCTAGGCCGCCGCGAAAGGTGATCTCGTAGCGTACACCGCCCTCGAGTGCGTAGACATGCACGCCGTCCTGGTCGCGCCCCTCCATTCCGGCGGGGTCGGGCGGCCGGTTGACGACGCGGTTTCGTCGGAAGGTGGTCCCATCGGGGAGCTGATAGACGCGATCGGGATCGTAGCTGCCCTCGTGTGGATTCGGATACGTGGCGACGATGCCGCTCCGGCCCACGGAGGCGAACACCTCGGCGCGCTCGACCGTGGTTCCGTCCGGCAGGCGGACTTTCCACGCCATGTTCCAGCCGTAGCGGATGGGGAACTGCGCTCCCGGATCCTCGCCGTCCGCCGAATAGTTGGCCTTGATGTAGCGGTTGCTCCCGACGAGATCGTCGTAGCGGATGAAGACCTTGAAGGCGCCGTTCTCCAGCCAGAACTGGTCGGCGGCGGCGGTCAGTTGCCGCGGGATCATGGCCTTGTATTTCGACGAATCGCGCACCGCGATAAAGCCGAGGACGAGGGCCACGGTGAGGGTGAGCGAGGCGGCGGCGGCCAGACCCCAGCCAATGAGCAGACTTTTCCGCCGGGCCCAGCCACGACGTAATCCCAACCGGAACAGCGGCCAGGCCAAGGCCAGAGCCAGCACCGTTGCGACGCCGATGATGATCGCGTCTTCGTGCTCTTGCACCGCCGGGATAAAGCTGAGCGCCACGGAGGCGGAGATCGCCCCGCCGAGCCAGAGTGCCGGCAGGACGGCGGACGCGGCCAGGAGCAGCCAGAGAACTTCGCGCACGCCGATGAAAGGCGGCGGATTGTTGATCCCGGGGGTTGGAGGTTCGATCGGGGGTGGCTCGGCGGACGGAGGATCAGGATTCATGGACTGGCGGGGCGTGTGGGGTTGCTGGCGGAGACCGGTGGACAGGGTCCCCGTGCCCCGGGTGGCCGGTGAGCGGAGACCATCTATCCGGGCTGAGGATGTCGGAGAATGACGCGTCGGGCCGGCAACACGATAGGATTTTCGGACGCTGCGGCAAAAGCCTGGTGATGCCGCGGAGGAATCCGACCAGTGGCAAAATCACCAGTGTCAGCCCATCCCCACCGCCCGCACCGCCACCAACCGCACCACAGCGCGATTCTCCGCCCGTGATTTCTCCAGCGAGACCCCGAATACCGCCTCCCAATCGTTCATCCCGGCGTAATCCACCAGCATCTGCGCAACGGTCCATTCGCCTGCCTCGCGATCTTCCGACCAATGCGTGTGCTTTGCCGCCCGGCCCTCGGGGTCGAGCCGGAAGTGTCCGCGGGCCTCGAAATAGGGCGCAAACAGGCGGAATGATTCCACCCGCTCCCTGCCCTCCTCCGCCTCGCCCTCCGGCAGACGCTGGCCGCCGGCATCCCAGCGGGCGGCATCCTGGAGCCACGACAGAATCTCGGTGCGCACCAACCGGCGGAAGGAGGCGACATCACGCGTGACATCAAAACTCTCGGGCCGGGCCGGTTTGTCCGCCGACTCATCCGCCACCCACGCCGGATTCTTCAGCCGCTCCCATTCCTCCAGCAGACTGGAATCAATGCCGCGGATCAACTCGCGGAAATAGATCTCCATCTCGACGACCTCCTCGGTCTTGGCACTGTCGGGCACGGTCTGGGCCAGCACTTTCCAAACCTGCGAAAGATGCCGCAACAGCAGGCCCTCGACGCGCTCCAGGCCGTAGTCGCGGATGTAATCGGCGAACGACATGTAGCGCTCGAACATTTCCCGCGCGATGGACTTCGGCCGCACGTTCTCGCCCTCGATCCAGGGATGCGCCGCCGCAAAGGTGTTGAACGAATCGTAGATGAATTCCCGCAGCGGCTTGGGGTGCTCGATCTCGTCCAGCTTCGCGATGCGCTCCTCGTATTCGATGCCGGCCGCCTTCATCTCGGCCATCTTCTCCGTCTTCAGGCGGTCCACCTGCTTGCGCAGGATCTGCTCGGGGTCCTCCACGATGGATTCGCACAGGGTCAGGACATCAAAGGGATAATCGGGCGATTCCCGGTTCAGCAGCGGGAGCGCGTCCAGCAGGTAGAGCGACAGCGTCTGGTGCAGGGAAAAATCCTCCTGCAGGGTCACGTTCACCCGTACCTTGTGGTCGGGCGCGGTGCGGTCATCCCGCGGAATGATTTCCACGATCCGGCGGTCCACCAGCGAGCGGAACAGCTGCCACGCCCGTTTGCGGAGGGCCGCCTTCTTCACCGGCGTCTCATGACAGTCCTCGATCAACTGGCGCATCGCCCGGCAGCCGTCGCCGGGACGGCTCAGGACCAGGAGGAGCATGCCGTGCGAGACGGTGAACTTGGAACTCAGCGTCTCCGGCGGCGCGCTCTGCAACCGGGCAAACGTGTTGGCGTCCCAGCCCACGGCACCTTCGGGGGCGCGGACCTTCACGAGCTTGCGGAGCTTCTGCGGGTTGCCCGCCGCCTTTTCCTCGGCGCGCTTGTTCTCGATCACATGCGCCGGCGCCTGGGCGATGACGTAGCCGCGGTCGTCGAAGCCCTTGCGTCCGGCCCGGCCGGCGATCTGCCGGAAATCCCGCACGGCCAGCACCGCCGCCTTCTTGCCGTCGTATTTCCACAGCTGCGTGAACACCACGGTGCGGATCGGCACGTTGATGCCCATGCCGAGGGTGTCGGTGCCGCAGATGAGCTTGAGCAGGCCCTGCTGCGCGAGGCGTTCCACGAGGATCCGGTACTTCGGCAGCAACCCGGCGTGATGCACGCCGATGCCGTGCCGCAGCCAGCGCTTCACATCCTTGCCGTGGGGACTGTTGAACTTCACGCGCTCGAGCTCGGTCGCGAGCACTGCCTTCTCCTCCTTCGTGCAAACATCGAGGCTCATCAGCGACTGCGCCGCCTCCGCGGCCTCGCGCTGGGTGAAATGCACCAGGTACGCCGGCGCGCGCTTCTCCAGCAGCAGCTGCGCCACGCGCTCGGCCAGCGGCGTTTCCGAATACTCGTACAGCAGCGGCACGGGCCGGCGGTCGCTGCGCACGGTCACGCAGGGCACCCCGGTGAGGCGCACCGCCTCCCGCTCGAAGTTCTCCGTCGTCCCGAGCGTCGCCGACATGAGCAGAAAGCGCGCGCCGGGGAGCGTGAGCAGCGGCACCTGCCAGGCCGCGCCGCGGTCCGCATCGGAATAGTAATGGAATTCGTCCATGATGACCGCCTTCACCGCGGCCGCCCGGGTTCCGCCGGCGAGGGCGATGTTGGCCAGGATCTCGGCCGTGCAGCAGAGCACCGGCGCATCGGGATTCACGCTGGCGTCGCCGGTCATCATCCCGACCTGATCCGGACCGAAGTCGCGGCACAGGGAGAGAAACTTCTCGTTCACGAGCGCCTTGATCGGACACGTGTAGACCGAAAGCTCCCGGGCGCACAGCGACTTGAAATGCAGCGCCGCCGCCACAAGGGATTTTCCCGAGCCGGTGGGCGTGGCAAGGATGACGTTTTTGCCCGCGAACAGCTCGAGGATCGCCTCCTCCTGCTCGGGATAAAGCGCGAGGCCGCGCTCCGCCGCCACGGCCAGGAACCGGTCCAGCACGGCATCCGCCGACGGATTGCCGGACAATGGAGCCAGGGGCGCGGGAGACATCACGCTGAAGACAGGACCACGCCGTCCCGCAATCCAACCCAAAAGGAGCACCCAGCCGACTGCCGCAGTTGCTGCATTCGATCTTTCCCGCGGATCACGCGGATTGACGCGGATGACGGAGGTATTATCCGCGACCATCCGCATGATCCGCGGGAAAATCCTCTCCTTGTGCGAGAGGGAGAGACGCCGAGTGCACGTAAACAGGCGCGCAGGATTTCCGATCCGACCATCCGAAGCTACTTGAACCCAACGTACTTATGGTGCAGTGTTCGTTCATGATATCCGTGCAGTCCGTGCCGACTGACGACGAGCTTTCCCAGCCTTGAGCAAAGCCTTCACCAACGAAGATGATGCCGGTGACGATCCGGTACTGCCGCGGCCGGTCTCCCTTCTCCCGCCGGGGGCGAGAAATTTCGTGACTGCCCGGGGGGCGGAGCAATTGCAGAGCGAACTGACACGCCTGTTGCAGGTCGTGCGCCCGCCGCTGGCCAGCCGGCCCGATGACTCGGACGCGAAGCGCGAATTGCAGGCGTTGGACCAGCAGATCTTTTATCTGCAGGCCAGCCAGCGCAGCGCCGAGGTCGTTAATCCCCCGCCACCGCCGCACGACACCGTGCTTTTCGGCGCCACCGTGACGGTACGGGAAAACAACGGCACCGATTCCATTTACCGCATTGTCGGCGTGGACGAGGCCGATTTCGACCGCGGCTGGATCAGCTGGCTCTCCCCCATCGCCCGCGCCCTCGTCAACGCCAAGGTTGGACAACGCGTGTCGTTCAAGACACCGCGGGGGTTCTCCGATCTCGAGATCGTCAAGGTGGCCTACGAGTAGGGGCGCAGCGAGTGGTTCGCTTACTGTAGGAGCGGCTTTATGCCGCGATTGGGAGCGCAAACTCGCGGCATAAAGCCGCTCCTACAATTGGCCTTCGGCGAGCGGTGCATTCCTCACACCCGCTCCAGCTTCAACGGATAGGTCCCGCCGGAACTGGCCTGGGCGACGTAGAGGCTGCTGTCGCTCTCGTCCACGACGACGTCGTGGGGATGCAGGAAAACTTCCTCCTGATGCGCCATCTTTTCCAGATGACCATCCCGGTCGTAGCGCGGGGACGTGCCGGCGATATTCGACACGACCCGCAGGTCCGCCGTCATGACCGAAACATAACCATGGCTGTCGAAATCCTCCGGCCAGTTGTCGCCGATGTGCGGACAAAAATAGTGTCCCTGATGCAGGTGCAGCATGCGGGGATTGCCCCCCGGCATTTCCACGCGCTGCAGTTTCCCGCCGTTGGTTGAAAGCCTCAGCAGATGCTGCTGGTCGCACATGGCGATGAGCAGAGTCGGATCGTTCCCCGCGGTGACCTCCATGACTCCGCCATGCGGACCCCAATGGCCGATCCCGCCCTCGGCTCCGCCCAAAATGGCCTTGAATGCCCCGTCGGCCCCGTAGTGCAGGATGTAATCCCGACCGTAGCCATCGAGGACGAAGAAGCCGCCATCGGGATGGTGCAGGGTCCACGAGGGCATGTAATCGGCCGCCTTCGCATACTTGCCCGTGTGTTCGGGCCAACCCCACTCCTGCAACACCCGGCCGTCGAGCGTGGTCTTGCGCACGCGGTTCGTCAGCGTGCAGGTCATGAAAAGCACCTGCCGATTCCGCTCCGTGACAATGGTCAGCCCGTGCGCCCCCGGCAGATCCGTGCCCCACTTGGACACCAGCCGGCCCGCCCGGTCGTACACGATGACGTTGTTGGCCGTGTGATCCGTCAGCAGGATGAGGTGCCCCTCTCGGTCCTGCACGATGGCATTGCAGTTCTTCACCGGCGTGGACGCGTCGAGCACGCCCCAGCCGGGGACCGGACGATAGCGAAAATCACCCTGGCCCAGAACCGTCCCCGATGGATTCATCCGTTCAGGGCAGCTTGGCCTGCACCAGCTTGCTCACCTGGCCGAAATCAATGAGCCCGGCCTCGGGCAGCTTCTTCAGCGCGCCAATGACCTTGCCCATCTCCTTTTTGCTCTGAGCGCCGGTTTCGGCGATCGCCGCGGTGATCAGCGCCTCGAGCTTCGCGGCATCCAGGCCCTGCGGCAGGTATTTTTCCAGAATGCGGATTTCGTTCTCGTTGGCGGCGACGAGGTCGGCACGGCCGCCACGCTCAAACTCCACCTTGGCATCGGCTAGATTCTTGACCGCCTTGCGCAAGGTCGTGACGACCAGGGCTTCCTCGATCGGCTTGTTCAGATCCATGGCGGCGCGCTGGATGGCGGCGTCAACGGTGCGGAGACTCGTGGCCGTCACGCTGTCGCGGGCCTTCATGGCAGTGACGATATCGGCGCGGAGCATTTCGTAGGTCGTGGGCATAGCGGAAGCGTAGCGTGTGCAGTCACCGCAAGGTGTCGAGCCGGCAGACGGTGCGGATATTGGGTTGCAGGGCGGGGTCTCCGAACCCCGCCTGGGAGCGCGACCGCCCTCGGTCGCAATCATTCGCAAACCCCAATGCCGGATAAAGAGAAAGATTATGAGAACGAGAAAGATTAGATTCCAGCGCGGCGATGGAGGGAAGGCGGGGTTCGGAGACCCCGCCCTACATCAGGCATCAGCAAAATAATATAAATTGCCCCGAAATTATCCGGACGACACACGCCCGCGGTCGTGCTACCTTGGGTCCATGCGAATGAGTCATGCCCGGATGTATGAGCGGCTGCTGGCCGGAGATGCGGATTACAACGGCCGCTTCTTCACCGGCGTCCTCACGACCGGCATCTACTGCCTGCCCTCCTGCAAGGCGCGCAAACCCAAGTCGGAAAACGTCCGCTTCTTCCCCAGTTGCGAGGCGGCCCGCAACGCGGGGTTGCGGGCCTGCAAGAAATGCCACCCCGACGATTACGCCCGCGGCGCCGATCCGGTGCTTGAAACCATCGAGACCGTCGTGAACGAGGTCCGGGCCGATCCCGCGGCCTTTGCCGATGCCCGGGCCGTGGTGCGCCGTTCCGGGTTCGGCGTGACCCGGGCCTTCGAGCTTTTCCGCCAGCACTATCACTCCACGCCCGCCGACCTCCTGCTGCGGGCCCGCATTGATGCAGCCAAGCGGCAGTTGCTGGGCACAAATGCATCGGCGGCCGACATCGCCTTCGCCGCCGGCTTTGAAAGCCTCTCGGCCTTTCATGAGAACTTCCTCCGGCTCAACGGGCTGACCCCGTCCGCCTACCGTGACCTCGCCACCGGACACACGTTCAGCATCAGCCTCCCGAAGGACTACCCCCTGCCCTTCCTGCGCCGGGCTTTGAGCCGCGACGTGCACAGCCTAACCGAGAAGTTGGAGGGCGACACGTACACCAGTGCCGTGCACCTCAACAGCGAACCCACCTTGCTGCGCCTTCACCTGTCAGCCGCAAGCATCGTAGCCGAAGTCCTGGGAGCGTGGGCGGCCCGCCCGCAAACCTCCCTGAATGCGGGCGGGCCGCCCGCGCTCCCACAAGTCCATGCCCTTGTCATCGGTCTCCTCGGCCTCGACCAGGATGCCGCCGCCTTCGCCCGCCTCGCGCACAAACTTGGTCTCGCCCGGCTCGTCGCCGGCCGGCCGGGTCTGCGGCTCAGCCAGGTGTCCACGGTGTTTGACGGCCTCCTCTGGTCCATCATCGGCCAGCAGATCAATTTCCCCTTCGCCTGCCTCCTGCGGCGGCGACTGGTCGAGCGCGCCGGCACGCCCTTGGCCGACGGCCTGTATGCCCCGCCCTTCCCGGCGGCGGTGGCCGCACTTGAGCCCGCCGACCTGCGTGCCCTGCAATTTTCACGACAGAAGGCCGACTACGTCATCGCGACCGCCCGTCTGGTCGTTGAAGGCAAACTCGACCTCACCGCCCTGCGCACGATGTCGGCCACGCGCGCCGAGCGCACTTTGCTGGCGATTCACGGGCTTGGTCCATGGTCGGTCAACTACCTCATGATGCGCGCGTTGGGCTTCGCGGATTGCGTGCCGCTCGGTGACACGGGCGTGACCAGCGGCCTGCAGACGCTGCTCAAATTGGACCCGCGACCGGACGTCGACGCCACCCGCCGGCTGATGGCCGTCTTTTCGCCCTACCGCAGCCTCGCTACGGCGCATCTTTGGCAATTCAATCAACCCTCACCCACATGAGACAGATCTACGATACCTTCACCACCCCCCTGGGCGAATTCTCCGTCGCGTTGAACGCCAACGGCGCCGTCATCGCCACCGCCTTCGGCGACCTGCCGGAATTGCGGACGCGTTTTTCCGCCGACGAATTGGTCCGCGATGCCACCCGCGTCGCCCCCGTCCGCCGCGAAATCGAGGAATACTTTGCCGGCACGCGTCAGGAATTCACCGTGAAGCTGCTGCCTTGCGGCACGCCATTCCAGCAGAAGGTCTGGACGGCACTGCAAAAAATCCCATTTGGCGAATCGCGCACTTATGGCCAACTCGCCGCCACCATCGGCAATCCTGACGCCGCCCGGGCGGTCGGCCGCGCCAATGCCACCAATCCCGTGTGCCTCCTCATCCCCTGCCACCGCGTGATCGGCGGCGACGGCTCGCTCACCGGCTATGCGTTCGGCGAGAAGATCAAGTTCGCGCTGCTGGAGCACGAGAAGAAATACCATCAGACAGCAGCCCGAAGTTGCGCGGATGTTAGGCGGTCTCTGAACCCCGCCCGGGAAGCGCGCATCCAGCCTGCCGGCTGCAGGCGGGCGAAGAAGGGACCTCGGTCGCAATCTCCTGCAAACTTCGAGGCAAGAGAAAGAGTATGATTAAGGGAACGAGAAAGTTCTTCACGCGGGACCGGCAGGCGGGGTTCGAAGGCCGGCTGAGCCGGCACTACAGCGACCGATTCAGCTCACTCCCGGTGCACCGCGAGATTGGCCACCAACCGCCGCAGCTTCGCGGCATCCTTTACGCCCGGGGCGGATTCGACGCCGCTGTTCACATCGACAAACCTCGCGCCACTCCGCGTGACGGCCACCGCGATATTATCGGGATTCAAGCCGCCCGCCAGGATCCAGGTCTTGTCCTCATGCCGCAGCGCATGGCGGGCGAATTTCGCCCAATCCCCTGTTTTGCCGGATCCGCCGAAGCCGCCGGCATGAAACGTATCGAGCATGAAAGTTTCCGCGAACGGCAGCAAAGCCGCCGGCATATCGTCCGCCGGCGGCAGCTTCGGCGCGAGCCAGAGTCGGGACACGCCCACGGTCTCGGCCCAGCTGCCCACGACGGCCGCCGCCGTCTCGAGGGGAAAATGCACCTGGAAGCGGTCGAACCCCGCCGCCGCCGCCGCCGCCAGTTCCGCTGCGGTTGGCGAGACGATGATGGCCACCTTTTCGAGCGCCGGCAGCCGGGCGGAGAATGCCTTGTACTGCTCCAGCGGGAGATACCGCGGCGACGGCGGATACAGGTTGAATCCAATAAAATCCGCCCCGCTGTCGGCGGCGGACTGCGCATCGGCCACGGTGGTGAGGCCGCAGACCTTCAATGTGATGCCGGCGATCATGGCATCAAAACTCAGCCCTCAACGTCGCCCATGCACGTTTCCACGAGACGCGCCGTGCGGATCCACGGATGATCGATGGGCACAAGGCGCTTGGAACTGGCCGCCTTGGCGAGGGGATGGGCACGCACTCGTTGCCCTTGATGCCCACCATCACGTTGTAGCGGTGATGCGCCAGCAACTCGCCGGCCTTGGTTCCGAGACGGGTGCAGAGCAAACGGTCGAACGCGCTCGGCGGTCCACCGCGCTGCACATGGCCGAGCGAGGTGACCCGGGCCTCCACGCCGGTGATCTGCTGCAGGCGCCGGGCCAGCCGGCTCGCCACCGGTTCCTGCACGAGATGGATTTCCCCTTCGGTCTTGCTGCGGATGGTGTGGGCAAACGTCACCTCCGTATCGGGCTTCCTGCCCTTCGCGATGGCCCGCGCCCGGGCCTTGGCCTGCTCAACCGTGACGATCCCCTCGGCCGCCGCGATGATGGAGAAGCGCTTCCCGGACCGCTGCCGGCGCTGGAGGCTTTGGGCCACGACCTCGAGATCATAGGGCAACTCGGGAATCAAAATCACGTCGGCGCCCCCGGCGATCCCGGCGCCCAGGCACAGCCAGCCGGCGGAGTGGCCCATGATTTCACAGACAATGATCCGGTGATGGCTGGTGGCGGTCGTGTGCAGACGGTCTATGGCCTCCGTGGCGATCGACATGGCGGAGTCAAAGCCGAAGGTGATGTCGGTCTCGGCGACATCGTTGTCGATGGTCTTGGGCAGCGTGAGGACGTTGATGCCGCCCTTTTCGTGGAGCCGCAGCGCGTTCTTCTGCGTGCCGTTGCCGCCGAGGCAGACCAGGCAGTCGAGGTTGAGTTTCCGGTAATTGCTCACGGCCACCTCGGTCATGTCCATGACCTGGCCGCCCATCGGCATCTTGTGCGGCTTGTCCCGGCTGCTGCCGAGAAATGTGCCGCCCTGCGCGAGGATACCGCTGACCAGGGGATTATCGATCGGAGTGCAGCGGTTTTCCACCAACCCGCGAAACCCGTCATGGATGCCGATGACCTTGATGCCATGGTGCATCGCGGCCTTGGCAACGCCGCGAATGACGGCGTTCAGTCCCGGACAATCGCCGCCCGCCGTGAGGATGCCAATCGTGCCGCTGGATTTACGTGCCATGGTTCAGAAGTGACAGCAAACCGCCCCGATGCCGAGCCTGACTTTGTGACGAAAGTGTCACACGGGCGGCAGTTTCAAGGTAGCTACGAGCGTGAGCGAGTGGAAGTTTCGCAGATGGCAGATCGGAGATGGGAGATCGCGTGCAGATTCGAAATCCGAACTGCCGGCTTCAGCCCTTGGAATTAAGAACTATCGATCCGCGACCCCAGCTGATCGCTCACGCTCGAAGGTCTATACGAATCTTCGAACCGCGGCGTCCCGACTCATCCCGCGAACGAATTGATCGACTCGATCACATGCGCCACCTGCGCATCGGTGAGCTCCGGAAAGATCGGCAGGCTGACACAGGAGTCGCTGATGCGCTCCGCCACCGGGAAGGTGCCACGGCCCTGCCCAAGGTCGGCATAGCATTTCTGCAGGTGCAGCGGCACCGGGTAAATGAGGTCGGTGCCCACGTCCTGCCTGGTCAGATGCTCGCGCAAGGCATCGCGGCGGGGATGGCGGAGGGTGAACTGGTGGAACACCGACTTCCCGTAGGCGGGTTGGGCAGGCAGCAGCACGCCGGTCAGCTTGATGCCGGAGAGGTACGCGGCCGCGATGGCCTGACGGCGGGCGGTCCAGGCGGCGAGGTGCGGGAGCTTCACGTTGAGCAACGCGCCCTGAAATCCGTCCATCCGGAAATTGCCGCCGATGATGTCGTGGTAATAGCGACGGTCCGAACCGTGCACCCGGATGTGCCGCGCCCGGGTCTGCAGTTCCTCGCGACGGGAAACAAACGCGCCACCCTCGCCGCAGCCGCCGAGGTTCTTGGTGGGATAAAAGCTGAAGGTGCCGGCGTCGCCGAGCAGGCCGACCGGCGTGCCCTGATAGCGTGCGCCCACGGCCTGGGCGCAGTCCTCGATGACGAACAGATTGTGCTGCTTCGCCACGGCCATGATTTCATTCATCCGGGCCGGCTGACCGAACAGATGCACCACAATGATGCCCTTGGTCTTCGGGGTGATGGCGGCGGCAATCTTCGCCGGATCCAGGTTGTAGGTGTCCTCCTCGACATCGGCAAAGACCGGCTTGGCGCCGACGTAGCTGATGCCCCAGGCGGAGGAGATGAAGGTGAACGGGGTCGTGATGACCTCATCGCCGGGACCGAAGCCGGCCAGCATGCAGGCCACGTGCAATGGCGCGGTGCCGCTGTTCATCCCGAGGGCGCGCGGATAGCCGAGCGTGGCGGCGAAGTTTTTCTCGAATTCCTCCACATCCTTGCCGAGGCAAAACCGCGTGGCGTCGTAGGTGGCGGTGAGCGCCGCCAGGGCTTCGGTCCGGATGGCCTTGTGCTGGAGGCCGAGGTCGAGGAACGGGACTTTCATGTTGCCATGATGTTACGGGAACTTGCGGCAGCTCAAAAGGGATTCCGCACCTGTAGGTCAGCGCGCTTGCGCGCGCCCGAACCGGGCCCGCGAGCGGGCTGCCTACCGCGACGCCAATGGTCGGCGCATCTCAATGTAGGGCGGGGATTCCGATCCCCGCCTCCGGGCCGCCGACGCTGGAATCCAATCTTTCTCGTTCTCTTTATCTTTCTCTTTCTCGGCTCGGATAAGTGGGCGCACGATTGCGACCGAGGGCGGTCGCGCTCCCAGGCGGGGTTCGGAGACCCCGCCCTACAAACTGATTCATCCCAGCTTCTTCACCAGCGCCTCGACCAGCGCATCCAGGCTCGGGGTCTTGGCGGTGAAATCAATGGGCATGCCCACCTGCTTCATCGTCGCCGAGGTCTGCGGACCAATGCTGCCGGCCAGGGGACGCTTGGCTCCCGGCGCGAGCGCCAGGGACTTCGCCTGGTCGGCGAACGACTGCACGGCCGACGAACTGGCAAAGAGAATGGCATCGGCACCGCGGGTGCGAAAGTCCCTGGCCGCGGGATCCGCGCTGAGGTCGGTCTGCTCCGTTTTATAGACCTGCAGGCAGTCGACGATGGCCGAAGCGTCCTCCAGCAGGGTGACAATGGTCTCACGGTTGAGGTTGCCGGTGATCACCATCACCTTCGCATTGTCGAGGCTGCCGGTGGCGACCAGCGCCTTGGCCAAAGCCTCGGCGGTCGCTTCCTTGGGCTGGCACTCGATCTTCAAGTGATGGCTGGCAATGGCCTTGCCCGTGGCCTCGCCAATGCAGGCGAAACGCAGGAGACCGAGGGCGCGGATGTCATCGAAGAGCCGGAAGAACTCATCGAAGAAAAAGCGGACCCCGTTGGCGCTGGTGAAAACGATCCAGTCGTAGCTGCCCAGTTCCAGCATCACATCCGCCAGGTTGTCCTTGGAGATTTCCTTGCTGACGTGGATCAGGGGCAATTCGACGACCTCGGCGCCGAGGGCCGCGAGTTTGCCGGATAGTTCCGAGGCTTGCTCACGGGCGCGGGTGACGGCCACACGGCGACCGGACAGGGGGGCGGTCTTGCTCATGGCAGTTGGAGCTTCCTGCAGCATCCGGCGGGCGGCTTCCGGCGCGGCGTAATCAGCCTCGGTCAGAGGCAGGGCGCGGCACCCGGTCTTTTCATGGAAAAAATAGAGCGTGCCCGGCGTGGCATGCGCCCCAAACGCCGTGTGGCAACCGCCGCCAAGCTGGTTCTGGAAGGCACGTTCAACGACAACGGCGCGGGCGGTGGTGGCGTCAAAAAACGGCGCAAACTTGGCGGCATCAGCCACCCGGCACTGAATCGCGATGGCGCCCTGCCCGACCGCGGGAACCATTTCCGTATGGGCCAGCGGCGTGAACCTGAGGCCGGGCCAGCTGGTGATGCCGAGTCGCTTCATGCCGGCGGCGGCGAGGATGGTGCCATCGGCGAGGTGCTGCTCGGCGATCTTCTTGAGCCTTGTGTCCACGTTGCCGCGGATTTCGCAGAACTCGACGCCGGGAAAGAGCGCCGCAATCTGCAGGCGGCGGCGGGGGCTGCCGGTGGCGATCTTGCGCGGGGCGGTCAGCTCCTCGCGGATCACGAGCACGTCGCGGGTGTCCTCGCGCGGCAGATAGCCGGCGATCGCGAGCCCCGCGGGCATTTCCCCGGGGAGATCCTTGGAACTGTGCACCGCGATGTCCGCGCCGCCCTCGATCAACTTGTGCTCCAATTCGCTGGTGAAAAGCCCCTTGCCGCCCTTTTTCTCGAGCGACCATTCGGTCTGCCGGTCCCCGGCGGTGACGATCTTCAGGAGCTCGACCTCGGTGCCGAGGGCGCGGCTGAGCAGCGCGGCCACCATGTTGCTCTGGGCGAGCGCCAGCGGGCTTTTGCGGGTGGCAAGGATGATTTTGGCGGAGGACACGGGCGAAAGGTTATGGAGGAGCGGGCTTAAAACAAGATTCGGCACACACGGGGCGGTCCCATGGGTGCCGAATCGCAATGATCAACTCGGGCGGAATCAGGCGTAGGAAGCCTGCACGCCCTTGATGTTCTTCTTGGTCATCCAGGGCATCATGCTGCGGAGGTACGTGCCGGTCTTCTCGATCTGGTGCTTTTCACCCTTCGCGAGGAGCGCGTTGTACTTCTTGAGGCCGCCCTTGTATTCCTTGACCCACTCGCGGGTGAACTTGCCGGACTGGATCTCCTTGAGGATCTTCTTCATCTCGACCTTGGTGCGCTTGTTCACGACGCGGGGACCGCGGGTGATGTCGCCGTACTTGGCGGTCTCGGAAATCGAGAAGCGCATGCCGGCGATGCCGGACTCGTACATGAGGTCGCAGATGAGCTTCAGCTCATGCAGGCACTCGAAGTAGGCCATCTCGGGCTGGTAACCGGCCTCGACCAGCGTCTCAAATCCGGCCTGCACGAGCGCGGAGGCGCCGCCGCAGAGCACGGCCTGTTCGCCGAAGAGATCGGTCTCGCACTCTTCCTTGAAGGTCGTCTGCAGCACGCCGGCCTTGGTCGAGCCGATGCCCTTGGCCCAGGCGAGGGCGATCTTCTTCGCCGACCGGGACTTGTCCTGGGCGACGGCAATCAGCGCCGGCATGCCCTTACCTTCGACGTAGAGGCGGCGGACCATGTGGCCGGGGCCCTTCGGGGCGACCATGATGACATCAATGTCCTTGGTGGGCTTGATGAGGCCGAAGTGGACGGCGAGGCCGTGCGAGAAGATGAGGCACTTGCCCTTGGAGAGATTGGGCAGGATGTCCTGCTGGTAGACGGAGGCCTGCTTCATGTCCGGCAGGGCGACCATGATGACATCGGCGCGGCGGACGGCCTCGGCGGTGTCATAGACCTTCAGGCCGTGCTGTTCCGCGACCGCCCGGGACTTGCTGCCGGGATAGAGGCCGATGATGACCTTGCAGCCGCTCTCCTTGAGATTGAGCGCGTGCGCGTGGCCTTGGGAACCGTAGCCAAGGATGGCCAGGGTTTTGTTTTTGAACACGCCGAGATCGGCGTCTTTATCGGTGTAGACTTTGGCGGGCATGATGGATGTGGGGAGAGGGTTAGCGTTTGAGGGCGAGACGGCCGGAACGGGCCAGTTCGATGATGCCGAAGGGCTCGAGGAGACCGAGGAAGGCGTTGACCTTGTCGTCCTCGCCCGTGCATTCGATGACCAGGTAGTCCTGCGACAGGTGCACGATCTTGGCCCGGAAGATGTCCTTGATCTGCAGGATTTCCGGCCGGGTGCGGGAATCGGCCTTCACCTTGACCAGCAGCAGTTCGCGGGCGACGGCGGAGCCGTCGGTGAAATCAATGACATCGACGACGTTGATCAGCTTGCGCAGCTGCTTGATGCAGAGGTCGAGGGCGTGGTCGTCGCCCTTCAGGACGGTGGTGATGCGCGACAGCGAAGCATCGTGCGTGGGCGCGACGTTCAGCGAGTCGATGTTGAAGCCGCGGCCGGAAAACATGCCGGCCACGCGCGCCAGAACGCCGAACTTGTTCTCAACGAGAACTGATATCGTGTGTCGCATGGGAGATGGGAGTTGAAAGGAAAAGGGCCGCGTGGACGCCGAGGGACTCGAACCCCCGACCCCCTCGGTGTAAACGAGATGCCCTAACCAACTGAGCTAGCCGTCCGCGCCGAGGCTGAAATAAGCGGAGCCGCTTAGCTGCTGGACCCAAGGACTCGACCCCCGGCCCTCGGTGTAAGCGGGGCGCACCAACTGAGCTGCCCTTCCGGCCCAGCAGCCCGGTGGTCCCGAACGGGCGCACAAGCGCTTATTCCGGCGCCCGGGAGCGATGGCACGGCCGGCATCAAGCCTTGGGCTTGAGCCACCCCTTTTGCACCATGAGTTCGGCGTTTTGGAGCGCGTTGAGTGCGGCGCCCTTCCAGAGATTGTCCCCGGAAACCCAAAAAGAGAGGCCGTTGTCGAAGGCGGTATCGATGCGCAGCCGGCCGACGCCGCACTTCACCTTTTCGGCGAAATCCAGCGGGGTCGGATAGCGCTTGTTGGCGGTATCATCCACCAGTTCCGCCCCCGGGAAGGCCGCCACGGCGGCCCGGGCCTCGGCCAGGTTGACCGGGCGCTCGAACTCGGCGCAGACCGAGATGGAGTGCGCCCGCACGACCGGCACGCGGACGGTGGTGGCGGAAACCTTCAGGTTGGGCAGGCCCATGATCTTGCGCGATTCCTGCGCCATCTTGGATTCCTCGCCGGTGTAGCCGTCGGATCCGAACGAATCGATGTGCGGGATGCAGTTGAAGGCGATCTGGTAGGGATAAACCTTGTGCACGATCGGCTGACCCGCGACATGCGCCTGGATCTGGTCGGCGAGTTCACGCACCGCCTCGGCGCCCGTGCCGGAAACCGACTGATAGGTGGAGACGATCACACGCTTCAGGCCGAACTTCTGGTGCAGCGGCCACAAGCCCATCAGCATGACTGCGGTTGAGCAGTTGGGATTGGCGATGATGCCCTTGTGGGTGCGCAACTCTTCCGGATTGATCTCCGGGATCACCAGCGGAACATCCTTCTCCATGCGCAGGGCCGAGCTCTTGTCGATGACCACGCAACCGGCCTTGACCGCGTCGGGGGCGAGCGCCCGCGTGACGGAGCCGCCGGCGGCGAAGAACGCGATATCCACGTCGGCAAACACACCGGGCTTGGCTTCCTCGACCGTGAATTTTTTCCCGGCCTTTTCAATCACCTTGCCCGCCGACCGCGCCGAGGCGAAGAGCCGCAGCCTGGTCATGGGGAAATTTCGTTCCAGCAAGAGCCGGAGGAGCTCTTGACCGACGGCGCCAGTTGCGCCGACGATGCCTACTGTGAATGAGTTATTTGCCATGGATAATCCTGTCGAATTGGTGACTAGAACTTGTGCCCGGCTGGGTATCAAGCCCGCAGACCGCAATCTGATTGTCCGAATCAGTTCGCAGACCATGCAATTCGTTAGGGGCGGTACACTTGTAAAAACCTACGTCATATCCACTTCGCGACGCCCGCCGTCCAACATCAAGGACTCGCTCGGCACGCCCCGCGGTCTCCATGAGATCGCCGAGCGCCTCGGCGCCGGCCAGCCGCCGGGCATGGTGTTCAAGGCCCGCGTGCCAACCGGCCGGCATTTCTCCGAACTCCCTGCCGCCGAAACCGAACCCAATCTCATCACCAGCCGCATCCTCTGGCTGCGCGGCTTGGAGCCCGGCGTGAATCTGGGCGGCAACGTCGATACCTACGCCCGCTACATCTACATTCACGGCACGAACCACGAGGACAAACTCGGCACCCCGCTCAGCGCCGGCTGCGTGCTCATGCGCAATCTGGAGATCATCGAGCTCTACGAGGAAATGCGAACGGGCGACCGAGTTCTGATCGTCGATTAACAGACGAGACCTGAGGGCAATACGTGACGTTGGCGCGCGGGCCGAACTTCACGCCTGGGACGTTTGAAACAGGGCGGACGCAGGCCGGGCTCGCCGTTCCATTCAGTCAACCTGCCGGCGCATCAGGCGGGGCTAAAGTACCGCGCCACAAGCCGCCTCCGGCGTCACGACCAGCCCGCTATCCGTTCTTGCCGAACAGCAGCCGCAGCGAGTTCAGACACACCACCACCGTGCTGCCTTCGTGCGCGGCCACACCGATGGCGAGCGGCACGGACCCAACGGCGGTGGCGATCACCATCACGACCACCACACCAAGCGAGATGGAAAGATTCTGCCGGATGATGGCCCGCGCGCGCCTGCTCAAACGTTCCGCCGCGAGGAAGTTCTCGATGCGGTCATGCATCAGGATGACCTCGGCCTGCTCCAACGCCGCATCGCTGCCGCGTGCCCCCATCGCGACGCTGACATCCGCCGCGGCCAGGCAGGGTGCGTCGTTCACGCCGTCACCCACCATCGCCACACGCGCGCCGGGCGACGAATTACGGAGTTCCTGGATGGCCTCGACCTTCTGCTCCGGCGTGAGGTGCGCGCGAACTTCATCAAGGCCCAGTTCCCGCGCCACGGATTCCGCCGCCTGCCGGCGATCCCCCGTGAGCATCACAGTGCGGATGCCCATCTTCTTCAGGGCGGCCAGCACCGCCTTCGACTCCTCCCGGATCTGATCGCGCAACAGGACGCGGCCCAACACGTCATGGCCCAGCACCCAGACCTCGGACAACTCGGCGGGCGCCGGGGGCAGTTTCTCCGCCCATTGCGCCAGCGGACCGGCCTCCAATAGTTCGCGGCGGCCCAACAGGGCCTGGGCGCCATCCAAGCGCCCGCTCACCCCCTGCCCCACGATGTTTTTGAAATCTCCCAGCTCCACCAGCTTCACGCCCCGGGCCTTGGCATCGCGGACAATGGCCCGCGCCAGCGGATGCTCGGACTTCGCCTCCAGCGCATAGGCCAGCTCCATGACCGCGGTCTCCCGCCCCGGCGGAAAGCTTTCATAGCCCACCACACTGAGTTCACCGGTCGTGAGCGTGCCGGTCTTGTCGAGGGCCACCACCGTGATCTCCGCCAGCCGCTCAATGGCGCCGCCGCCGCGGAACAGCACGCCGTGGCGCGCACCCCAGGCAATCGCCGCCAGAATGGCCGACGGAATGGAGAGCACCAGCGCGCAGGGACTCGCCACCACCATGAGGGTCATGGCCCGGTAAAAGGCCGAGCGGGCCTCCGGCGTGTTGGTGAACGCGGGAGGTCAAAGACCAGCCACCAGAGTAAAAACATCAGAAACGATCCCGCAATGACTGCATACGTATAATGCGGACCGAACTTGTCCGTGAACCGCTCGCTGGGCGCCCGCAGTTTCTGGGCATGCTGGATCAGTCGGATGATCTTCTGCAGCGTGCTCTCCGCCGGCAGGCGCATCACCTTGAAGTCGATCGCGCCCCACAGGTTGATCGTGCCGCTGAAGACCGGGTCGCCCGCGTTTTTCTCCACCGGCGCCGCCTCGCCCGTCAGCGTGGATTCGTCGCTCGCACTGCGGCCCTGCAGGATGTCGCCGTCCGCCGGATAGGCCCCGCCGGGCCGCACGCGCACGGTCTGGCCCACGCGCAACTCTGACACATCCACCTCGGTTTCCGTGCCGTCCTCCTTCAGCAGGGTGGCGCGCTTGGGGGAGGATTTCAGCAGGGCACTGACCTCGCGGTGGGTGCGGTCGAGCGCATAGGCCTCCATCGCGCCCGACGCGGAAAACAGGAACAGCAGCAGCACACCCTCGCCCCAGGCCCCGATCGCCATCGCCCCTGCGGCCACGGCGAGCATCAGGAAATGGATGTCGAGCTTCAACGTGCGGAGGTTAGGCCAGGCGTCCTTCGCCGCGTCCCAGCCGCCCGTGATGATGCCCGCGAGGAACAGCCCATGGCTGATCCAATGCCGGTCGGGCGCGATCCGCTCCGCGACGAGCCCGCAAAGCCCAAAGAAACCGCAGAGCGAGGCCAGCACGGTCAGCTCCCGCCACTCGGATTCCTCCTCCTGAATGCTTTCCGCGGTCATCTCCGGCCAGTCCATATCGCGCCAGAGCCAGAGCTTTTCGGCCGTCTCGCAGGTCTCACGGCCCAGTTCCGCCGCCGCACCGTGCTTGCGCAGCACGAAACCCGCCGGCGCCTTGCCGCCATGACGCTCCTTCCACTGCTTCTCCACCACCGCGATCGTCTCCGCCAGCCGGGCCTGCAGGTCGGTCAGATCCACCGCCCCCAAGGTCGCGATCTCGACCCGGTGGGCCGCCGGATCGATCCGCACGGCCCCGACCCCCGGTTGCTCCCGCAGGAAGGTCGCCAGCTCGTTGATCCAGTCAGGCTTGCCCCCGCCGGTGTTGGTCATGGCGTTACGATGCGCCACGGCGGCGTCGCGGGCAAATTCTATTCCCAAGGTAGCAATGAAATTGGGGATTCCTGGTTGAACCGCTAATGCATTTCGCCAATCGGGGCGAAACCCTGGTCACCCCTCCGACTGATCGTCTCTGGTATGGATTCAAAGGGGTGGGCCGATCGCTGAACATATTTTCCCCGCGGATCACGCGGATTGACGCGGATTACAGAGGCATTATCCGCGACTATCCGCGTGATCCGCGGGAAAACAGTATACAGTAGAGGGAGCCAATAAACTGATTCTCTTCGCGATCCTTCGCGTTCCTGCATGTTGTAGGGCGGGGTCTCCGAACCCCGCCTCGACGACCAGCGATGTTCGCTTGGCGGGGTTCGGAGACCCCGCCCTACAACCAATTCCTTTGCGCGCGCGGTTCAACTGCGTGGTTCCAGACCAAGACTCCGGGCCCATCTTGCGGCATTCATCAGAGACATTCCAAAGATGTTTCCTTGCTCGATCAACGCGCGGCCGCTTGCTTGGCGCCAACGCCGCGCATGAAGAAAAAACTGTCCGCCATCATCGTCGGAGCCGGTCATCGCTCGATGCTTTATGCCTCGTACGCCACCCAGCATCCGGATGAACTGGTGATCGTCGGCGTCGTGGATCCTTCGGCGCCCCGGCGTGACCTGGCCGCCCGCACCTTCGGTCTGACTCCCGCGCAATGCCATGTCAGCGTCGAGGCCCTGGCGGCGCTGCCCCGGCAGGCCGACTTCATCATCAACGGCACAATGGACCGCCTGCACGTGCCCACGTCGCTGCCACTGCTGGCGGCGGGTTACGACCTCCTGTTGGAAAAGCCTTTCGCCACCAGCGAAGCCGAACTCTGGCAGCTCGCGCAGGCCGCGCGCCGCCATGGCCGCAAGGTCAGCATCTGCCATGTGCTGCGCTACACGCCCTTCTACGCCGCCATCCGCCAGGAAGTGCTCAAGGGCACGATCGGCGACCTGCTGAACGTCCAGGCCGTGGAGCATGTTTCCTATCATCACCAGGCGGTCGGCTTTGTCCGCGGCAAATGGAACCGCCGCGATGCGAGCGGCTCCACGATGCTCATGGCCAAGTCCTGTCACGACCTGGATCTCATTGCGTGGATGAAGAGCGGCGTGCCGCCCGTGCGCGTCGCGAGCTTCGGCGGCAATTACCTCTTCCGGCCGGAAAAGGCCCCGGCCGGCGCCGGCACGCGCTGCCTCGTGGACTGCCCCATCGAGGCCGACTGCCTTTATTCCGCCCGCAAGCAGTACCTCGATCACCCGGAACGCTGGGCGTTCTATGTCTGGGACACGCTTGAGCACCTGGCCAAGCCGACGCTCGAGGACATGACCGCCTCCCTGAAGGGCAACAATCCCTACGGCCGTTGCGTTTGGAAATGCGACAACGACGTCGTGGACCATCAGTCGGTCGCCATCGAATTCGCCGACGGCTGCACCGCCACGCTCAACATGATCGGCGGAGCCGCCAAGCCCTCGCGTTCCCTCCATCTCGTCGGCACGCGCGGTGAGATCCAGGGTTGCTTCGAGGATTCGCGTTTCGTCATCCGCCGTCCCGATCCCCGGCCCGGCCATGAATACGTCGAGGAGACGGTGGACCTGCGGATCACTGCCGACATGACCGGCGCCCACGGCGGCCACGGTGGCGGCGACCTGCGCCTCGTCGCGGATTTCCTCTGCACCCTGCGCGGAGAGCCGCCCTCGATATCAGCCACGTCCCTGGAGGATTCGATCAGCGGGCACCTGATGGGATTTTGCGCAGACCGGGCGATGGCGGACGGAGTCACGGTCGCGCTCGGACGCGCATAGCGAAAAGAGGCTCGGATCCCGAACCCGGCTGCGTTCCAGTCTTCCTGAGTTCCAGATAGAATCCGTTGCCCTCACTCGGCAAGCAACCTGAGCGCCTCGGCCTGGAAATAGCGGTTCCAGGACCGGTTGCCACCCAGTTCGTCGAGCGCCCGCCCCGCCACCGCCGACAAATCCGCCCGGGCCGCTGTGGTTTCGCGCACCGCCACGTAGAAATACTTGCCCCGGCCCCAGCGCGGCAGCGTCCGGTGCTCGCCCAGCGCCACCGCCCGGTCGAAGCATTCGCGCGCCCGGACCATGTCGCCTCCGCGTGACGATGGCATCGCGAGGTAATAGATGCCCCACGAAAATGTGCTCGTGGACTCCTCCCACTGCGGGTCGACGGCGTCCATGCGTTCCAGCATGGTTTTCGCGCGCTCCATCAGCCGGACGTTGACGATGCGGCCGAAGAGCCCGAGGCAGTCGCGGAAGATATAGAATACTCCCGTGGCCCAGAAGTGCATGGCGCCCATCTCCCGCGCGCCGAGGGCCGGCGTCGCGTCCCAAACTGTCTGCCCCTGCCGGATCCGCTTGAGAAAGTCCGGGTTGGTCGCCATCGCCCGTTCGCATGCCTGCAGTCCGGCGATGTAGCACTTGAGCCGGTCCTTGGCCCGATGCCGGAAGGCCGCTCCTTCCAGGAGATGCAGGCTGGCAAGTTCGATCCAGGCCTCAGGATCATCCGGTTGTGCGGCGGCGATCGTCTCCCAGGCGCGGATGGCCGCCCGGGCGGTTTCCAGGGTTTCGATCCCATCGCCCAGTTCCCGGGCCTGGGCGCATTCCGCGGCGGAAACCACCCGCCCGCCGGTCGCCGGGTGCTTGGTCCAGCCGGGCGTCCAGCCGATGGCCTGCACCGTCGTGCCGCCAACAAACCACCACACCAGCAATCCAACCATGAAGGTGAACGGGGTTCTCATGGGCCGGTCATTTGGTTCATGGTGTGATCGCCGCTGAGGCCAGAGGCAGGGGAACTCCGTCGGATTTCTCCGCCTGGAACAGATCCGAGTGCAAGCAAAGGTCGCGCCACAGTGCGCACCAGGTCGGCCAGTCATGCGCCCCATCAATGGTCGCCACCCGGTTCGCCGGCAGCAGGCCGGCGAGGAGACGATGGCCGGGTGCCAGCGAATCGCGCCGCCCGCAAAGCAGCCAGGTCGGCGGCAGGACCGCCGATTGCATGCCTAGGAACGTCCAGATCTGCTCCTCGACGCCGCCGGCCTGCGGGTCGCGTCCGGCCGCCCAGGCGGCCGGCCCGCCAGAGGCTATGATCCCGTCGAACAGCCCGCCGTCCTTGCCCAGATAGGGACCGAGCAGCACCAAGGCGTCGACCGAGCCGGGAAGGTCGCGCTCACACAGCAGCGCGCCCAATCCGCCGAGCGACACTCCCACCAGCACGATCCGGCGGTAGCCCTGCTGGCGTGCGGGCTGCAATACATCGGCTTGGAGCTGTGCGATCACCGTTCGCTGGAAATAATACCCGAGATGCGCGTCCACCGCGATGCTGTCGACCCTCGCCCCGGACTCCCGCAGCGTGGTCATAAAACCTTCCCGCTCAAAATCCGCCATCGCCCCGCCACGACCGGGCAGAAACACCACCAGCGTGGCCGCACGTTCCGCGGCGACCATCGGTGCCGCCTGCGTGGGTATGGGTGCGGGAGTTTTGCGCAACAGCAGGCTGCAACCGGTCAACGACAGCATCAGTACCAGGATTACGGTGACGACCCCGGGGCGTGACCGTCGTTGCAGTACGAATGATTCGGGCTCTGGGCAGCCGTCCGGCCTGGGCGTGCACCTCGACATTCGTGGGGCCCTTGGCATCAGACTAACAACATAAACCCAGCCGGCCGATTAGCAAAAAATATCACCGGAGGACGGGTTGTCGCACGCCATATGCGCCGCGGAGTAAATGTGGCGCGATTTCCGCCAGAGCTATTCAAATAGCCACGACCTTCGTACCCCGCATCTGCACTTGCACGTCCCGGGTCTGATGCGTTGCGTGGCACCGCTCATGATTGGTCTACGCGACGACAACGAACACCTGCCCCCGCAGGCGCCGCCCAGTCGTGCCCCAGAGTTCACGGCCAGAATTTTCGCGGATGGCGGCTGGCTGCATGACGGGCTGCAATTGGAGCACCGGCCCCAGCAGGAACAGATGGCCCGGGCCACCGCGGCCGCCTACGACGCCGACGAGGTCCTGCTCTTCGAGGCCGGCACGGGCGTGGGCAAGTCCCTCGCCTACCTGCTCCCCGGCATCATTCACGCGACCGACCAGTCCCGGCAGCTCATCGTCTCGACCCACACCATCTCGCTGCAGGAACAGTTGGAAACCAAGGACCTGCCCCTGTGCCGGCGGGTGTTCCGCTCCACGCCGGAACTCGCCGCGTACGCGGACTTCAAGAGCGCCGTGCTGGTCGGCAAGGCCAACTACCTCTGCACCACGCGCCTCGCCTCCGCCCTGCGCGACCGGCAGGAACTCTTCGCCACGCCCGAGCACAGCGAGTTGCAGCGCATCGCGGATTGGGCCGCCAAAACCCGCGAGGGTCTGCGCCACGAACTTTCGCCGCCGCCGTCCCCGGAGATTTGGGAATGGGTCAACGCCGACTCCTCCGCCTGTTCGCGCAAGCACTGCAACTGCGAAAGCTGCTTCTACCAGCGCGCCCGCGCCCGGCTGCGCACCGCGCAGGTCATCATCGTCAACCACTCGCTCCTCTTCGCCCACATCAACGCCGGCGGCGCCGCCGAAAAGGGCGCCGCCCGCGGTGTGCTGTTCCCGGATGACTTTGTCGTGCTGGACGAGGCGCACACGATCCCGGAGGTCGCCACCGATCACTTCGGCCTCCGCCTGAGCAGCTACGGCACGGAGCGGATGCTGAAATACCTCTTCAACCCCAAGAACCGGCGCGGGCTGCTGGCCAAGCACGGCGGCCCGATGGACCAGCAACTCGTGATTGATGCGTTGGAAGCGTCCGAGCAGTTCTTCGGTTTTCTGCGGGAGAAACTCCTCGTCAAACACTCCATCGTGCGCATCCGCAGCGAGGGCGCCGCCGAGCCCTGGCTCGACGAGCCGCTGCAAAAGCTCATCAAGGCCGTCGGCGCCCGGGCCGACAAACTCGATGAGGGCCCCGCGCGCGACGAACTGCTCGAGCAGCGCGGCCGGCTCAAGACCTGCCAGACCGGGTTGCGCCAATGGCTCGGCGTGGCCGATGAGGGCTCGGTCTACTGGCTCGAGCGTTCGGGCCGCCGCCAGCAGATCGTCACCCTGCGCACGGCCCCGCTCGATATCGCGCCGCATCTCCGCGACCATCTGCTCGAGCGCGGCACCTCGATCCTCTTCACCAGCGCCACCCTGGCCATGGGCGGCGGCATCGAGCCCTTTCAGGCGCGCATTGGCGCGGAGCAGGCCCGTGCCGTGGTGGTGCAGTCGCCCTTCGATTTCGATCGCAACATGCGGGTCTTCGTCGCTGCCGACGTCCCCCTGCCCTCACCCGGGGAGGCCCGCCTCGCCCTCGCCGCCCTGACCGACTACATCCGCTTCTGCACCCTGCGCGTCGCGGGCGGTTCGCTCGTTCTCTTCACCAGTTACCAGGACATGCGCCACATTGCGGCGGCCCTGCAGGAGGAGTTCACCGCCGCCGGGCGGCCGTTTTTCATGCAGGGTGAGGATTTGTCCCGCACCGAACTGACCCGCCGGTTGCAGGAGGTGGGCAACGGCATCCTGTTCGGTACCGACAGTTTCTGGGCCGGCGTTGACGTCCCCGGGCCGTCGCTTTCCCAGGTCATCATCACCCGCCTGCCGTTCGATCCCCCCTCGCATCCCATCGCCGAGGCCCGCAGCGAATGGGTCCGCGACCGGGGCGGCAACCCCTTCAACGAGCTGACCCTCCCGGACGCCCTTATGAAATTCCGCCAGGGGGTGGGCCGGCTGATCCGGAGCGCCACGGACCACGGCCTCATCACCATTCTCGATACACGCGTGCTCGCCAAAACCTACGGGAGGCTTTTCCTTGGCTGCCTGCCGGTTGCAGAACATACTCGACTGACCATGGCAAATCGCGACACCGTGTTTCTTCCTTACAACTAGCCCGCCCGTCATCCAACCATCATGATCAAGCTTCGCGCCGCCGGCCTCACCGATATTGGGCGTGTCCGCCGCAATAACGAGGACCGTTTCCTTTGCGATCCGGTGGCGATGTTCTTTGGGGTGGCCGACGGTGTCGGTGGACTCCCGGGCGGCGCCGAGGCCTCCGAGCGCACGCTGGAAGAGGTCATCCTCCGGCTTCAGGCCCACCTCGGCCACGGGGAACCGAACCTCGAGACCATCGTGCATGAGACGAACGAGGCCGTGCAGGAACTCGGCCGGACCATCAGCCCGGACATGGGCATCGCCTCCACCCTCACTTTCGCGCACATCCGCGGCCGCATCATGCACCTCGCGCATGTCGGCGATTCCCGGGCTTACCTCTGGCGCGAGGGCCGGCTGACGGCGCTGACCAGCGACCATTCCGTGGAGAACGAGGCCCGCGCCCGCCGCGCCCGCGGCGAGAAAATTTTCTTCCACGAGGTCAACCGCAACGCCCTCACGCGCTGCATGGGCCAGCCCACCCCGCCGGAACCGGACCTCCTGCAGCACGAGGTCAAGGCCGGGGACCGCTATCTTTTCTGCACCGACGGCATCACCCGCCTCGTCAACGATGCCGAGTTGGAGGACATCATGGCCCGCCCGGCCGAGCCCGAGCCTTTGATGCGCGATCTCATCAACCTCGCCCTCCGCCGCGGCGGACCCGACAACGCCACCGGGGTGATCGTGTACATCGATTCGGTCGAGTGAGATGACCGATCGCGTCGGGCAGTTTCAGGCCATGGTGGCCCGTCAGCCGGACAACGAGTTGTTCCGTTTCAGTCTCGCCCAGGCCCTGATCGCCGCCAACCGCGCCCCTGAAGCCGAGCCGCACCTGGCCGCCTGCATCACCAAAAAACCCGACTGGATGCTCCCCCGCATCCTCCTCGGCAAGCAGCTCCTCGCCACCGGCCGCGAAGCCGAGGCCAGGCCCCTGCTGGAAGAGGCTCTCCGCCTCGCCATCGCCCAGGACCACGAGGACCCGGCGGCGGAGCTGAAGGCGCTGTTGTCGGGCAAATAAAAAGCCGCCCCAAGTGATGGGACGGCTGTAAATTGGTGCCAGAGGGCGGGATTGAACCGCCGACCAAGGGCTTATGAGTCCCCTGCTCTACCACTGAGCTACCCTGGCGAAAGGAGGGTGGAAAGTGCAGTTTCCGCCGGGAAAATCCAACAAAATTTTCAATCGCCCATCCACCGGGCTCCGCCGAGGTGAAAAACCGCGAAGGACGGCATGGCTCGCAAAGCCCTCTACGCGAGTCCGTGCGGCGACGCGCTACTTGGCCGCGCCGGCCATCAGGCCGGTCACGAAGGTCTTCCGCGCGAGGAGGAACAGCAGCAGGGGCGGCAGGCTGAACAGCACGGCCGCCGCCGCCATCTGGTTCCAGACTTCCAGATACTCCCCCACGAAAAGCCCGATGCCGACGGGAATGGTCCGGGTAGAATCGGACGAGGTGAGCAACAGGGCGAAGAAAAACTCGTTCCAGGAACCGAGGAAGGCAAACAGGGCGGTGGCCCCGAGGCCGGGCAGCGCCAGCGGCAAAATCACCATCCGCAGGGCCTGCAGGCGGGAGCAGCCGTCGATCAACGCCGCCTCCTCCACTTCGCGCGGGATGGTCTGGAAAAATCCGTACAGCAGCCAGATGACAAACGGCAGCAGCAGCGCGGTGTGGACCACAACAAGCCCCAGCCGCATGTCGTACAGGCCGACCTGCTGCATGAGCTGAAACAGCGGAATGATGATCGAGGCCCCCGGCAGCATCTGCGAAAGCAAAAACACGATGAGGATGAGGCCCCGCCCCTTGAACTGGAAGCGGGCGAAGGCGAACGCGGCCAGGCTGCCGATGGCCAGCGTCAACATCATCGTGGAAAACGCGACGATCAGGCTGTTCAGGGTGTAGGTCGTGAACGGCAGGTAAAAGAACATGTCGCGGTACGGCCGCAAGGTCAGGTGGGGGCTGATCCACTCCGGCGGATACTTGCTCACTTCCCCCAGCGGCTTGAGCGAAGTGGCCATGATCCAGAAAAAGGGCAGCAATACGAACGCCGCCAGAACCAGTCCCAGGATGATCAGCAGGGCCTTTTTCATGCGGGTTCGTGGCGGGCGCTGAGCTTGAGGTAGACGAACGCAAACCCGACCAGGAGCAGGAACATGACGTTGGAGAGCGCCGAGCCGCGGCCCAGGTCGAAATGCACGAAGGACAACTCCCGCACCAGCACGGGCAGGACCATCGTCGCATTGAGCGGACCGCCCCGCGTCATGACAAAGACCAGGTTGAAATCGTTGAAGCTCCAGATCACCCCGAGCACGAGAAGCACGGAGCCCACCGCCTGCAGGTTCGGGAGCGTGATGTAGCGGAAACGCGCCAGCCGGGTGGCGCCATCGACGGCCGCGGCTTCGTATTGCTCGGTGGGGATGGTCTTCAGTCCCGCCAGAAACATCACCATCGCAAAGGGGTAAACTGCCAGATCCGCGCGACCATGACACACCCGAGCGCGGTGGCAGGGCGACCGAGCCAGGAAGTGCCGGGATCGATGAATCCGGCCAGCGCCAGCCAGTAGTTAACGATGCCGGAGTGATCGTTGAGGATCCATTTCCAGGCGAATCCCGCCACCACGGGAGAGATGACCCAGGGGATGGTGTAGAGAAAGGTGAGCAGGCCGGTGATCCGGCCGAGCTTCAGGTTGAGCAGGAGGGCAAAACCGAGGCCGACCAGCAGCGCCAGCAGGGTGCCCACGATCGCATACACGGCGGTGTTGCGGAAGGAGTGCCAGAAAAGGTCGTCACTGAAGATGCGTTCGTAGTTGGCCCAGCCCACCCACCCGTGGTCGCCCCGGATCAGGCTGACGTCACGGAAGCTGTTGTACAGGTTGCGCGCCAGCGGGTAGACCAGCACCAGGGCCGTAAAGAGCAACGCGGGGACCAGGAGGAGGTACGGCGTCGCCTTCTTCATCGGTGCTCGTCGATCATGCGCTGGGCTTCCCGGGCGGCCCGGTCGAGCGCGGCCTGGGCGGAGAGTTCGCCGACGATCGCCTTCAGGCACTCGGGGGTGAAGACGTTGCCGGCGATCGCGGTGATCTGGGGGTGCGCCGGCCAGGGCCGGGCGTGCTTCAGTTCGCTGAGGTAAACGGGCAGATGGGGGACCTTGGCGGCCGCGGGACTCTGCAATGCGCTCGTGGTGCAGGCGAGGGCACCCAGGTCCTCCGTGACCCAGAACTGGTCGGACTCCGGATTGCGCAGGAATTTCAACAGCTCCCAGGCCTCCTGCGGGTGCTTCGAGCGGGCGTTGATCGCATACATGACGAGATCCTGCAGCGTGGGCGCGGTGTCGTACTCGGCGATGCGGTCGTCCGGCACCGGCACGGGGACGACATACATGCCCTTCCCGGGCACCTTGTCCTCGATCATGCGCCGGAACCAGGGCCCCTCGATGCTCATGGCGGCCTTGTTGTTCGCAAACAGGTCGCTCACCTCCGAATGCGTGTAGGCCAGGAAGCCGGGGGTGATCGAATGGTCCTGCTGATACATGTCGGCAAAGAGCTGGAGCGCCGCGACCCCGCGCGGGGAGTTGAATTCGATTCGGTTCAGGTCCGGCGACATGACATCGGCCCCGGCCTTGTAGAAGAACGGGATCAGCCGATACGCAAAGCCGCCCTTGTCGCCGCCCATGAGCACGAGGCCGTACTGGTCCACCACCCCGTCGCCATCGGTGTCCCGGGTTAGTTTCAGCGCCGCCGCCCGGAACTCCGACCAGGTCTTCGGGGGGGCGATGCCGGCCCGGTCGAACAGTTCCTGGTTGCAGCAGAGCACGAAGGCGATGGCGTTCGCCGGCAGCCCATAGCAGTTGCCCCGGTATTCGGTCGATTCCATGAGCCGAGGAACAAACCACTGCCGCACTTGGGGAAAGTCCGGAAATCGGTTGATCGGATAATAGTAGCCCGCCTGGCTGAACTCGGCCGCGTAATTGGCGTGGGTGTTCATGACGTCGGGGCCGGCCCCGGCGGCGAAACTGGCGTACAGGATCTCCCGGATCATGTACCAACTTTTGTCGCTCTGGGTAACTTCCACCCCCGGGTGCGTCCGATTGAACTCGGCCACGCGCTCCCGCAGGAACGCCGTCTGTTGCGGCAGGCCGCCGAAATTCCAGTTCTGGAGCTCCACGACATCGCTCTTCCTGCCACAGGAGAAAACCGAGAGGCAAAGCGCCAACGTGAGGGCGATCCTGCTATTCATGAGGGGAAAACTAAGCGGCAGCGGAGCTATGAAGACAGGGCCGGAAAAAGGGTCAACCGATCCTTTTCACATCGGCTGGAACCGAGGCGCCGGACGGGCTGGAGTACACGTCAATAAGTCTAACGTCAGCTTTCAAAATTCACGGCACTACCGGCAACCAGCGGCGGGCGATCGCCGGCGACTAGATATCCCCGGGCCCGAGCCAGCGGAAGCTGCTGATGACAAAGCGGCGGCCGTGCCCAGGCAGCGATGCGGCGGTGCGCTGCACGATGGCTTCGCAGTAGGCGGAGGCGGTGGCCTCGGCCGGGTTGAGGGGATGGACGACTTCGCCGTAGGCCCGGATTCTGAAAGTGTCGGAGCGCGCGGTGAACAGCTCCCCCACTGCCTCCATGAAGTCTTCACGTTTCACGCCCGATCCTTTCAAGGCCGAGTCCAGGAGGGGGCTTTCGCGAAAGGCGGCGGTGGTCAGGAATGGACCTCGGGAGTTTTTGCTAGGGCCGGTGGCTTGAGGGAGACCGTCCCGGAGGCGGTTCGCGAAGGTGGCAGTGGTGATGCCGAGGGGAGTCCCCGGACGGGCCAGGTTGTAAGTGGCGGCAACGCCTCGCCAAAGCCGCGCGTTGGTGGTGTTGACGTTGATGGCGCCGGACCGCGCTTGCAGGCCGAGAGGTGTCCCAGTCAGGTGGACGTGCGCGACGGTGAGACTGTGCAAATTGGACTGCAATCGGCCGGGGGTGAGCGGCGTGGCAGGCACCAAGCCGAGTTGGGTGTAAATTAGCACCTTGGCGAACCGGGACGAATCCGTGGTGAAGGCCGGCTCGAGTTCACCGAGGGCGTGGCGCAGACCCGGGACAATCGCAACGTGGCCTTGGGTGGTCGCACTCAACTTCACTCCTTCATCGCCCACCCAGTAGGCGTAATGGCCCTGGAGGCGCGGCCTGCCGTCGGGAGTCAGATCTTCGACGGGGAGTTTGAGGACGCGGACATGCTCCTTGTCGGTGCCATCCGTGCCCAGCGAACCCGCGGCGAGCAGGGCGATGGAGTTTTCTCCGTTGAGCAAAGGAATAGATCCAGCGCCTCCACCTGAGGACAGCCACGCGAGCAAGGAACCATCCAGCGCCCAGACCCCGCACCAATGCCTCGCCGGATGACCGGCACCGGCCGGTACACCGGTGATTCCAGCCATGCCGGTCACGCGATCGTCCCGCCCTGCGTGGTGCTGCAATTCGCCCAAGGCCAGGCGCAGCCCGAGCAGGGCGTTCTGGCGGGCCTGCATCCCGGGCACGGCGACGGCCACCTGTTGCGAGTCGAGCCGGGAAAGTGCCGTCATCGCCAGAACCAGCAGGACCAACATCCCGAGCAGCAGCAGAGTTAGAATCAGGGCAAAGCCGCGCTGGCCGGGATATCGCCGGGCCGGTTTCATAGCGGCCCTCCCTGCAGAACAATGCGCCGCGTAAACACCCGCGAATTCGCCTCGGCCACCGCCCACCACCAGACCGCATCGGTTACGTACTCCGGCGGACGCACCGCGCGACCCTGTTCGATCGCATCCAACCGGTTGGCACCGCCTGAAGTCAGTATTCGCATCATGACATCCGCAACGACCGGGAACGCGTCGTCCTGCGGCGCAGCGTGGTTCAGGTGCGCCGCGCCCTTCGGAAAAGTGCGACGCAGGCTGCCATCGGGAGTCCGTGCGTAAAGCCAGACCCCGAAATCAATCACATCATCAGCCAGCGCTTCCGCATTGCTCGGTGATGTCACCGCCTGCGCGCTGCGCTCCGAACCGGGGTTGGGCGACAGTATGGAATAAGCCCCTGCCCTCACATCGTAGCCCATATTGAAGGTCACGGTCGAAGAGACCGCCGTGCGGTATAACCGGTAGCGAATGCCGGCCGGATTGGACGCGCTGACGGCGCCGGTGATCGGACGCCGGGCGAGTTGGTACGAGATGACGACAGGCGTGGATTGGACGTCGTTGGCTTCAACATTGCTGGCAACGAAGCGCAGCCAGCACCCGGACAGGCCAAAGCGTGCGGTGGTTATGGAGTCAGTGGGATCGGTTGGAGTGAGGCGCAAACTCTCCGTTGCGCCGGGCTTCATGGATGCCGCGACGAGCCAACCGTGGCCGGCGACGGCTGTGGTTGAATTGAGGATGTCCACGGCCAGCCACCGGCCGCCATCGTCGCGATGCAACGCGCCCTGAAGATCGCGTTCGAGAAAATCCAGCGCGAGCCGGGCCGACGCGGCGGTGTCCACGCGACCCTGCGTGCGTTGCCAGAGGTGCAACGACTGGCTGATGAGCGTGAACAGCAGGGCGGCGAGCACGAGGCTGACGCTTACGGCCACCAACAATTCCAACAACGTGAAGGCCGTGGCGGCACGCGGCGATTTCATCGGTTGAGCGCGAGGGTGAAGCTCATATGCTGGCGCTCGGCGGCAGGCAAAGCCGGGGCCAGTCCTTCGGGAGTCAGACGTCGATAGGGCCAGGAGACGCGCACGTTGAGCGCGAGCACGGCCCCGGCGGGATCGTAGGCCAGCGACCCCGAACCAAACCGTTGCAGTTCGATCACGAAATACTGGTCGCGAGCTGGGCTCTCGCCGGCGGCGAGCCGGCGCACGTCATCACCTTGGTGGGTGGCCACGAGCAGTTCGCCGTGGTCCGGAGTGGCATTCATGACCGGAATGCGGGCGGCCAGGGCATCGAATCCCTGGGCGGCGACGAGGCGGCGTAATTCGGTTTCGATGGCCCCGGGCAGACGGAGCGCGATCTGGGTGTCCAGCGAATCAGAGGATTCACGTAAAGACGCGGGCAGAAGGGCCAGCAGGGTCACGACGGCCGTGGCAAAGATGCCGACGGCGATGACGACTTCGAGGAGGGAGAAGGCGCGGAAGAAGTAAACCGGAAAGGGGATACCGGATACCGGAAAGGGGAGACGATCCTTGGGGGTTGGGTGAGGCATTGTGAGGATGGACGATAGAGGTAGGGCAGGTCTTTGACCTGCCTGTTCGCGCCTCACTGCGGATGGAGCGTCTGATGGGAGGTCACACCTGTCCGCCGTAGGCTTGGCGAAGGAGGAGACCTGCCCTACTTTGGGGTCCGGATTCATCGTTTCAGAACCCCATGCGTCCGCTGACGAGTGAGGCCAGGCCGTAGCGGCTCAGGCTGAGGCCGCGCACGTTTTCTGGGTTGGTGAATCGAAAGGGCGACTCACCGGATGCGTAACTGCCCGGCGGCAATGGCTCCAGTGTCGCCAGCACGAGATCGCCGTTGCTGAAGGTGGTACCAGCGGCGGTGAAGCTGAGGGAGGCCCAGCTTTCGAGGATGTTGGAATTGACCGCGAGTCGTAGGTCACCCGCGGCCTGCAGCGCGGTGGAACGCAAGGCGGTGCCATCGGCGCGCTTCCAGACTGCATCAGATGCGACGAGGTTGGCGGGAGTGCGGGGATCACGCGGCAACAGGCCCACGCCCTCAGGCAACCAGACCTCGCCCAGCGTGCGCCATTCATCGGCGACGCGCTCCTGCCACACCAGATAGCGCAGGAAGCGCGCGAAGTGCGGATCGCTCACGGGATCGGTGTTTAACAGGAGCCGTGTTTCATGTCCGGTGGTGACGGCCTTGAGCCGTACGGTGTTGACCAGATTGGCGAGCAGGCTCTGGGCAGACGCCAGGGCGACACCGCGTCCCCCACCCTTCAACCCGAAGGCAAAGACCGTACCGAGTGCGGCGATCAAGCCGATGACCACGAGTAGTTCGACCAGGGTGAATGCGCGGCAAGATCTGTTACACCACTGAGACGGAATAAGGACCAAAGGTCCGTTAACATCACAGCCTGGGGCAACGCCCCAGGATGGATGCATCCCATCATGGCGAGGGCTGAAAGCCCGATCCATGGAGCGCGCCGTTGGCCCTTGGAAATTTGAGGTGGATCCGTTTCCTGGTGCGTTGCCCCAGGCTGTGATTGAGCGCGCCTTTGGCGCTGGGCTGGCAATCCACTCGCTCACGCTCGTAGCTACATTTGCCGCTGCTGCACCCACCATGGCCCGGTGAATTACTGCCAGCTGACGATTAAGCCCGGATTTCCGGATGTGGCTCCGGGTGCGGGGGCGTAGAATGCCACGCCGGTGCGCAATCCCGTGGCCGGCAATTCCGCGGGGCCTGGACTCATGCCTCCCACGGCGGGCCAGCCGCCGGGGTAATCCGCGGCGGTGATCGAACCGTCGAGGTTGCGATCCACAAGCACGGCAATCTGCGTGTTGCCAAACGGATCCTGCAAAAGTTTCCCGGGCGCAAAATCCGCCTCGGTGAACCCATGGAAGGCGATCCGCTTCCGGTTCTGCGCCTCCGGGCTGCGCGGGTTGGCGGCGCTGTAGGCGGGCAACGCCGTGCCATCGCGACGACGTCCGGAGAGGAGATCGTGGAAGGGATGCAGCGCGCCGGGTTCGGAGCCGGCTCCGCCGTTCACCAGGTTGCTGTCATCGAAGACGGGATAGTAGCCGTATTCGCTGCGGAAAGCCTCGATGGCGGCGGCCCATTGGGTGAATTGCACCCGGGTCTTCGCCTTGTTGGCCGACTGGCGGCCCGAGCTGACGGTGGGAATGAGAATGGCCGCCAGGATGCCAATGATCGCGATGACGGTGAGCAGTTCGATGAGGGTAAAACCGGCGCGCGACTGCGGGGCGGCGACAGGAGGAAGAGTCGAATTCATGGCTTCAACGGGGTGCGAGGACGTTGTCGGCGTTCGCCTCGTGTGCAATGTCGATGAAACCTCCCGGCCGCAATCCGGATGAGATTAACCCATTCGGACCAGCCGACTGCAGAACATAGCTGACATTGGACCACGGCGTCACGGTGCGGTAGGCATACACATAAGGCTGACCCCACGGATCGGCGAGTTGTGCGCCCGGGTCCTGCCGGGGATCGCGGCCGTTCACGGTCGTGAACCGGGCCAGGTCGATCAACGATCGCGAATTGATATTCCGGTTGAGCGGATCACGCCGGCCGAGAAGGGCCTGCAGCAACAGCGCGCCGTCAGCCGTCCGGGGGAAATCGCCCTGCTGTTGCCGGTAGGTCTCAAGTGCCGCGGATAATACCGCGAGTTCCGCCGTTGCCCGCGAAGTCTTGCCGGAGTTGATGGCATACCGGCCGATGCCGAGCACCAGCCCGACGAGGAGGCCGATGATGACGAGCACCGCGAGCAATTCGACCAGGGTGAAACCGTGGCGTGGCGGGTTGGCTGATGCGGCAGGGATTTCACGTGAGGCAGCCATGCGCGATGCAGCACCGGGAGCAGGTTCGCGGGCAAATGGAAATCACGACATATGATAAGAGTGCGGTGTGTTAATTTTGTTGTAGGGCGGGGATTCCGATCCCCGCCATCGCATGATTAAAGACGCACAAAGGCGGGGTTCGGAGACCCCGCCCTACAATTCAATCCATCGTGCCGACAAAACAAAAACCGGATGCGCCCTCGGGCACATCCGGTTTGTTCAAATCATCCCGTCGCGCTCATTCCTCGGTCTGCAGGGCGGCGACGACGCTGAAATCCTCCAGCGTCGTGGTGTCGCCCTTCACTTCGCCGCCGGCGGCGATCTCCTTGAGGATGCGGCGCATGATCTTTCCGCTGCGGGTCTTCGGCAGGCCGGCGGCGAAACGGATCATGTCGGGCTTGGCCAGGGAACCGATTTCCTTGCCCACATGGTTGCGCAACTCCTCCTTGAGCGCGTCGCTGGCCGCGTGACCGGCCTTGAGGGACACGAACACCACGAGGGAATGACCCTTGAGCTCGTCCGGCCGACCGACGGCCGCGGCCTCGGCGACCGCGGGGTGCGAGACGAGGGCGCTCTCGATCTCGGCAGTACCGATGCGGTGACCGGAAACGTTGAGCACGTCGTCGATGCGGCCGACGATCCAGAAATAGCCGTCCTTGTCCTGCCGGGCACCGTCGCCGGTGAAGTACATGTCGGGCTTGCCGGCAAATTCGCTGAAGTACTGGCGCACGTAGCGGTCGTCATCGCCCCAGAGGGTGCGGAGCATGGACGGCCAGGGCTTGGTGATGACGAGCTTGCCGCCGGAGTTGCGCGGAACCTCGACGCCCTTTTCATCCACGACCTTCGGGACCACGCCGAAGAACGGGCGGGTGCCGGAGCCGGGCTTGGTGGGCGTGATGCCCGGGATCGGCGCGATCATGATGGAGCCGGTTTCGGTCTGCCACCAAGTGTCGACGATCGGGCAGCGCTTCTTGCCGATCATCGTGTGATACCACATCCAAGCCTCGGGATTGATCGGCTCGCCGACGGAGCCAAGCAAACGGAGCGAATCGAGCCGGTGCCGCAGCACGTAGTTGTCGCCCCAACGCATGAAGGCGCGGATGGCGGTCGGTGCGGTGTAGAGGATCGTGAGGCCGTGGCGGTCGATCATCTGCCAGAAGCGGTCGGGCTCCGGGTGGTTGGGCGCGCCCTCGTACAGGAAGATCGTGGCGCCGTTGGCCAGCAGGCCGTAAACGACGTAGCTGTGGCCGGTGATCCAGCCGATGTCGGCGGAGCAGAAATAGCGGTCGTTTTCCTTGAGATCGAAAACGTAGTGGGCGCTCAGCTTGCAGCCGAGCAGGTAGCCGGCGCTCGTGTGCAGCACGCCCTTGGGTTTGCCGGTGGAGCCCGAGGTGTAGAGAATGAAGAGCGGGTGCTCGGAATCGAAGGCCTTCGCGTTGTGGTGGTTCGGCGCGCCCACCCAGGCGTCCTTCCACCACACGTCGCGACCCTCGCGCATGGTGACGGGGTTGCCGCAGCGCTTGACGACCATGACCGTGTGGGCGGTCGGCGCGCCCTCGAGGGCCTTGTCCACGTTGGCCTTGAGATCGATGATCTTGCCGCGACGCCAGCCGCCGTCGGCGGTGATGACCAGCTTCGCCTTGCAGTCGTTGATGCGGTCCTTGAGCGCCTCGGGGCTGAAGCCGCCGAACACCACCGTGTGAATCGCGCCGACGCGGGCGCAGGCCAGCATGGCCATGACGGCCTCGGGGATCATCGGCATGTAGATGGCGACCCGGTCGCCCTGACCGACGCCCATGTTCTCAAAAATGTGCGCCAGGCGGCACACATGGAAATGCAGCTGCTTGTACGTGATCGTGCGCACGTCGCCCGGCTCGCCTTCGAAAATCAGGGCGGCCTTGTTCTCGCGGTAGGTGCCGAGGTGGCGGTCGAGGCAGTTTTCCGAGACGTTTAACTTGCCGCCCACGAACCACTTGGCGTGCGGAGCCTTCCAATCGAGCACCTGCTTGAAATCCTTGCGCCAGACGAGTTGCTCCTTCGCCTGCCGGCCCCAGAATTTTTCTGGGGTGTTGACAGACTCCGCATAGAGCCTTTTGTAAATCGTATCACTCCCAAGATTAGCTTGGGCTTTGAACTCGGCCGAAGGCCTGAATTTCCGGTGTTCCCGGGATACAGAAGTAATCGTTTGGTCTGTCACGTTGTGGCGGATTTTAGGGGTTAGGGTGCGCTAAACGCGTTTCTTATCCCGTCCTGAGTTTTAAGCGTCAAGCGCGGGTCGAGTGTCCTGTCTTATTTTTTTATTTTTTGTATGGAAAAGAAATCCACGTCCGCCCCGGCGGACACCTCCGCACCGGAACGCCCCACCGAAGCTCCTGCCCCTGCCGCCCCGGCGGGCAACGAAACCCCCGCCGAGCGCCCTGCGCCGGTTGACAACACCATCCGGGTGGAAGGCGTGCTCGACATCGACCTCCAGCGCGGAGGCAACGGCCAGCTGCTCGATCTCGCCAAGGGCGGCAAGCGCCGGCCCACCGACACCTTCGTGCCCAAGGAACTCATCCGCCGCTTCAAGCTGCGCACGGGCAACATGATTGGCGGCACCGCCTTCCCGCCCGACGGCCGGTTCCTCAACCCCAAGATGCGCTTCATCGAGACCGTGGACGGCGTGCCCCTCGAGGAGCGCCGCGCCCGCTTCGACTTCCCCAGCCTCACCACCGTCTCGCCCAACCAGTTCCTGAAGATGGAAATGAAGGACGGCCGCATGACGACCCGCGCGGTGGACCTCTTCTGCCCCATCGGCAAGGGCACCCGCGGCCTGATCGTCGCCCCGCCCCGCACCGGCAAGACCACCCTCCTGCGCGACATGGCGCTGGGCGTCCTCGAGAACAATCCCGAGTGCCTGGTCATGATCCTGCTCGTGGATGAGCGCCCCGAGGAGGTCACCGACTTCCGCCGCAGCGTCCCCGCCGAGATCTGGGCCTCGTCCAACGACGAGCAGATCGAGAACCATCTGCGCATCGCCGACCTCTGCATCGAGCGCGCCAAGCGCCTGGTCGAGGTGGGCCGCGACGTCGTCCTCTTCCTCGATTCCATCACCCGCCTCGCCCGCGCCCACAACACCGCCCGCAACTCCGGCCGCACCGGCTCCGGCGGCCTGGACGTCCGCGCGCTGGAAAAGCCCCGCCAGCTCTTCGCCACCGCCCGCAAGACCGAGGAGGCCGGCTCGCTCACCATCATCGCCTCCGTCCTCGTCGAGACCGGCAGCCGCATGGACGACGTCATCTTCCAGGAATTCAAGGGCACCGGCAACATGGAGCTCGTCCTCGACCGCAAGTGCGCCGAGATGCGCCTCTGGCCGGCCATCAACGTCGCCGCCTCCGGCACCCGCAAGGAAGAGCTGCTGATCGACGCCAAGACCCTCGAGGGCATCCATTTCTTCCGCCGCGCCCTGGTGCAGCAGAAGATCGAGGAGGCCACCGAGACCATGATCGCCCGCCTCTCGAAGACCAAGACCAACGCCGAATTCATCAAGCTCATCGCCCGCTAACTTCGCTCTTGCCGCCCTGTCGGGCGGTTGGGCAGACTAACCCTTCATCTGCGTCCGCCTCCCGGCGGCAAACTCCGTCCGAATCCTTCACCGAATGCACAGTTTCTCCGAGCAATGTCTCGATATGGCCCGCTCAATGCTGGCCCACAATCTCGACTCCATCCAACCCGACGGCACCATCGTTCCGACCAACGGCGAAGCCTCCCGTCCCGATGAGCCCGGACATGTCGCCTTCGCCCTCGGCGAATTCTATCGCGCCACCGGCGAAACCACCCTCAAGGGCCATGACCTGATCGACCTCGCGGCCCGCTGCATCACGGCCCAGATGTTCACCGAGCCCGCCGCGGAAAACGGCCTCGCCTACGCCGCCCTCGGCCTCCTGGCCTTCGGCCCCTCCAAGGAGCGCAATCCCGTCTGGGAGCGCCTGGTCGAGGAAACCAAGCAGCGCATCGACAAGTCCCTCCTCCACCGCAGCGACTACGACAACCACTGGCAGGCGTTCAACATCGCCAAGGCCGTGGCCCGCTACTCGTTCGGCCTGTCCAAGAAGGACGAGACCTCGCGCCTGATCGAGCGCATGGTGGAACGCATCAACCAGACCAGCTCCACCGGCTACTTCGACGACTCGGTCCACGGCTTCGGCGGCAACTTCAACCTCTACGGCGTGATGAACTTCGTGTTCATCCGCTCCGCCCTGCAGCTCCACGCCAACAGCGGCGTGCGCGACCGCAAGCTCCCCACCCTCCGCACCTACGCCGAGAAATACATCAAGATGATGCCCGACCTCGTGCGGGCGGACGGCCTCGGCTGGGCCTTCGGCCGCGCCGCCGGCGCCTACGGCCAGATGCACTGCATCAGCCTGGTCCTCCAGGGCCTGCGCGACGGCTGGATCACCGACGACCAGAAGGTCCGTTATTTCGACATCCTGCGGAAGCTGTTCATGTTCTTCTACGAGACCTATCTCGACCAGGAACAGGGTTTCCTCGACCTGCGCGATGCCGAGCGCACCGCGTATTCGCACCACACCACGCGCATGGCGAATTTCGACGCCGCCCGCTACCTCTGCCAGTGGTCGCGTCTCGCCAAGACCGTCTCGATGCCCCCCGGCCCGCCCAAGGTCGAGGCGCCCCGCACCAGCGGCCGCTTTGTCATCTTCGACAAGAGCAACCGCAAGGAGCAGGGCCTCTTCCTCTACCGCGACGCCGCCAGCGGCCTGCACGCGCAGATCCCGCTCATCAGCTGCGGCAGCACGCTGACCAGCGACGGCCTGCCCTTCCCGCACTGCCCGGGCATCTTCGACTGGCCCAACAACGTCTACCTGCCGATCATGCTGCCCGAGCTCACCTTCGGGGAGCACGTCACCCTGCCGGCCTTCTACGGCAAGAACTGCGTGACCGGTCTCGGCCTGCGCAACAGCTTCTATTTCCGTTACGAGCAGCCCGAGTTGATCAGCACCAAGGAGGAAATCATCAAGGGCATCGGCAGCGTGAAGGTCCAATGGAACTTCACCGGCAGCCAGATCAGCTGCGAGTTCGCCTACACGGTGCGCCAGCAGGTCACCCTCGACAAATTCCGCTACGTGCTCGCCCTCGCCGCGCCCCATTCGCACTACCACGTGAACGGCGCCCTGGCCCTCGGACCGCAGGGTCACCGCTGCAGCGTGGCCAAGGATGACTTCCAGGCCACCTGGGGCGAGACCGAGATCGTGACCAACGATCCGACCTACCGCACCAACTACGGCAAGATCCACTACCTCCAGAACCTGGTCCGCGACCACCCGCTCATCATGCGCCCCGGCCATGTCTACCGGCTCGCCGTGAATTTCGATCCCGACGTCACGAAGGTGTGATT
>JADJZJ010000005.1 GCA_016715765.1 Opitutaceae bacterium
GCATCCGCGGGATGCAGTCGGCGGGCAAACGGCTGCTCCACGCGGCGTGGATTGATGACTACAATCCATTTTTCCATCACCTGGTGACAGATGAAAACGGAGCCCGACTGTCGGTCAGCAACGGGTACAATTATACCTCGGAAAGCTGGGAGTGGTCGCCGGCGCGGGAGCGGATGTATCATTTTCGCGGCGGGGTCACGCCGTCCGACCTGCTTTACGAACGCATTGATGCCACCGGTCGGATTGACACTCACGCGACAGACAGCCCTTACCACAGTGATGAAATGGGCTTCCGAGGCCCCCTCAAGGCCGCACCCGACGGAAGTCTGGTGGCGGTGGGCGGCATGATCTTGGAGACCGATGGCTTGGCCATCATCGAACACCTGCCCATTCCAGTCCAGGATCTGGCGTGGTTGGACCACCGCCTGCATTCGCTTCGCCCCACGGAGGGGGTTGCATCCCGGAATCCTGGCGGCGGGATGACTGGAATATGGTCGGTCGATGGTGTTGCCGGGCGGCCGCTGAGAGTACTTCCGGTCAGAGCTGACCGATTGCCTCGTCGTCACATCCGAGAACGAGAGGTGCCCATCTTCCGGATGTTTGACGCTACGACCTTTGGCGGCCATTGATCCGACCGATCTGAGCGCCGCACCCATGATCACCGCGTCGGCCGAGGCAGTTCAGGTCCAGGTGGGTTCGCCGTTCTCGCTCTGGGTGACAAGCAGCGGTGGAGGGGTGCCGGATTATCAGTGGCAGGTCAGGTTCGCCGGCAGCGCGGTCTGGGAGGACCTGGCCGACGACGGCAACGTCACAGGGGTGCATACTGCCAGGCTGGCGATCGCGCAGGCGGGTGCTGATCTCGCGGGCGCACGGTTCAGGATCCTGGTGGCCAACGCCGGTGGTGCCGTGATTCAGGATGTGGGGGGACTCGCCTTGGAAGGTCCCGGTGCGGTGGTGGATGTCGCGGCGGGCAAGAATCATGTGGCTCTTTGTGCGGGCCGATGGCTCGGTGTGGGAGTATCGGGCGGAACGCCTCCGGACAACTCCGGCGATGGCACGGTACTGAACCGGCTTGAGCCGGTGCCAGTTGACCAAGGGGGTAGTCGCGGTCAGTGCCGGCTGGGAAAATTCGGCGTTCCTCAAAACCGATGGCTCGCTTTGGGGGCACCGGCAGCAATGCCAATTGGTATGTTGAAGGCTTGTCTACAACATTGCCGCGGCCCATTGCCGGCGGGGGTCTCGCGGCCGCTTTCGGCAATGGCCATGCATTGATACTGCGGCCGGATGGATCCCTCTGGGGGACAGGTGGCTCGAGTTCAGACGGTCGGCTGGGATTATACAGCATGCACCAGGTCCCTCTCCGATGCCTGGCCCGAGGGGTGGTGTCCTTCGGCGCGGGCAACGATTTTTCGGTCTGGGTGCAGGCCGATGGTACGCTCTGGGGTACTGGTGGCAACGGCTACGGACAACTGGGGACAGGCACGACAGAGACCGTCTACGCCCCCCGTTTGATCGCGACTGACGTCGCAACGGTCGTTGCCGGCGAGATGCACGTGTTGTTCGTCAAGTATGACGGCACACTCTGGGGCATGGGTCGGAATTACGAATACCAGCTGGGAACCGGCACCAACGCCAACTGCCTCAACCCGGTCCTGATTGCGGCCGGCGTTACCGAAGCGACGGCAAGCTCCACCCATTCACTTTTCCGCAAGTCCGATGGGACCGTCTGGGCGATGGGAAGCAACACCTACGGTTGCCTGGGTGATGGGACGCAACAGACCAGGAGCGCGCCAGTTCAGGTTGCCGTGGCCGCACGGAAACTGGCGGCCGGGTCAGGATTCAGCGCCCTGCTGAAACCCGATGGCAGCCTGTGGTTGGCCGGACAGGTTTACAGTGACGCTTTCCCGATCTACTACCATTGGACGAAGATCGCGGATGGAATTGCCCTGGCGACTCCTGACAATCCAACCGTCCAAGCGTCCAAGGGCACTGTCGCTCAGGGCGTCGCCCTGACCTGGACCCCGGTCCGAGGTGCCACGGGTTACGAAGTCTGGCGCGGAGCTGATGCGAATCCTGCGACCGCGGCATACCTGTTCGCGACGGGGCCGGTGCCCTTCGCAGTAGATGCCGATACCGAAACGGGTATCCCCTGCCATTATTGGTTAAAAGCGATCAGCCTGACCGGAATGTCCGGTTTTGGTGCGGGTGATGTCGGTTGGCGCGGGGCACCGCAGTTGCCAAACTTCACTCTGCAACCTGTGGGCGGCACCGTGCAAGGGACGGTGATGTTGACTGTGGCGGCAAATGGCGACCCTGTTCCGACCTACCGGTGGAGGAAATGGCTCCGGGCAATTCGAGTTGGGTGCCGGTGCCGGACAATTGGCCCAATTCCGGGGCCTTGACCGAAACCCTGCGCGTCCAACCCCTGACGGCTGAGCGCAGCGGCACACGATTCCGTTGCATAGCCAGCAACGCCGCCGGTTCAATGGCATCAGAGTCTGCCGAAATCCTGCTCGTCGCAGCACCTCCCACAATCTTTGGACAACCAGCCGACAGCACTATCGCGGTTGGCGACCGACTGGGCCTCGGTTTCTCTGCGTTCGGCCTGATCTCGCCAGTTTTCCAGTGGTATCAGAATGGTGAACCGATTCCTGACGGCACCGACCAGACCCTGACGATCACGGCCGTCACCGAAGCCGACGCCGGGACCTACTATGTCAGGATTACCGACGTCGGTGGTGTGGTCGAATCCGCTTCCGCGTCGGTTACCGTGGTGCCGGCCAGCGCGGTGGCGTCCGTGTCGGCCGGCGCCGACTACACGTTATTCATCCAGGCCAACGGCGTCCTGCGAGTCATGGGGGCGAACGACTATGGCCAGACTGGCGGTGTGTCTGATCCAGCTTCGTCCATCGTGAGCCAACCCCAAATGTTGACCACCAATCCGGGCTACATGGGGCGGCTGCCGGCACGGCCCATACCTTGTTCCTGCTGCCGGGTGGCGTTGCGGCGAAGGGCGCAACACCTATCGGCAGGCTTTTAGCAACAGTGGACCCTATAACATCCGTTTCTCAGGTGCGGTGGCGGCGGCGGCGGGGTGAGGAACACAGCCTGGTCCTTGCCAGCAATGGGACGGCCTGGGCCATTGGCCGGAATCACCGGGGTCAGCTTGCCGATGGGACGACAACAGACCGCAGCTCGGCGGTTCAGGTGATGTCTTCCGTCCGCGCCCTGGTTGCCGGTGGCAACAGCTCGTACTTCATCCGGGACGATGGCTCGCTGTGGGCGGCTGGCGACAATGACGATGGCCAGCTCGGCAATGGGTCACAGGTGAGCACCCCGGTGGCGGCGCAGGTGGCGACAGCCGTTGTGCAGGTATCAGCGAATTCGGGTTATGCCGTGTTTGTGCGCGAGGACGGTTCGCTCTGGGGCATGGGTCGGAATGACCACGGACAACTTGGCGTTCCTCCGGCGGTGATGGCCCGCGCCCTGCACCCGATCCCGATCGCCAACAGCGGCGGGTGGTGGGCATGCGGTTTATATCCGGACCGACGGCTCGCTGTGGGGTCTTGCCCGGAATGACCAGGGCCAGCTCGGACCAGCGACACGGTTGATCACGATCTTCCCGTCCGGATCGCCACGGGCGCGGTGCGCGTCGCCGCCGGCGGCGTGCGCACATGCATGCTATTGATGCAGCCGGTTGCCTCTGGGGCTGGTGGCAATGCGAGCCGGCAGCTGGAGTGTACACGGGCGGCGGTTCCGCCTTCACGCCGCGTGCCGATTTTCTGCGCCGTCAGCACCCTTCCCGAGGCCCCGACGGGGCTGAACGCGTCGTTCAATACGGCGGCCGGCGGCATCCGCCTTTCATGGAGAGCGCGGTGCCGCGGCGCATGCCTATGAAGTGTGGCGCGCGACCGTCCCGCAGCTGGGTGAGGCGGTGCGGATCGCGGCCGGGTTGGACAATCCGTTGTATTTCGACGCGACTGCACCGGCGGGGGAACCGCAGTACTACTGGGTGCGGGCCGTGAACAACCGTGGATCGAGTACATTCAGCACGGGCGACACCGGACTCCGGGACAATCCGGCCGGGCTGCCGGTCATCACCAGCCACCCAACGGGTACCACTGTTTCCTACGGTTCCGCGATTTCACTCTACGTTTCCGTGACCAGCAATACGCCGGTGACCTATGCGTGGCGGAAGAACGGCGTGGCGCTTTCGAATGGGGTGACTACCGCGAATTACTTTCTGCCGGTCAATAGCGCGACCATATCCGATGCCGGCGATTACGATGTCATTGTCTCGAACAATGCAGGCAGCGTGGTGTCACGGGCGGCGAGAATCTCGGTCGCGAAGGGAACCCAGTCGATCACGTTGACGAATCTGGAAAACATGGTTTTCACGCCCAATCCGATCACGATTACTGCCGGTGCCAGTCCCTCGAAACTACCGGTTTTGATCGAGTTGGTGTCGGGGCCGGCGACGCTGAGTGGAACATCGCTGCTGTTGACCGGACTCGGACGCGTCACCTTGCGCGCCACCCAGGCAGGCGATGACCGCTACTTCGCGGCAGCGCCTGTGACCGAGATATTCGATGTCGCTCCGGCGCCCGTGACAATCGGGCTTTCCGGCCTTTTGACGTCATACGACGGAAACCCACATCCCGTGAACGTGTCCGGAACGCCGCCGGGCGTGAGCGTCAGGGTCACCTACAGTGGCGCCAGCACTCCGCCGACGGCGGCCGGAAGCTATCAGGTTATGGCCGAGGTGCAGTCTCCGGTTTATTTCGGGGCGAACGCGGAATCCAGACAATCTTACCCGCTCCGCAAAGCATCGCATTCGCAACGCCGGCTCGGATTCTGGCGACGGCCGGTCCCTTGCTCCTTCAGGCAACCGCCAGTTCGGGGCTGCCGGTGGAGTTCAATCTCATTTCCGGTCCTGCTACCCTGATGGGGGTCGAACTCAGACCTTCGGGTACTGGTGTCATCATCATCCAGGCGCGGCAGGATGGGGACTACAACCACGACCCGGCGCTGGCAGTTGAGCGCATGATTGAAGTGACGACGTCAGCCGATGCATGGCAGACTGAGTATTTCCTGCCGGCGGAACTGGCTGATCCGGCGATCAGCGGTCCCGCGGCCGATCCCGATGGAGACGGACTGGTCAATCTGGTGGAGTATGCGCTTGGGCTGCAGCCGAGGGTGGGCACAACCCTGGGCGTGCCGGAAGTCAGTGCGGATGCGACGGATTGGATTTATACCTATACCAAGCCGGTCGATCGTTCGGATTTGACCTATGCAGTGGAGGTCACGACAGATCTCATCACCTGGGGTATACCGGCTGTCACCCCTGAATTGGTTGCGACCGTGGACGGAATCGAAACGTGGCGGGTCAAACAGCCGCTGAGTTCCACGAATGTATTCTTCCGGCTGAAGGTGACGCAGGAATGAAAAGGCGGGGACCGGAATCCCCGCCCTACTTATCCTCCCTGCGGATGGCGCTCAGAGCAGCAGGAGCGCGGGGTTTTGCAGGTGGTCGCGGAGGGCGTTGAGGAACTTCGCGCCGACGGCGCCGTCAACGATGCGGTGGTCGCAGGAGAGGGTGAGGGCCATGCGGTGGCCGATGACGATCTCATCATCCACGACCACAGGCTTCTTTACGGTGGTGCCGACGGCGAGGATCGCCGCGTTGGGCGGGTTGATGATGGCGCTGAAACGCTCGATGCCCATCATGCCGAGATTGGACACGCAGAAGGTGCCGCCGGTGAATTCCGCCGGGGTGAGCTTCCGGTCCTTGGCCTTCTTCGCGAGTTCGCGGACCTCGGTGCTGATCTGGACAAGGCTCTTCCGGTCGGTGTCGCGGATGACGGGCGTGATGAGCCCATCGTCAATCGCCACGGCAAAGGCCACGTGCGCGCTGGCGTGGGCCTTCATGCCGGAGGCTTCCCACGAACAGTTCACAGCCGGCACGGCACGGAGGGCGGCGGCGCAGGCCTTGAGGATGAAATCGTTGACGGAGAGTTTCACGCCATCCTTCGCGAGGCCGGCATTGAGCTGCTCGCGCAGGGCCAGCAGCGGGGCGGCATCCACTTCGATCTCGAGATAGACGTGCGGAACCTGGGTCTTGGCCTCGAGCAGGCGGCGGGCGATGGTCGCGCGCATGTTCGACGGCGCGGTCAGGGTCTCGGCCTGCACCGGAGACTTGTCGGACACGGAACGCCACGGCCAGGTGTCGGCGCTCTTGGCCGGAGCCTTTCCCGGCGGCGGGAGCAGCCGCAGGAGCGGCGGGCGGGTTTTTCTCGGCGGCGAGAATATCGGCGCGGACGATGCGGCCGCCGGGACCGGTGCCCTTGACCCGCGAGACATCGATTTTCTTCTCTTCGGCCAGCTTGCGGGCGAGAGGGGAGATGCGGAGCCGTCCGGTGGCCGGCTCCGCATGGGAGAGGGGAGTTGGGAGTTGGGAGATGGGGGCTGGAGCCGGAGCAGGAGCGGGGGCTGCGACGGGTGCAGGCGCTGCCTTGGGTGCTTCAGCGACGATAGCCGGAGCGGGTGCGGCTGGGGCGGATTTGGGTGCGGGTGCGGCGGGAGCTTCGACTTTTTCGCCGGGCTTGCCGATGGCGCAGAGGGGGGCGCCGATCGCGATCTGCGCGCCGGCGGGGGCGAACAGTTTCAGGAGGGTACCGTCAAAGAACGACTCAAGTTCCATCGTGGCCTTGTCGGTCTCGACCTCGGCCAGCATGTCGCCGGACTTAACGGCATCGCCTTCCTGTTTCAGCCATTTGACCAGCGTGCCCACCGTCATGGTGTCGCTGAGTTTGGGCATTTCGATGATTTGAGCCATGGGAGGAAAGTAGTGAGTAGCGGGTAGCGAGTAGTGAGTAGGTCGAGGAAGTAGCGGGTGTGGGCGAATCGGCGTGATGCTCGCTACTCGCTACTTACTACCCGCTACTAGCGCCAACGCGGCCTTGATGACGCGCGCGGGGTTGGGCAGTTGCTCGATCTCGATCGGGGGGCTGTAGATGGCGGGGGCGTCGACGGTGGTGACGCGGTGGATCGGGGCGTCGAGCTCGTCGAAGGCCTCGCGCTGGATCATGTAGGCGAGTTGCGAGCCGACGCTGGCAAAGGGCTTCTGCTCCTCGACGATGAGCACGCGGTGGGTTTTGGCGACGGACGCGAGGACGGTGTCGATGTCGAGCGGCCGGATGGTGCGCAAATCCACGACCTCGACGCTGATTCCGTGCTCCTTGTGCAGCACCTCGGCGGCGGCGAGCGAATGGATGACGCAGCGGCCGTAGCTGACAATCGTGAGGTCGTTGCCTTTGCGCTTCACGTCGGCAAGGCCGAGGGGAATGAGATATTCCTCGGTCGGGACCTCGCCCTTGTCACCATAGAGGATGGTGTTCTCGAGGAACATCACGGGGTCGTTGTCGCGGATGGCGGACTTGAGCAGGCCCTTGGCGTCGTAGGCCGTGGAGGGGACGACCACCTTCACGCCCGGGTGGTTGGCGAGGACGTTCTCCGGCGTGTGCGAGTGCGTGGCGCCGACGTTGGTGCCGCCGTTGGCCGGACCGCGGATGACGATGGGGCAGTTGATGAGCCCGCCGGACATGTAGCGGACATTGGCGGCGTTGTTGAGGATCTGGTCGAAGGCGACGGAGTAGAAGCTCCAGAACATCAGTTCCATGACCGGACGGATGCCGAGCATCGAGGCCCCGATGCCGGCGCCGATGAACCCGGCCTCGGAAATGGGCGTGTCGACGATGCGCTTGGGCCCGAACTTGGCGAGGAGGCCCTCGGTGACCTTGTAGGCGCCGTTGAACTGGGCGACTTCCTCGCCCATGACGACGACGTTGGGATCGCGCTCCAATTCCTCGGCGAGGGCGTGGCGGATGGCTTCGCGGTAAGTGATCTGTGGCATTTTCGGAAAGGGTGGGAGGTGGGTTAAGCGCGAAGACGCGAAGGCGCGAAGGTCGGAAACAAGGGATTTTTCTTTGTGATCGGGCTTAGCGTCTTTGCATCTTTGCGCTTCAATTCATCAGTCGAAGAACAGGCGTCCCTTCGACGTGCGCTGCGCGGGATGGTCGGCCTCCCAATAGACGTCCTTCTGGATGTCCTCGACGGTCGGATAGGGGCTGGCCTCGGCAAAGGCCGCGGCGTTCTCGGCCTCGGCGCGGGCGTCCTGGTCGAGCTTCTCAAGCTCGGCCGTCGTGAGCACGCCGTCGGCGATGAGCATGTTCTGCACGACCTGGATCGGATCCTTGGTGCGGCGGTATTCCTCGATCTCAGCCTTGGCGCGGTAGGTGTTGTCCGGGTCGGCGACGGAGTGGCCGCGGTAGCGGTAGGTGTCGATTTCCACGACGGCGGGCTTGGATTCCTCGCGGGCGCGGGTGAGGAACTTGTCCATCATGGCGCGGACTTCGTAGACGTTGCTGCCGTCGCACTGGCCCCAGGCCATGTCGTAACCGGCGGCGCGCTTGGGCAGTTCGCCGGCGGAGGAACGCTCCTGGCTGGTGCCCATCGAGTAGCCGTTGTTCTCGATCACGAAGATGACGGGCAGGTCCCAGAGAGCGGCGAGGTTGTAGGCTTCGTGGACCGCGCCCTGGTTGACGGCGCCGTCGCCCATGAAGGCCATCGCGGCGCCCTTGAGGCCCTTGTACTTGAGGGCGTAGGCGAGACCCGTGCCGAGGGGAACCTGGCCGCCCACGATGCCGTGGCCGCCCCAGTAGTTCCGCTCCGGTGAAAAGTAGTGCATGGAGCCGCCCTTGCCCTTGGAGCAGCCGGTGGCCTTGCCGTAGAGCTCGGCCATGAGCTCGTTCATGCCCATGCCGACGGCGATGGCGTGGCCGTGGTCGCGGTAGGCGGTGATGACATGGTCGTCCTTGCCCATGAGGGAGCAGCAGCCCACGGCCACCGATTCCTGGCCGATGTAGAGGTGCAGGAACCCGCCGATCTTCTTGGCCTGATAGGCCCGCAGCGAACGTTCCTCGAAGCGGCGGATGCGCATCATCGTGCGGAAGAGCTCGATGCGCTCCTCGCGGGTCAGCTTGAGGTTGACGGGAGCGAGGTGCGGGTCGTTGGGCGGCAGGACAGGGGTGCTGGCTGCGATGGCGGGTTTGGCACTCGTTGGTTTGCTCACGGATGAAGGTTTCAGTTGGTTAAAGGGGCAAAGTGTTTGTCGGAAGTCCGATAAATCAAGTGTTGTTTGACCCCGGGGTCTCGGGTGGCGTGATTTCCTCGAGTTCAACCACGACCGGCTTGCCCGGCGCACAGTCGGCGCGCAGGGCGACAAAGCGGTCGCGGTAGCGGTCGTAGACCGGCCAGAGGGCGTTGCGATCCGTCTCCGGAATTGGGAGCTGGGCAACCGCTTCACGGGAGAAGAAGCCGAAGCTCCCCTCGCTGATGGCGGGCGGCAGGCCCGGCACCGGGCGCCGGCAGCGGAAGAGGAACATGAGCCAGTGGGCTTCGCCCTCGTAGGCCTTCTCGGCGATCATGGCGAAAAGGTGCAGGTCGGCGGTCGTGATGACGAACCCGGTCTCCTCGAGCGTCTCGCGCACGGCGCACTCGAAGGGCGACTCCCCATGGCCGGTCTCGAGCTTGCCCCCGATGGGACTCCAGACCCCGAGGTTCGGGGCCTTGGCGCGGAGCAGCAGCAAGTGTTCGCCGGCGGCGTTTTCGAGGAAGACGAGGACGGCGATCTTGTAGTCGAGGGCGGGTGGCATACGGCAGGCGTGGGAAGGTGGAAGGTCCAAGGTGACGCCAGCCGGGAGTCCGACAACGTTTTTCCCGAAGCTGTCAGCAAGAGCGGATGCCGGAAAACGGCCGCAGAATGCGCCAAATGAATAATACTACTTGTGGCGTAAACTGGCATGTGGGAGCTGCGTCCTTTGTTTAACAAATTACCTATGATGTTTAACGAAAACAGGATGAAATCATGAAACGGAGGCATGGGTCGCAGGGCTGATTGCCCTTGCCGCCGGTTCGCATCTTTGGAGCCTCGCCGCTCTTTTTATGCGTTCAACCCCGCGCATGCTTGTTCTCGATGGCGGAGCCGCCCACGTCGGTTGCGCCCGGTTCACCGCCGACCGCTCCGGCCGGCTTTGTCTGCAACGGCTGGCCTTGGAAACCCATTCGGCGGATCCGGCCCGGGATTTCCTCTGGCACATGCACACGCAGCAGGCGCTGCAGGAACTGGCCGCCCGCGAGCGCCTGCGCGGAACCTGCCGGCTGGCGGTGCCGGGACATCTGGCACTGACGCGATTGGTCCGTGCGCCGGTGGATCGGGGGGCCACGCGCGAGGTGATGATGGTTCGGGAGGCGGAGAAAAACATTCCGTACCCGATCAGTGAAGTGGTCTGGGACGGCCTGGTGCTGGCCGATACGGGGAGCGGACTCGATATGCTGCTGGCGGCGGGCAAGGCGGAAGCCATGACGAGTTTCTGCACCGCGGTGGCCGCGGCCGGCTTCCTGCCGACCCAGGCCGAACCGGGCGGCATCGCCCTCTGGCGGGCCTACTGCTACAATTATCAGGACGCGGTGGATGATGCCTTGGTCGTGGATATCGGGGCCCGTTCAACCTATCTGCTGTTCGCGGGTTCGAAACGCCGGTTCCGCGTGCGCACCCTCGCGTTCGGGGGCAACGCCATCACCCAGGCTGTGGCCGCGCAGCTGAAACTTGATTACACGGATGCCGAGGCCCTGAAGCGCCAGGTGCTGGGTGCAACCGCGGCCACTCCGGCAGATGCCGCGGCCCGGAACGCGGTGCAACTGGCGCAAGGGCAGTTTGCGCAGCGCCTGGAACTTGAACTCATGCGCTCGCTGCTCGGTCAGGCCCGGCAGACGGAGGCCGTACAGCCCGTTCGGATTTACCTGACGGGCGGCGGGGCCCACTGCCCGGACTCGCGGAACACCTCGCGGCGAAATTGCATCTGCCGGTTCAGCCGTACGACGCCCTGCGGCATGTGCAACTGACGGAGCGGGCGGCGGCCGATGGCGCGGCGCAGGCCCGGCAACATCTGCCGGTGCTGGTCGGATTGGCCGCCAGCCAGCTGCCGGATATGCCCCGTCCGCTCAGCCTGCTCCCGCCGAACCTGCGCGCGCATCATCACTTCCGGCGGCGTCAGCCCTGGTGGATCGCGACCGCGGCCCTGCTGGTCATCGCATGGGTGCCGCCGCTCTGGCACTTCCGGGCGCAGGCCCGGGCAACCCGGCTGGAAATGGCACGGGTTGAGGCGGAGCTAGTCCCCTTGCGCCGGCTCGAGTCGCGCATGGCCGAGTTCACCGCGCGCCGGGAAAAGCTGCAGCAGGAGATCGGGGTGTTGCACCAATGGCTCGAAAGCAGGTCCAGCTGGCCGGGCTTTCTGGCCGATCTGCAACACCACCTGGCGAGTGCGGAGGATGCGTGGCTGGAACGAATGCATTGGGGGAAACAATCGCGGGCCCAGCGGATCCGACGGGCAACCCGGCTCGGCCGCTGCGGGTGGAGATCAGCGGGCGACTGCTGGACCGGCGGGCGCCGCTGGCGCAGGTCGGAAGTGAAATCTTTCAACGGGTGCAGGCTTTGCTCAACGGCATCCGGACCTCGCCCTTTGTCGCGGACATCGAGGACGAGCGCTTCGACCGCAGCCAACCCGGAATCCTGCGCTTCGATTGCACCCTCGTGGCGTCGTCGCGGCATGCGCTTTAACCCACCGTGAGTCCTGTCCGTCTACATTTGCGTTTCTGGCTGCTGCTTGGGTTGCTCGGATTCGTCCTGCTTGGGGGCGGTTGGTGGTGCCGGCGGGCGCGGGGCGAATGTCTGCTGGCCCGGGATCGATTGGCGGCGAAGCAAAGGGAATTGGAGTCGCTGCGCCGCCAGTTCTCGGGCGCAGCATCCCGGACGCCGGAGCAGACAGCGGCAGAACTGGCGCGGGCGGAGGAAACGCGCCGCACGCTGCGCGCCGCCCTGGGTGGTGAGGGAACCGTGGCGGCAGCGCCGGGCGGGGAAAATTGCCGGCCACCAGGACGGAAGTGTTCATCGAGCTGAGTGAATTTGTCAGGGAGTTCCGCGAGCGCGCCCGGGTGCAGGGCGTGACCATCCGTCCCGGCGAATGCTTCGGTTTCGCGACGTATGCGCAGACCGGTCCGGAGCCGGAGTTTTTAGCCGCCGTGCACCGGCAAAGCGTCGTGATGCGGCACTTGCTGGGGGCGCTGCTGGAGTCGCGACCGGCAGGGATCATGGCCGCGCAACGCGAGCGTCCGCGCGGACAATCCGGTGCCGCGCCCGGTGCCGGGGATGCCGGGTACGGCGCGGGTGCGGAGGAATTTTTTGAAATGTCTCCCGCCCGCTCGACCGCCACGCCGGGGCTCGCCGAGGTGATCGCGTTCCGGCTGAAATTTGCGGGGTTCACCCCGGTGCTGCGTGATTTTCTGAACCGTTTGCAGCAGGACAGCACGCCCTTGGTGGTGAGGTCGGTGGAGGCGGAGCCGGTAACCAACCCGGCATTGGCCGAAGCTGAGACCGCAGCCACCCGGCCGCCGTTTGCGCCGCAGGTCATGCAATTCACGGTGACGATCGAACACATCCGGCTGCTCGTGGAGGATCCCCCTGCGTCATGACTGCCTGGTCCGGGGAGAAAATCGCTTTCACCTTCGCGGCACTCGTGGCCGCGGGTTCCACGATCATTTTTGCCAACGGTGCCGCACTTGAAAAGGCGGAGGTGAAGCCCATTCCACCCTATGTCGCGGGGCCGTCGCGGGAAGAGACCGCAGAGGAAACGGAAACGGCTGATTCCGGGTGGAGCGGCGTCCCCTGGCTACTGCCAACGGCATGGTCGCGGGATGACGCGTGGAATTATGAATTGTTCGGGCCGCCGGAGATTCACGACGACGCCAGTGCGGAACAGCTCATGGTTGCGTCGCCGGACAGGGAATCGGGTGGAGTGGATGAGATTGTGCCGGGTGGTCCGGAACGGATGGCAACCCCTCGTGTGCCTTTCCGCCTGCAACTGGTCGGGCATTTCGGCGAAGGGGAGGAAGCAACCGGCACCTTTGCCAACCTGAAAACGGGCGAGACCTTTCTCGCCCGGGCTGGACGGGAGGTGCCGGACTTGGGCCTGACCATCACAAAGTTCAAAGTCGTCCGGCAGCCCGTGGCCATTCCTGACAGCATGACCACGGTTGAAGCCGTCGCCGCAGCCGAGGTGTTGGACCCGGCCAGTGGCGAGGTGACGGTTCTGACCGACCGGGAGTGGGTGTACGTCGAGCCGGCCACGATTCCACCTGCGGAGAAACTCGAACCTGTGCTGACGCCATGAAATCCATGCCGATGTTGCTTTCACCCACCGCCCTCCTGCTGGCAATGGCCATGGCTGGCGCGGTCTTGCCTGCGATGGCCTGCGCCAGTGAAGGCAACCCCGAACCCGAACTTCATCCCATGACCGAGGCGATGCGGGCCCGGGAACCTGCCATTGATCCGGCCGACAATGACAGCCTCCGCCTGCGTGGGCGCAGCCAGTATCTGGCGGGTGATTTCAAGAGCGGAGCAGACCTTTCGCGAACTTGACCGGCGCGATCCAAGGAATCCGGATGCGCAGAGTTATCTCCAAAGGATCGCCGCTGACCGCCGAAAGGGAGCCGACCGGCAGCGCACACACACACGGGAGGAATTGTTGGGTGAGGTTGAGCGGAGTTGGCGTCGGCCCGGTGTGTTCGAGGATCATGCAAACGGGGCTGACCGTGAACCGGAGCTGTCGCCATTGGTCCGGAAACTGGAGGAAATTATCCTGCCCAGTGTCAGCTTCACCAAAGTCGAGATTGGCCGGGTGGTCACGGCGCTCAGCGCCGCATCGGTGGAGTACGACCGGAGCGGGGCGACTCCGCGGGGCGTCAATGTGGTGTTGCTGGATCCCAGCGGGAAAGCACCGGAACTCACGCTGACGCTGCGCGACACCAGCCTGAAACGGGTGCTCGATTTCATCACGGAAGCCGTGGGTTACCAGTACGAGGTCCAGGCCGATGCCGTGGTGGTGCGGCCGGGCGGAGAGGCGATGTCGCTCGAGACCGCGTTTTTTCCGGTGTCGCGGGCGACCGTGCTGCGCATGACGGGTTTGAGCGGGGGTGCGGCCGCAGGTAGTGGGCGGCCGGGTGAACCGACGGCCTCCCAATCCGGAGCAAACGCGAGGTCACCGGGCGGGGAGGCGGAGGCCGTGCGCAGTTTCCTCCAGCAGGCCGGGGTGAATTTTGCAGGCGTGGCCGGCAGCAGCCAGGCGTTCGATGGCTCGGCGATCATCGTCACCCAGTCGGCCCGCAACCTGGAGCGCATCCGCAATATCCTGAAGCGTTACCACGATATCCGGCAGGTGGAGATCGAGGCCAAGTTCATGGAAGTGCAGGAGGGTGCGTTGGAGGAGTTGGGTGTGAATTGGAATGTGGCCACCAGGGCCACGCAGCAGGGCGCGCGGGTGCAGGCGCAGTATCTCACGGACAATCGCAGCCTCGCCGCCGCCTTCAGCAGCACCAGCGCCAATCAGCAGGGACGCATCGTGCGGCCCGAGGGCCAGTCCGTGGATGACGAGGGCGGGGTGACGTTCGCCCCGGAACTTGATATTCCCATCATCAACCACGCGCCGCAGATACCGGGAACCGCGCACCTGGGGGCGGGCGCAAACGCCCTGGCCAACCTTGCCGGGGTGATCGGCGAGTTCGACATCAACGCCATCGTCCGCGCCCTGGCGCAAAGGCAGGGCACCGATCTGCTCAGCGCGCCCAAGGTTACGGTGCTCTCCGGCAACCCGGCCACGATCACGGTCGCGCAGGAACTGCGTTATCCCCAGCGCTTCGGGCAGACGCAAAGCCAGGTCGGCACGGGCAATGCCGGCGGCGGCGGTTCGGCCGGGGTGGCGATCACCGCGGGCACGCCGGAGGAGTTCGCCACGCGCAACGTGGGGGTTGAACTCAAGGTCACGCCGACCGTGGAGGAGGACGGCCACAGCATCAGCCTTGAGCTGAATCCCAAGGTCACGGAGTTCGACGGGTTTGTGGAATACGGCGGCCCGAGCGTGGCGATTTCGGGCAGCACCACGGTCACCGTGCCCTCCGGTTTTTATCAGCCCATTTTCTCCGTGCGCGACATCTCGACGAAGGTGACGATTTGGGACGGCGCGACGCTCATCATGGGCGGACTCACGCGCGAGGAGGTCAAGCAGGTCAGCGACAAGGTGCCGGTGCTGGGCGACATTCCGCTGCTCGGCCGGATGTTCCGGTCCAAGTCCGAGAGCGCGCAGAAACGAAACCTGCTCATCTTCGTGACGGCGAATCTGGTGAACCCAGGGGGCGCACCAAGGAAACAGGTGCAGGGAAACGTGCCGCCGGATTCTTTGTACCGGGATCCGACGGTCATCACTCCCAAGGGGGCTGAAGCTCGGACGCGTTGACGCCTTCTATTAAGAAGTGCCTTAAGAATTGACGGTGCTGTGGGTAGCGCCCGGCCTCCGGACGGGCGGTGCAGGATGCGCCCGCCATTCCCGGCCCGTCCGGAGGCCGGGCCCTACCCACGGAGACAGCGTACCGTATCAGGTGTCACTACTTTGAGTAAGCCCCCCGCCAGTGCGTTTATGATTTACGGACCTCGTGCCCCGCGTTTCCCTTCGCCATGGCCAAATGGCTCCTCGTTGACGGCTTCAATCTTGCCTACCGCTGCTTTCACGCCCTGCCCGAATTGACGCGCGGCGATGGCTTTCCCACGGGGGCGCTGCACGGCTGGGTGAAATCGCTTTGGAAACTTGCGGATCTGGAAAAGCCCGAGGCCACGCTGGTGTTCTTCGATCTCGGCGGCGCCCAGGACCGCCTCGCGCTGCATCCCGAATACAAGGCACAACGGGCCGAGATGCCGGAGGCGCTCCGGCAGCAGATCGAACCGCTCAAGCAGCTGACCCGCGCGATGGGGCTGGTCGGCATCGAGCAGGACGGCGTGGAGAGCGACGACCTGCTGGCCGCCCAGGCGGTGGCGCTCGCCCGGGCCGGGCATGACGTGATCATTGTGAGCAGCGACAAGGACTTTGCGCAGCTGGTGGATGACCGCATCAAGATCCTGCTGCCTCCTCCCTCCGCCAACCCGAAGCTGGGCTGGCGGACGTTGGATGCGAACGGGGTGCGCGAGAAATTCGGGGTCCCGCCGGAGCAGATCGCCGACTATCTCGCTCTGGTGGGGGATACCTCGGACAACATCCCGGGCATCGCCGGCGTGGGCCCCAAGACGGCGGCGAAGTGGCTGGCGGAGTGGGGGAACCTTGAAGGGGTCATCGCCCATGCCGCGGAACTCAATCCCGAGCGTTTTCGTCCGGCGGTGTCGGCTGAGGCGGGCAAATTGCGGATGAACCGTCAGCTCACCACGCTCAACCTGTCGCTGCCCACGGTGCCGGCGGAGAAAACGGCCCCGGCGGTGGGCGAGTTGCTGCGGCTGTTGGAATCCTTCGAGATGAAGGGCACCCTCGCCGAGGCCCGCAGCCGTTACACGCAGCCGGAATTATTTTAGCACAGAACGCGAAAATCCGCATGAAAATGTAGGGCGGGGATTCCGATCCCCGCCTGGGAGCGCGACCGCCCTCGGTCGCAATCGTTGGCCAACCCCCAAGGCAGGAGAAAGAGAAAGATCAAGAGAACGAGAAAGATTGGATTCCAGCTTTGCACGAAAAAGGCGGGGTTCGGAGACCCCGCCCTACAATTGGGAAGTGGTTAGCTGGCCCCGGCTTTATTCCCGGCCCTCTTTCGAGATGCCCTTCGGATCAAAGATGTAGCCAATCCCGTGCACGGTGCGGAAGGCGCTGAGATCCAGCCCGTGGCTCTTGTAGAGGTCGCGCACCTTCACGATGTACTGGTCAAGGGACCGGCTGCGCACGTCGGCGTGAATCCCCCAGACCGCGTGAATGAGGGTTTTGCGGGTGATGACGACCGCCTGATTGTCGTTCAGATAGGTGAGAATGCCCAGCTCCTTGCGGCCGATCTTTTCGATCACGCCGCCGGGGAAGGTGATTTCCAGCCGCACGGGCGTGATGGTGGCGCCGCAGAAATCAAACGGTACGTCACTCACGCGGACATTCTTGGTGACGTTGAGATCGCCCTTGGCCTCGGCGCGGCGCAGCACGGCGCGGATGCGCGCAATCAATTCCGGATAACTGAAAGGTTTGGTGATGTAGTCATCGCCACCCATTTCGAGGGCCTTGACCTTGCTGGCCTCCTGATCGTTGCCCGTGAGGAAAATGGTGGGCACCGTGATTCCGGCGGCCTTGAGCTCATCCAGCATGGCAAACCCGGTCTGATCGGGCAGGCCGATGTCCAATAGCATAAGATTGGCAAAATGGCGCTGCAGGAAGCTGACGGCGTGGGCCCCACGGTTGGAAATTTGCGCCTGCATGCCGGCCGCCTCGAGGTGGGTGACGATGACCTTGGCCAGTTCGGCCTCATCCTCGACAACGAGAATCAGTGGTTTGGGTTCGGCGCGCATTGGAGGAATGAGGAATCATACCTAGAATCCAACCCGTTGATGTCAAAGTCAACATCACCACAATCCCCGCCGGCGGCGACCGAGAATTTACTTGAAGCAGGCGGGGGCGGCGTGTCCCTTGACCGAATGTCCGAACGGAAGCCCATATTGATGCTCGGACTGCCCAAGGGCAGCCTCGAGGATTCCACCAAGAACCTGTTTGCCAAGGCGGGCTGGAAGATCACCACCAATTCCCGCTCCTACAAGCCGGCCATCGACGACCCTGAGCTCGACGGCCGCTTTGTGCGCGCCCAGGAGGTCAGCCGTTACGTGGAGCACGGTTTCTTTGATTGCGGCCTGACGGGGTTCGACTGGATCCAGGAAAACAATTCCGACGTCGTCGAGGTCTGCGACCTCATCTACAGCCGGGCCTCCGTCCAGAAATCACGCTGGGTGCTGTGCGTGCCCGAGGCCTCGGACATCACCCGCCCCGAGCAGCTCGCCGGCAAACGCGTGGCGACCGAACTCGTCGGCACGGTGAAGCGTTATTTTGAAAAGAAGGGCGTCGCCGTGGAGGTGGAGTTTTCCTGGGGCGCGACCGAGGTGAAGGTGCCCGACCTGGTTGATGCCATCGTGGACATCACCGAGACCGGAAACTCCATCCGCGCGAACAAGCTGCGCATCATCGACACGCTGATGGAGACGAACACGAAGTTCATCGCCAACAAGCAGAGCTGGGCCGACCCGGTGAAGCGGCGCAAAATCGAAACCATCGCGCTCCTCCTGCGGGGCGCGCTCGAGGCCGAGAGCAAGGTGGGCCTGAAGATGAACCTGCGGAAGTCCTCCCTGGAGGCTGTGGTCAAGGCGCTGCCCGCCCTGCGGAATCCGACGATCTCGCAGCTGAGCAACGCCGACTGGATCGCGCTCGAGACCATCATTGATGAGAGCGTGGTGCGGGAAATCATCCCGCAGCTCAAGTCGCTGGGGGCCGAGGGCATCGTCGAATATCCGCTGAACAAGGTCGTCTATTGAGTGGCCTCGCGCCGCCCCGGCGCTAGTCTCCGGTTGTCTCCCCACCCATGTCCAAAGTAACCCTTGGTCTCCTGCAACACGCCTGCACGCCGCGCCCGGCGGCCAATCTGAAGAAGACGCTCGCCCTGGCCGAACTGGCCGCCCGGCGCGGGGCGAAGATCATCTGCACGCAGGAGCTCTGCCGCTCCCAGTATTTCTGCCAGAGCGAGGATCATGCGAACTTCAAGCTCGCGGAATCGATTCCTGGACCGAGCACGGCCGCCTTCCAACGGATCGCGAAGAAGCACGGGGTGGTCATCATTGCATCGCTTTTCGAAAAGCGCGCCGCGGGCCTCTATCACAACACGGCGGTCATCATCGATGCGGACGGCGCACTGCTCGGCATCTACCGCAAGATGCACATCCCGGATGATCCGCTGTTCTACGAGAAGTTCTACTTCACGCCGGGCGACACGGGCTTCCGGGCCTGGCAGACCAAGCACGGCCGGATTGGCGTCCTGATTTGCTGGGACCAGTGGTATCCCGAGGCGGCGCGCCTGACCGCCCTGCAGGGGGCCGACATCCTGTTCTATCCCACGGCCATCGGCTGGCATCCGCAGGAAAAGAAGGAACACGGCGTCAACCAGCACGGAGCCTGGGAGACGATCCAGCGGGCGCATGCCGTCGCGAACGGCTGCTATGTCGTCGCGGTCAACCGCATCGGACTGGAGCGCCCCGTCGGTGGCGACGGGCTTGAATTCTGGGGCCAGAGCTTTGTCGCCGGCACCAGCGGCCAGATCCTCGCCAAGGCGAGCACGGATCAGGAGGAAATCCTGCTTGTGCCGGTGGATCTTGGGCAGGTGGATGTCACCCGCACGCACTGGCCGTTCCTGCGGGACCGCCGCATTGACGCCTACGGCGATCTCACCCGTCGTTTCCGCGACTGAGCATGACCGCCAAGCCGCAGCTTACGCCGGTCCAGGCGGGATTCCGCATGCCGGCGGAGTGGGAGCCGCAGGCGGCCATCTGGCTTTCGTGGCCGCACAATCATGCGACCTGGCCGGGGCGCTTTCGCCCGATTCCCTATGTCTTTGCCCGGATTGTCGCGCAGATCAGTCGCTTCGAGGCCGTGCGCATCAATGCCGCCGCCCCGCTGCAGGCCCGGGCGAAACGGCTTTGCGCCGCCGCCGGAGCCGACATGGCGAGGGTGACATTCTACACTCATCCCACCAACGACGCCTGGTGCCGGGATCACGGCCCGATCTTCGTCAAAAACGACCGGACCGGCGAGGTGGCGGTGACCGACTGGGTGCACAATGCCTGGGGCGGCAAATACCCCCCCTACGATCTCGACAACACCATCCCGCCCAAAATCGCCGCGCGCCTGAAGCTGCGGCGCTTTGAAAACAACCTCGTGCTCGAGGGCGGATCGATTGACGTCAACGGACGGGGCCTGCTGCTCACGAGCGAACAGTGCCTGCTGAACAGGAACCGCAATCCACATCTCACCCGGGCGCAGATCGAACGGAACCTGAAGGATTACCTCGGGGTGAGGCAGGTGCTGTGGGTGGGAGAGGGAATCTTGGGCGACGATACCGACGGGCACATCGATGACATCACGCGCTTCTTCCAGCCCGACGGCTTCATCACCTGCGTCGAAGCGAATCACCGCGATCCCAATCATCGCCTCTTGGCGGCGAATCTGGAGCGGCTCCGCGGCTTTCGCACGCCGGCGGGGGGCAGGTTTGAAATCGTCCCGCTGCCACTGCCCAAGCCCTTCGGTTTCAAGGGTCAGCAGGTGCCGGCAAGCTACGCCAATTTTCTCATCATCAACGGCGCGGTCCTCGTGCCGGCCTTCCGGCAGAAAAAAAACGACGCCACCGCCTGTGGCATCATCGGCGAGTGCTTTCCCGGCCGGGAGATCATCCCGATTGACTGTTACGACCTCATCTGGGGTCTTGGCACCTTGCATTGCATCTCCCAACAGCAACCCTCCTGAACATGAAAAGCATCCTCATTCTCTGCGGTCTCGGCCTCATCCTGGCCGGGCTTTCCGGTTGCGAGACGATCTCCGACGGCCTGTCCGGCAGCTTCACCAATGTGCCCCCGCAGACGCGGCGGTTCGAGGTGGAGCAAAAGCAGGTCTTCTATGCCGCCCAGCTGGCCTTGAAGCGGATGGACTTTGTGCTGACGCGCACCGCCCTGGCCCAGGGTGTGGTTGAAGGCCGCAGCAATTTGCGGGACACCGGGGTGTTCGGCGCCTCGCGGCAGTACAGCGCGAAGATCCAGCTTACGGGGGTTGCCGGCGAAAGCACCGAGGTTGCGATCCTGATTCACGAACAGAGCGAGGCCGACATAAAGGGGACCGCGACCAACCGGGCCCTGCGCGAGCACGGGCTTTACGATTCATTCTTCGAGCATCTGGTCAGGGTTTTGCAGGAACCGGCGCCCCAGCCTAATCCTTGCCGGGGAGTACCTTGTGTGCGCCCTGGCTGTCTCATCTGCGGATGATGATCAAAGGGCGCACCTGAAGAGCGCCGCTACGGGACAAGCCGGGCACCGGCTTGCACACCTCGTCCAAATTAGGGCTTGCCGACCGCCCCTGCGCACGGCGAATCTGACCGTTCGCGGCATTTGTATCGGTTCAGCCGGCGTCGCCGCGACGCTCCCACCGGCTTTCCTGTCAGTATAACCATCAACCAAACGGTTCCGTTAACAGCGGGATCATCCCGGTGGATCGGGGTCTCTGGAGCGGGGCTTCTGTTCGCCGGTTTTCGCACATGAGTTCAGTAATGCAAGAACTGCTCGCGCAGTCGTCCTTCGACAAGTTGAAGGCCGGCGCCATCGTCCCGGGCACCATCACCGAAATCCGCCAGAACGAAGTCGTCGTCGACATCGGTGGCAAATCCGAGGCTCTCGTCCCCGCTTCCGAATTCATCGACATCGGTGAACTCCAGATCGGTTCCACGATCGAGGTCCTCGTCGAGAAGCTCGAAGACAAGAACGGCTCCCCCGTTGTCTCCTTTGACAAGGCCGAGCAGAAGAAAAACTGGGACAACATCCTGACCCGGTTCCCGGAAGGCTCCGTCGCCGCCGGCCGCGTCAAGGCCAAGGTCAAGGGCGGTCTCATCATCTCCATCGGCGTCGATGCGTTCATGCCGGCCTCGCACATCGATGTGCAGCCGCCCAAGAACCTCGACCAGTACGTGGGCCAGACCTACGACTTCAAGGTCCTCAAGATCAACGTCGAGCGCCAGAACGTGGTGCTCTCCCGCCGCGAGCTCATCGAGGAACAGCGCGCCAACAAGCGCCGCAACCTGCTCGAGTCCATCCAGCCCGGCCAGGTCCGCAAGGGCGTCGTCAAGAACATCACCGACTTCGGCGCGTTCATCGACCTCGACGGCATGGACGGCCTGCTCCACATCACCGACATGAGCTGGGGCCGCATCTCGCACCCCTCCGAAATGCTCAAGCAGGGTGAGGAGATCCAGGTCATGATCATCGAGGTCAACCGCGAGAAAGAGCGCGTTTCCCTCGGTCTCAAGCAGACCACCAAGAATCCGTGGGACGAGATCGACCGGAAGTTCCCGGTCGGCGCCAAGGTCCACGGCAAGGTCGTCAATCTCGTGCCCTACGGCGCGTTCGTCGAAATCGAACCCGGCGTCGAGGGCCTCGTGCACATCACCGAGATGTCCTGGACGAAGCGCATCACCAAGCCCTCCGAACTGCTCAAGGTCGGCCAGGAGCTCGATGCGGTGGTCCTCGGCATCCAGAAGGAAGAGCAGAAGATCTCGCTCGGCCTCCGCCAGCTCGAGCCGAACCCGTGGGACATGGTCCGCCACAACTACCCGATCGGCGCCCGCGTCCGCGGCAAGGTCCGCAACATGACCACCTACGGCGCCTTCATCGAACTCGAAGAGGGCATCGACGGCATGGTGCACGTCTCCGACATGAGCTGGACCCGCAAGGTCAACCACCCGTCCGAAGTCCTCAAGAAGGGCGACGAGGTGGACGCCATCGTGCTCGACGTGGATCCGAACCAGCAGCGCATCAGCCTCGGCATGAAGCAGCTGGCCGACGATCCGTGGTCCGACATCGACAGCCACTTCCGCATCGGCGACGTGGTCACCGGCACCGTCACCAAGATCACCTCCTTCGGCGCCTTCGTGGAGCTCAAGGACGGCATCGACGGCCTGGTGCACATCTCGCAGATCAGCGAGGAGCGCATCGAGAAGATCAAGGACGTGCTCAAGCCCGCCCAGCAGGTCACGGCCCGCGTCATCAAGATCGACCGCGACGAGCGTCGCCTCGGTCTCTCGATCAAGGCCGCGAACTACTCCGAGCAGCAGCTCGCCGCCGAGACCTCGGCCTACGAGGCGATGAACCGCAACGCCGGCAGCGACATGATGAACCTGGGCGACATCCTCGATGCCGCCTCGGACAAGAAGGAATAAGCCTTCTTTCATCGGTTAACTTCGAGCCGCCCGTCCCGCAATGCGGGGCGGGCGGCTTTTTTGTGTACTGCCGGCGCGTCCTTCCAGTAGGGCAGGTCTCTGACCTGCCCCGTTTGGGCTGCATTGCGGATGGGGCGTGGATTTCGCAGGTCAAAGACCTGCGCTACTACCAGGATGAGTTGGGCTCCAGTGTTGCGGCTGGCTGCAGCCTGCCCCTTCGCATTTCACCGGAACACGGCCAAAAATAAACAAGGCCGCCGGTGAAGGCGGCCTTTCAGTAGGGCAGGTCTCTGACCTGCCCGTTTGAGCTACATTGCGGATGCCGCGTCGAATTCGCAGGTCAAAGACCTGCGCTACTGGCCGCGGCCCGGATACTCAGTTGCGACCGGCCCTGGCCTGCTTCTTCGTCTTGCTCTCGACGAATTCGCGGATGATGGCCATGCGCTGGCGCTGGCGGTCCTCCTCCTCGATTTCATCCGTGGTGCGGATGGCCTCGTGCTTGGAGATGGCCTTGCGCATTTTCGTGATGGCGAGGTATTCGAGCTGGCGGATGCGTTCGCGGGTCACCTTGAACTTCCGGCCGACCTCCTCGAGGGTGAGCTCGTCGCGGCCATCGAGACCGAAACGCAGCTTGATGATCTCGGCCTCGCGCTCGTCGAGCGCGTCCACCATCGCATGCAGGTCGGTGTTCAGGTTGCGCTCCTGCAGGCTTTCGAAGGGGCTGATGGCGTTTTCGTCGCCGACAATCTCGCCGAAGGTGGACGAGTCGCTTTCCTCGCCGACCGGCGCGTCGAGCGAGGCCGGGCGCACGCTGACGGACTTGAGGTGCGCCACCTTGCTGGTGGGAATCTGCAACTCCATCGCCAACTCCTCATCCGTGGGCTCGCGGCCGAGTTCCTCGGTGAGCTTCATGGCGGTGCGGCGCATCTTGGAGATCTTGTCGACCAGATGGACCGGCAGGCGGATGGTCTTGGACTGGTTGGCCAGGGCGCGCTTGATGGACTGCTTGATCCACCAGGCGGCGTAGGTGGAGAGCTTGCCGCCCTTGGCGGGGTCGAAGCGCTCGACGGCCTTGATCAGGCCGATGTTGCCCTCGCTGATGAGGTCCAGGAGCGGCAGACCGAAATCCTTGTAATCCATCGCGATCTTCACGACCAGACGCAGGTTGGCCTGGATCATGTGGTCGCGGGCCGCCTTGTCGCCGCGGCGGATCCGCTTGGCGAGCTGGATCTCCTCCTCGATGGTCAGGAGGGCGGTCTTGCCGATCTCCTGCAGGTATAGTTGGAGGTTGCTGCGTTCGCCGTGAGGAATGACTTCAGCCGGCGCGGGTTCTGATTTTTCCAGAAAGGACGGCACGGCATCCTGTGCAACGAGGACAACCGCAGGGGCGGCGGCTGCATTCATTTCATCGGATTCAGCAGGGTGGTGTGGGAGCTTTTGCTTTAGTGGCATGATGAAATTCGAATTTATAGTGTCTACGATCAGAGGTTTGTTCCGGATGCATTATTCCAGACAATCAGAGCCTAAACCATTCCAAGCTCCGGACTGTTTTCCACCTAGGGGAAATCAAGGCGGACACGCCGGCCACGTGACAGGGTGGCGCAAATGCTTGCAGCCCACGCGTTGGAATCGTGCTGCAATGGCGCATCACGGAGAGGCGGCTATGGCCTGACCTGTGGCAACAAGGGGCGCAGCTTGTCTGCGCCCGATTGGGACGCGATTGGCGACTGACCCGGAAGGGTGCACATGAGGTGCGCCCCCTACGATTTGCCTCAGGCCGGAAACTGCTCGGCCATCGCGACGGCCTTGAAGAGGGCGGAGGCCTTGTTGATGGTCTCCTGGTATTCATCGGCCGGGACCGAATCGGCCACCCAGCCGCCGCCGGCCTGAATATGAACCTGGCCGCCTTTCAGCAGCGCGGTGCGCAGCATGATGCAGGTGTCCATGTTGCCGTCGTAGCCGAAGTACCCGAGGGCGCCGGCATAGAAGCCGCGCTGCAGTTCCTCGATCTGCGAGATGATCTGCATGGCGCGGATCTTGGGGGCGCCGCTGACCGTGCCGGCGGGGAAGGTCGCACGCATGAGGTCGTAGGCGTCCTTGCCCGGGGCAATGCGGCCCTCCACTTGCGAGACGATGTGCATGACGTGCGAGTAGCGCTCGACGGTCATGAAATCCGGCACGGTGACGCTGCCGAACTGGCAGACGCGGCCGATGTCGTTGCGGGCCAGATCCACCAGCATGAGGTGCTCGGCCTTTTCCTTTTCATCGGCGAGCAGTTCCTTTTCCAGGGCCACATCCTCGGCGTGGTTGGCGCCGCGGCGGCGGGTACCGGCGATGGGGCGGATTTCCACCAGGCCGTCGGTCAGGCGCACGTGCACCTCGGGCGAGGCGCCGACAATGGAGAAATCCCCGGCCTCGAGGATGAACATGTAGGGCGACGGGTTCACCGTCCGCAGGGCGCGGTAGAGATCGAGGGGCGACTTGGCAAAGGGCTGGGTGAAGCGCTGGGCGCCGACCACCTGGATGATGTCGCCGGCGCGAATGTATTCCTTCGAATCCTTCACGCACTGCTCGAAACGCTCGCGGGTGAAATTGCCCGGAGGGACCTCGACTTTGGCCGGCTCCACCAGCGGCGCGGGGGCCAGCTCGCGCGGCTGCCGCAGCAGGCCGTAGAGCGTGTGCAATTCGGCCACGGCCGCGTCATAGGCCGCAGCGGCGTCGCCGCGGATGTGGGCATTGACACAAAGACGCAGGGTCTGCTTCGCGCGATCAAAGATCAGCAGCGAATCCGACAGCATGAAATAGAGCAGGGGCACGCCCAGCTCATCCTTCCTGGCGACCGGCACGGTGGGTTCGATCCGCGAGATATACTCGTAGCCCACGAAACCGACGGCACCGCCGGTGAACCGGGGCAGGCCGGGAATGATGACGGGGTGATAGCCCTTCATTTCCGCGGCCAGCAATGTCAGGGGATCCTGGGGCGTGGGAATTCTACGCGTCGGCTGGCCGGGCTCGCGAATCTCGGTGGTGTCGGGTCCGCAGGCGAAAATCTTCCGCGGACGGCAGCCGATGAAGCTGTAGCGGGAAAGCGTCTCGCCGCCTTCCACGGACTCGAGCAGGTAGGCCGGGCCGGCCTCCTTGAGCTTGGCGTAGGCGGAGACGGGCGTCTCGAAATCCGCCATGAGGTCGGTGCAGACCGGCACCACGTTGCCCTGGGTGCTGAGGCGCAGAAAGTCCGCGCGGGAAGGATGGATGTGCATCAGCGCGGGGGTGGTCACTCGACGGTGACGGATTTGGCCAGGTTGCGGGGCTTGTCCACATCACAGCCGCGCTCAACCGCGATGTAATAGCTGAGAAGCTGGACGGGAATGGTGGCGATGATGGGCAGGACGGCCTCGTGGGCGTCGGGGATGGGGATGACCTCGTCGGCCAGGCCGGGGGGCAGTTCCAGGCCCTCGGTGCAGATGGCGATGATTTTGCCCTTGCGGGCCTTGATCTCCTGCATCGAGGACACGATCTTGCCGAACATCTCGCCCTTGGTGACGAAGAAGACGCTGGGGCACTGCTCGCTGATGAGGGCGATGGGCCCGTGCTTCATCTCGGCGGCCGGATAGCCCTCGGCGTGGATGTAGGAGATTTCCTTGAGTTTCAGCGCGCCCTCGAGCGCGATCGGGAAGAGCGAGAGCCGCCCGAGGAACAGCATGTCGTCGTAGCGGGCATAACGCTGCGCGATGGCCTTGATGTGGGGCGCCTGTTCCAAAACCTGGCGAACCAGGTCGGGCGCGCCCTTCAGTGCCTTCACGTAGGCCACGCCCTCGCTGAAGCTCATGTCGCGCATGCGGGCCACGTAGAGCGCGACCATGGCGCCCAGCAGCAGCTGCGAGGTGAACGCCTTGGTCGAGGCCACGCCCACCTCCGGACCGACGTGCTGGTAGATGCCGCCGTCGGCTTCCCGGGCGAGGGTGGAACCCACGACATTGACGATGGCGAGCACGCGGTAGCCCTTGCGCTTGGCTTCGCGCAGGGCGGCCAGGGTGTCGATGGTTTCGCCCGACTGGCTGATGACGAAGAACTGGGTGTTGCGGAAAAGCGGCGAGTTCCGGTAGCGGAATTCCGAGGCGTAATCGACCTCCACGGGCACGCGGGCGAATCGCTCCAGCAGGTGCTCGGTGACCAGGCAGGCGTGCCAGGCGGTGCCGCAGGCGCAGAACATGAAGCGCTCGATCTGGCGGAATTCCGCGGGCGGGACGTTCAGTCCGCCGAACTGCGCGGTGCTGCCGTCCTCGGAGAACCGGCCGCGCATCGCGTTTTCCAGCGCGACGGGCTGCTCGAAGATCTCCTTCTCCATGAAGTGGGCGTGTCCGTTGAGCTCCGCATCGGAGATGGACCAGGTGACCGTATCCACCACGGGATCGACATCGCCCTCGTCGAGGGTGGAGATCGCAATGCTCGCCGGCGTGACGTAGGCCAGTTCGCCATCCTTGAGGTACACGACGCTCTGGGTCCGGCTGACGATGGCCGAGACGTCGCTGGCCACGAGATTCTCGCCGTCGCCGAGCCCGAGGATCAGGGGCGAGCCCTTGCGGGCGGCCACCAGTTCACCGGGTTGGTCGAGGCACATGGCCACGATGCCGTAGGTGCCTTCGGCATGCCGCAGGGTCTTGCGGACGCTTTCGAGGAAACGGTTGGTTTCGGCGACGACCGGCTCCTTCGCATAATGGTAGGCGATCAGGTTGCAGAGCGCCTCGGTGTCGGTCTCGGACTTGAAGGTGTAGCCCTTGCCGGTGAGGAATTTCTTCATCGAAAGGTAGTTCTCGATGACCCCGTTGTGAATCAGGGCGATTTTCCCGTCGCTGCTGACATGGGGGTGGGCGTTGGCGTCGGTGACGCCGCCGTGCGTGGCCCAGCGCGTGTGGCCGATGCCGTAGGTCCCGGTGAAGCGATGCTTGACCGCCTCTTTTTCCAGCTCGGCGGCCCGGCCCGCCTTTTTTGCCACCTCGAAATGGCCCTGCTGGAAGATGGCGACGCCCGCGGAGTCATAGCCCCGGTATTCGAGGCGCTTGAGGCCCTCGATGATCAGTGATGCTGCCTTTTGTTTTCCGACGTAGCCGACGATTCCACACATATTTTTTGAATTTGACTCGCGAAAGTAGCGTCGACGGTGATGCTTGGGCAAGCTTTAGGGCAACATTATGACGACTCAGAAACGTGCACTGGCGGTGATCATGGGCGGCGGTCGTGGAACCAGGCTGCATCCCCTCACCATGGAACGTTGCAAGCCGGCCGTGCCCCTCGCGGGCAAGTACCGGCTGGTGGATATCCCGATCAGCAACTGCCTTAACTCCGACATCAACCGCATCTTCCTGCTGACCCAATTCCAGACCGCCTCGCTCCACCGGCACGTTCAGGGCACCTATCACTTTGACCCGTTTGGCGGAGGCTTTGTTGACATTCTTTCCGCCGAGCAGACCGAAAAGGGTTCCGACTGGTACCAGGGCACGGCCGATGCCGTGCGTCGCAACCTCATCCACTTCCGTTCGTTTCCGCATGATCTGGTCCTCATCCTATCCGGCGACCAGCTGTACCGGATGGATTACCGGAAGATCATCGACCAGCACCTGGCGACCGGGGCAGACGTGACGATTGCCGCGATCCCGTTCCCCGTCTCCAAGGTCTCCGGCCTGGGCCTGATGCAGGTGCATGACGACCTGGCCATCGAGCGTTTTGTCGAAAAGCCCAAGGATCCGGCCGTCATCGACAGTCTGACCCTCAGCCCGGCGGTCGAGGCCCGGCTGACCGAGAGCACCGGCGAGAAGCACTGCCTGGCCTCGATGGGCATCTACGTTTTCAACCGCAAGGCCATGGCGGATGCGCTGGACAACACGATGGCGGATTTCGGCAAGGAGATCATCCCGGGATTGCTGGGGAAGAAGAAACTCTACGCCTACATCTTTGAAGGGTACTGGGAGGACATCGGCACCGTGCGCGCCTTCTTCGAGGCCAACCTCGCGCTCGCCCAGCCGCTGCCGCCGTTCAATTTCTTCGACGCCGGTGCGCCGATCTACACCCAGGACCGATACCTGCCGGCTTCGAAGCTGAACAACTGCCACATTGATCATGCGGTGATCGGCGATGGTTCCATCATCGCGGATTCCCGCATCAAGCGCTGCGTGTTCGGCATCCGTTCCTTCGTGGAGGAGGGCTGCGTGCTCGAGGATGTGATCGTGATGGGTTCGGATTACTACGAGACCGACACGCAACTGGAGGCCAATGCCACCGCCGGCCGTCCGCATCTTGGCCTGGGCAAGGGCTGCCGCATCAACGGAGCCATCATCGACAAGAATGCCCGGATCGGCCCGGGTTGCGTGCTCAGCGCCACCGGCAAGGCCGATGGAACCTATGCCAACGGCGCGGTGATTGTGCGGGATGGCGTGCTGGTGGTGCCCAAGGGAGCCATCCTGCCCCCGGGCACGGTGGTCTAACCGGCAGCCGTTTGGATATTCCGGCTCAGGCCCGGCTGGTCGCACCAGCGGGAACGACGGCCTTGCGGCCATCCAGATAGTTCCACAGGAAAATGCCGAGCGGGACCAGCAGCAGCAAGAGGGTCGGCAAATCCCCGGCCGTGAGCTTGTCGTCCGGGCTTCCGGCAAAATTGGTCATGTAGATGACGAAAACCAACACGCCACACATGACCAGGGCCTGCAGCCCGAGCATGCCCAGGGCAAGCCCCCGGCCCGCGCTCCGGCCCGTCAATTCCATGATGATGCCGATCGCGGTCAGCAGCAGCGGAATGATCAGCAGCAGACTTTTTGAATTTGAGATCGTGAACAAGAGGACGATGAGCGGTACCACTTGCAGGGTGAGGGTGATGTACAGACGAATGCGGTCGGCCAGACTGAGGGGGGTTGGGGTCATGGGATTTGGGGTTAAAGCCGGAACTCCGGCGGAAAGCGCGTCCTGGGAATATCAATCCGCCATGTAACGCAATACGTTACATGGCGGTTTGGCGGGTTGCCCCGTGAGCGGGGTTAGGCCTTGGGCGTGCCGGGAGCAACCGGAGGCGGCAGCGTCAGCGGCGTTGGACGGCGTGCGATGAGCCAGACACCGATGATCACCATGAACAGCGAATAGAAGGTGCCCCGGCTGAGCCCGAGGATCAGGCCCGCGTCGGGTTCGCGGAAGACCTCGCCGATGGCGCGGACCAGGGCGTAGGCGATGAGGAATTCGCCGGCGAGCCGGCCCGGATGGGCGCGCACGACATCGGTCCGCCAGAAGCGCCATTGCGCCAGCGCCAGCAGCAGGACGCCCTCGAGGAGGGCTTCATAGAGCTGCGAGGGATGCCGCGGGAAGGGGCCGCCGCCGGTGTTTTTGAAAATCACGGCCCAGGAGACGGTGGTGGTCTTGCCCCAGAGCTCGCCATTGATGAAATTAGCGATGCGGCCGAAGAGCAGGCCGACGGCCGTGGTGGAGGCGATCAGGTCGCTCAGATGCATGAACGGCACGCGCTGCGCCCGGGCCAACCAGGCCAGGGCCAACACCACGCCGATGAAGCCTCCGTGGCTGGCCATGCCGCCTTCCCAGGTCCGCACCAGCACCAGCGGGTCGGCGCGCACACTGTCGAACTGATAAAAGAGGAAGTAACCCAGGCGGCCTCCGATCAGCACCCCCATGATGATCCCCATCATGAAGTCCGGAATCTGGGCGGCCGGCAGCAGCGACCGGCCGGTGCGGGCATAACGGTGCAGCAGCCACGCGGCGGCGAGGAAACCCAGCAGGTAGGCCAGCCCGTAGTAGCGGATGCCGATGTTTTCGGTGAATTGAACCAGAAAAGGGCTCAGGTCGTGAACCCAATAGGCCAGCGGACTGGGGAAGGCAGGGTGCATCAGGTGGCAGGACCGGCGAACGGCATGACGGCAGTTTATGCAGTCGCGCTGGGTTGCGAATATAATCTGCAATGCGCGCCGCCGCGGCAAAAGAACCTTGCGGGTGTCAGGGGAGGAGGGACTACAGTCTCCCATGAGCGATCTAAAACGCACCCCCTTGCGTGATTTTCACGCCGCCCACGGCGGCCGACTGGTGGACTTCGCCGGCTGGGAAATGCCGGTGCAGTATCGAAGCATATTGGAGGAGCACAAGGCGGTGCGGCGCACAGCCGGCCTCTTCGATGTGAGTCACATGGGCGAGGTCGATGTCCGCGGACCGCAGGCGGGCGCCTTCCTGAATTATCTGGTCACCAACGATGTCGCCAAGCTGCATCCCGGCCGCGTGCTCTATTCCCCGATGTGCTATCCGTCGGGCGGAGTCGTCGACGACCTGCTGGTCTACATGCACGGACCCGAGGACTACTTCCTTTGCATCAATGCCGGCAACATCGACAAGGACCTGGCCTGGATTCACCAACAGGCCGCCGCCTTCAAGGTGACGGTGACCGATCGTTCGGCCGATTACGCCCAGCTGGCGGTGCAGGGGCCCAAGGCGGCCGCGATCGTGCAATCCCTGACGGGCGCCAAGCTCGCGACGGTCAAGTACTATCATTTCGTCGAGGGCACCGTAGCCGGCGTGCACTGCCTGATCAGCCGGACCGGCTACACGGGCGAGGACGGCTTCGAGCTTTATCATGCGGCGGGCGATGCCACCGAACTGGCCGCGGCGCTGCTCAAGGCCGGGCAGCCCCACGGCATGGAACTGGCCGGACTGGGCGCCCGCGACAGCCTGCGGCTGGAGGCCGGCTATCCGCTGTACGGTCACGAGATCACGCAGGATATATCACCGCTGACCGCGGGCCTGGGGTGGACGGTGAAGCTCGACAAGGGCGCCGATTTCATCGGCCGCGATGCGCTGGTGGCCGAAAAGCAGAACGGGGCGAAACAAAAAATCGTGTTTTTCAAGACCGGCGACCGCCGCATTGTCCGCGCCGAGACGCCCGTGCTCGGCCCCGATGGCGCCGTCGTGGGCCGCGTGGTTTCCGGCACGCTGTCCCCCGTCCTCAATGAGGCGATCGGTTCGGCCCTGGTGACAACGGCGGCGGCCGCCCAGCCGCTCGCCGTGGACATTCGCGGCGCCAGACTCAATTTGCATCTCGTCAAACCTCCCTTTGTGGAACTAAAAAAATCCTCATGAGCAACGTTCCCAGCGACCTTCGTTACGCCAAATCCCACGAGTGGGTGAAACTTGCCGGCGACGGCACCGCGACGGTGGGCATCACCGACTACGCGCAGAATTCACTCGGTGACATCACCTATGTGCAGATGCCCAAGCCGGGAGCCACCCTCACGGCCGGGCAGGTATTCGGCGTCGTCGAATCCGTGAAGGCCGCCTCCGATCTGTATGCGCCGGTCGGCGGCACGGTCATCGAAACCAATCCCGTGCTGGAGTCCGCGCCGGAGACAGTGAACCAGCATCCCTATGAAGGCGGCTGGATGCTGAAGCTGAAGCTGAGCAATCCGGCGGAAGCGGCGGCGTTGAATGACGCCGCGGCCTACGGGAAGCTGATCAGCTGAAGCACGCTAAATAGAGACGGCGGCGAAGGCATGAAGTAGGGCAGGTCTTTGACCTGCCTTTTGACGTTTAACCGTGGTGCCGCGTACTCAGGGCGGGTCGGAGACCCGCCCTACTTGAGCCATCCACTTTCAATACATTGCGCGAGAGCCAGCGATCAGGACTTTTTTAAGGGCTTGGTTGCACTTCGCGTGCAATGCCTTCAGTGGTAACGGTTACTTTCAAATGAACCGTATCACTGTCTCGCTTGCTTTGGGGGTCGCTTGTATGGGTCTGGCCGCAGGTTGCGCCAAAAAGGAAACCGCGGCCGCCGGCCCCCGCGCCGGCTCCGGCCAGGTGCAGGTGGTCGAGGTCACGCCGGTCACGCGCCGGGATCTGGCGGAGACGCTGACGGTGGTCGGATCCTTCGAGGCCAACGAATCCGCCCAGCTCCGCCCGGAGATCGCCGGCCTGGTGCAGGCCATCTACTTTGAAGAGGGGCAGGTCGTGAAGCGGGGCCAGCTGCTCATGAAGATCGACGATGCCGAATTGCGCGCGCAGTTCGCGCAGGTCGAGGCCCGCTTCAAGCTCGCGGAACTGAATGTGGCCCGCAGCGAAAACCTCAGCGAGACGCGGACCATCCCCCAATCGGAGGTGGACCGGGCGCGCAGCGAATATGCGGCGGCGCGGGCGGAACTCGAGGTGCTCAAGCTGCGCATCGAGAAGACCGCGCTCAAGGCGCCGTTCGACGGCGTGATCGGCTCCCGCACGCTCTCGCCGGGCGATTACGTGACCAGCGGCTCGATCCTCACCACGATCAACGACCTCAGCCGGCTGAAGATCAGCTTTCAGGTGCCCGAGCGCTACCTTGGCAAGATCCGGCCGGGTACGGTTTTCACGATCCACCTGCGCAATCCCGAGTCGGTGGACAAGGTGAAGGGCGAGGTTTATTTTGTGAACCCGGTGATCGAGCGAACGACCCGGTCAACCGAGATCAAGGGCTACCTGGATACGCCGCCTCCGGCCCTGAAGCCGGGCATGTTTGCCAATGTCGAAATCGTCCTCGACGTGCGGCGCGGCGCCATGACGGTCCCCGAGGGCGCCATCCTCACGGTCACGGACGGCACGCAGATCATCGCGGTCCAGGAATCCAAGGGCGAAAAGATCGCGGCCTTCATTCCCGTCCGGGTCGGCCTGCGCACCCACGGGCTGGCGGAAATCACCACGGCCGAAGGGGCCCTGCAGGAAGGCCAGGAGGTGGTCGCGGCGGGGGTGGGGGCCCTGATCCTTTACCCGGGCATCAAGTTGAGTCCGCGTCCGTTGCGCGCCGAATTCCAGCAGGGAAATGAAGCGCGATGATCCTCTCGGACATCTCGATCCGCCGGCCGGTCATCTGCCTGGTCGCTTCCATCCTGATCCTGATCATCGGCCTGCTCGCGTTCGGCGAACTGCCGGTGCGCGAGTACCCGAGCATCGACTCGCCCGTCATCTCGGTCGAGGCCGGTTATGCCGGCGCGTCCGCCGAGGTGGTGGAGAGCAAGATCACGGAACCGCTCGAAAAGGAAATCGCCTCCATCGAGGGCATCCGGGTCATCCGGTCGACCTCGGCCGAGGAATACTCCCGCATCTCGGTCGAGTTCAACCTGAGCCGGAACATTGACGAGGCGGCCAACGACGTGCGGGACCGGGTCAGCCGCGCCCAGGGCCGGCTGCCGCCGGAAGTGGACAATGTGCGCGTTTCCAAGACGGAGGCCGACTCGAGTCCGATCCTCTCGATCTCCTTCAACTCGGAACGCCACACCCGCACCGAGCTTTACGAGATTGTGGAGCGGATCGCGCTCCAGCGCCTGCAAACCGTGCCCGGCGTGGGGGCGGTCAACATCCGCGGTCCGCGTTATGCGATGCGCCTGTGGGTCAATGCCGACCGGCTGGCCGCCTACAATCTCACGGTGACGGACATTGAACGGGCGCTGCGGCAGCAGAACGTGGAAATCCCCGGCGGGCGCATCGAGTCACTCTCCCGTGAATTTCCGATCAAGGTGCAGGGCAACATGGCGGAAGCCCGCGACTATGAGAACCTGGTGCTCGCGACCGTGGGCGATTACCAGGTGAAGTTCGCCGATGTTGGCCGCGTGGAACTGGGCCAGGCGGATTACCGGGGCGAATCCTTTTTCAAGGGCCGGCCGACCGTCGGGGTGCAGGTGCTGCGCCAGGCGCAGGCCAATCTGCTCGACGTGGCCAACGGCATCAAGGCCCTGCTGCCCGTGATCCAGGCGGAGATGCCGGAGGGCGTGAAGGTCGAGGTCGGCTATGACACCAGCGTGTTCGTCGACCGCTCGGTCCGCGAGGTCTACAAGACCCTCTGGGAGGCGTCGCTCCTCGTCATCCTGATGATTTTCCTCTTTCTGCGCGACTGGCGCGCGACGCTCATTCCGCTGCTGGCGATTCCGGTTTCACTGATCGGTTCCTTTGCCGTCATCAACTGGCTGGGTTTCTCGCTCAACGTGCTCACCCTGCTGGCCCTCGTGCTGGCGGTCGGGCTGGTCGTGGACGACGCCATCGTGATGCTGGAAAACATCTACCGGCGCATTGAGGAGGGAGAGGGGCCGATCCATGCCGCCATCTTCGGGGCGCGACAGGTGGCCTTTGCCGTGATTGCGACCACGCTGACGCTCGCGGCGGTCTTTTTGCCGGTGGCCTTCCAAAAGGGCCAGACCGGACGGCTCTTCTTCGAGTTTGGCATCACGCTGTCGGTGGCGGTCATAGTGTCATCCTTCATCGCCCTGACGCTGACGCCCATGCTCTGCTCCCGCCTGCTGCGGGCCAAGATCGTGGACGGCCATGCGCGGCACGGCTGGTTCTATGAAAAGACGGAGCCGTTCTTTGCGTGGCTGAACGCCCGCTATGCGGCGATGCTGCAAGGCGCCTTCAAGGCGAAGACCCTGGTGCTGGTCGTGACGCTGGGGCTCACCATCGCCGGATTTTGGTTCTATGGCGGGCTGCAGCGCGAGCTGACCCCGCTGGAGGACCGGGGCATCTTCACCGTCAATTTCATCCCGCCGGTCGGTTCCACGCCCAAGTACATGCAGAGTTATTCCTACGAGCTGGAGCAGGAGGTGCTGAGGATTCCGGAAATCGACCGCACCTTCCACCGCACCGGCGACGGCAGCCGCGCGTTCATTTTCGCGACGCTCGTCCCCTGGGAAATGCGTGAGCGCAAGACCCAGGAGATCGTGGGGGAATTGCGCGTGAAAATGCAGAATATGAGCACGGGCGGGCAGGCCTTTGCCGCGCCGGTGCGGCCCATCGGCGGCCGCCGGGGCAGCGGCATCGAGATGGTGCTGCAGGGCAGCGATTTCGCGGAACTGCAGCGGCTCGGCCAGAAGTTCATCGAGCTCATGCGGACCAGCAATCTCTTCCTGCTGCCCCGGGTCGATCCCTCGCCGACCAAGCCCCAGCTGGAGGTGCGCATTGACCGGGCCCGCGCCGCGGATCTCAAGGTGCCCATCGCGGACATCGCCTCAACCCTGGAAACTTTGCTCGGCAGCCGCCGGGTCACGGAATTCCAGCGCGGCAACCAGCAGTACGATGTCATCGTGCAGGTGGAGGATGCCGACCGGACCTCGCCGCGGGATCTGACCCGGCTTTATGTCAAGTCCACCGACGGGCAGCTCGTGCAACTGGGCAACCTGGTGACGGTGGACGAGAATGCCGTGCCGGAGAACTATCCGCATTTCAACCGCCTGCGTTCGGCGACCGTCTCGGCCCAGCTGGGGCCGACCGCCACGATCGGTGACGCGGTGGATTTCCTGCAGGCCCGGGCCCCGGAGATCCTGCCGGCCGGGTACTCGATTGCCTGGGACGGTGAATCGCGCGAATTCGTCGAGAGCAGCAGCGACACGTCCATGCTCTTCGGCCTCGCCCTGCTTTTCACCTTTCTGATCCTGGCCGCCCAGTTTGAATCGTGGATTCATCCGCTGACGATCTTCACCGGCGTGGCGATCGCCCTGGCCGGTGGCATTGCGGTGCTGTACGGCACGCGTCTCTGGGGCCCGGCGATGACCGACAACCTGTTCTCCCGGTTCGGACTGATCATGCTAATCGGCATGGTGGCGAAGAACGGCATCCTCATCGTCGAGTTCGCCAACCAGCTCCAGGTCGCCGGCAAAAAGGCCTACGAAGCGGCCTTTGAGGCCGCCACCCTGCGATTCCGCCCGATCATCATGACCTCGATCTCGACGATCCTCGGCGCGGCGCCGATTGCGTTCGCCTCGGGTGCGGGGGCGGAGACGCGCAATCCCATGGGCATTGTCATCGTCGGCGGGTTGTCGATCGCGACATTCCTGACCCTGTTCATCATCCCCATCTGCTACGTCCTCATGGATGGACTCTGCCGGCGGTTCACCGGCAAATCCAGCGCCCATGGCCTCATCCAGGCCGATGAAATCGAGCGCGAGACGCGCGCGGTGACGCCGGCAAAATAAGGGGTGTCGGCAAATCCCAGTCGGAAGGGCATGCGCTTTGGCTTGCGGAAGGCAGGTGTAACAATGCGAAGGGTTTGGATCGATGAAAGGCGCTTGGCCGGCTTCCGCGATGAGGGCGTGGGCACAGGCGTCACCAGGGTTTCGCCCGCTTCAGAATCCGATCAGGGGATTTGAAACCCCGCCCATGAAAAAGCCGCGCCGTACTGGGTACGGTCGCGGCTTGAGGAAGGGGAGGAGCGGCTCAGCCCGTCTTGCCGGCCTTGGCGGCCTTGATGCGCAGGCCGGCGTTGAGGATCCGCTTGCGCAGGCGCAGGTTCTTTGGCGTCACCTCGACGAACTCATCGGTGGCGATGTATTCGATCGCGCGCTCGAGGGAAAGCTTGGTCGCGGGGGTCAGCCCGACGCCCACGCCTTCACCCTGCGAACGGAAGTTGGTGAGCTTCTTTTCCCGGACGGCATTGATGGAGATGTCCTCGTTGCGGGGATTCTCGCCGACAATCATGCCTTCGTAGACCTGTTCGCCCGGGCTGACGAAGAGCTTGCCGCGCTCCTGGCACATCACGAGGGCGTAGGCGGTGGTTTCGCCCGCTTCCGTGGCGATCAGGGTGCCCGTGATGCGGGTGAGGACTTCGCCGGCATACGGACCGTATTCCTTGAAGAGATGGCTGAGCACGCCCCGGCCGCTGGTGGCGTTGACGACATCGATTTCCATGCCGATCAGGCCGCGGGTCGTGATGGTCGCCTCAAGCATGGTGGAGTGCGGGAGCTTCTCCATGTTGGTGAGCCGGCCCTTGCGGTTGGCCAGGTTCTGCATGATGGCGCCCACGCACTCGTCGGGCACTTCGATCCAGACAGTCTCGTAGGGCTCGTGCCGCTGGCCGTCGACGGTCTTCTCGATCACCGTCGGACGCGAGACCAGCAGCTCGAAGCCTTCGCGCCGCATGGTCTCGACCAGCACGGCCACCTGCATGGCGCCGCGGGCCTTGACGTTGTAGACGCCGGCCTTTTCGGAGTCCTCGATGTAGATGGAAACATTGGTCTTGAGCTCGCGCATCAGGCGCTCGCGGAGCTGCCGGGAGGTGACGAGCTTGCCTTCCTGGCCCACGAGCGGGCCGTCGTTGACGCAGAACTGCATCTCGAGGGTCGGCGGGTCGATCTGGGTGAAGGGCAGGGCGTGGCCGTTTTCGTCGGCGGTCAGGGTGTCGCCGATATCAATGTCCTCGAAGCCCGACAGGCCGACGATGTTGCCGGCGACCGCGCTCTCGGTTTCGCGCGTGCCTAGGCCGGTGAATTCGAAGACCTTGGTGATCTTGGTCCGGGAGCGTTTGCCATCGGCATGGCGGATCACGAAGAGGGTCTCGCCGACATTCGCGGTGCCGCCGAGGATCTTGCCGACGGCGATACGGCCGACGTAGTCGCTCCAGTCGATGTTCGACACGAGCATGTGGAAGGGCTCGTTGGGCTTGGCGAACGGGGGCGGGACGTGGTCGAGGATGGTCTGGAAGAGGGGCGACATGTCCTTCTTCTCATCGCCGAGGTGATACATCATGTAGCCGTCGCGGCCCGAGCCATAGACGACCGGCGCATCGAACTGCTCCTCGGTGGCGTTGAGCTCCATGAGGAGTTCCAGCACCTTGTCGTACATCTTGGCGGGTTCGGCGTTCTCACGGTCGATCTTGTTGATGACGATCACGACCTTGAGGCCGTGGGCGAGGGCCTTGCGGAGGACGAAACGGGTCTGGGCCTGGGGGCCGTCATAGGCGTCCACCACCAGCAGCACGCCGTCCACCATGCGGAGCGCGCGTTCGACCTCGCCGCCAAAGTCGGCGTGCCCGGGGGTGTCCACGATGTTGACGATCTTGTCGTGCCAGTGGACCGAGGTGTTCTTGGCCTTGATCGTGATGCCCTTTTCCTTCTCCAGGTCCATGGAATCCATGGCGCGCTCCTCGACCTGCTGGTTGGCGCGAAAAACTCCGCCCTCCTTGAGCAATTTGTCAACGAGGGTGGTCTTCCCATGGTCAACGTGGGCAATAATGGCGATGTTTCGGATGTTCTGGTTCATGGCTCGGACGGGTTCTGGCACTTGAAAAAAGGGAGAAAGTGCCGGCCGGGGCAGCTGATTGCAAGACCGAAGCCGGAATGACGGATGAGACTTGCAGGAAACGCACCCGCCGGCCTCGCTTTCGCGTATGCCGGAAGCCAAGGACATTCCCGAAAAGCCCGCGGGACGGTTGGTTACGGCCGATACCCTGGCGGTGGCGCCGGCGGTGCTCGGCCAGCCGCTGGCCGAGCCCTGGCGTCGGCTGGCCGCCATGGCGCTGGATATCGCGGTGGTGGGCCTGCTTTCCCTCCTGGCGACGCCGTTTCTGGGGCTGGCCACCGGGGTGCTGGTCGTGGTCCTGCTGGGCGGCAGGAGGGAAGTGCCCATGGCGATGAAGGTTTTCCGCTGGATGCTCCGCGGCATCGGCGCACTGCTCATCGCGCTGTCGGTGCTGGCCCTCGGCCATGTCTCCAGCGTGCAATCCCGCGGTCTGAATCTTGATGTGTTCACCGGCCGGGCGGAGAGCGAGGCCTTGCGGAAGACGGTTTATGTTTCCCCGAATCCCGCGATGGGGGAGTTGCGCCGGGCCAATGCCGAACTGCAGGAGCAGGTGGAGACGCTGAAAAAGGAATACCGCGAGCAGCAGTCCGCGGGTTCTTCCTGGCTTTACCGGGCCCGGGGTTTCACCCGGGCGCTGGGCGTGACCTTCGGCTGGTCGGGAATCTATTTCACGCTCATCCTCGGCGTCTGGCACGGGCGTTCGATCGGCAAATTCCTGCTGCGGATCCGGGTGGTGAAGATCAACGGGACGCCGCTGACCTTCTTTGACGCCTTCATCCGCCAGGGCGGCTATGTGGCCGGGGTGGCGATGGGCATGATCGGATTCCTCAAGGTCCTGTGGGAACCCAACCGGCAGGCGGTGGAAGACAGCATAGCCGGGACCCTGGTGATCAAGGGTTGAGTTCAGCCAGCGCGTGCCGCGCCCGGTTGACGACCGTCAGAACCAGCAGTCCGACTGCGATCAACAGCAGGAGGTCGCCCCACCGGAACAGGGAGACGTCCAGGCCGGCCAGCAGCGCCAGCAGCCCGAAGAGGAAGGCGCGGTCGCTTTTCCCCAGCGGACCGTCGTAACGGCGCGAGGCGCCGATCTGCACGGCCACGACCCCGGTCATTTCGCTGACGATGGCGAGCACGACCACGCCGACCACCAGTCCGGGATGGAGCGCGGGCAGCAGGGCAAAGGGCAGGTAAAGCGCGGCATCCGCGATCACGTCGCAGATCTCATTGAGGACCGCCCCCAGGGGTGATTTCTGGCCGTGCTCCCGCGCCAGCATGCCGTCGATGGCGTTCAGCGCCATGCGGACGAAGAGGGTGAGCGGAACCAGCAACAGGATGACCCGGGACTCCGGCCGCCACGCCAGGAGGGCCCCCACGGCCAGCGAGAGCCCGGCGGCGGCGAGCGTGACTTGATTGGCGGTGACACCGCCGGCCGCGAGGCTGCGCACCAGCGGACGCAAGAGGGCCTGGAAGCGGGGTTTGATGTCGTAGAGCGTGGGCACGGGTCAGGTGTAGTAATAGCGCACGAGGTGGAAGAAAACCGGGGCGGCGAAGCACAGCGAATCAATGCGATCCATGATGCCCCCGTGGCCTTCGATCAGGGAGCCGAAATCCTTCACGCCCCGGTCGCGCTTGATGGCGGACATGACCAGGCCGCCGAAAAATCCCATCAGCGTGATCATCAGGGCCAGCACGGCGGCCTGCCACGGCTTGAAGGGCGTGGCCCACCACAAGGCCGCGCCGATGGCCGTCGCCGTGAGCACGCCGCCGACGAAGCCCTCCACGGTCTTGTTCGGGCTCAGCGTCGGCGCGACCTTCCGCCGGCCCAGGAGCTTGCCCCACACGTACTGCAGCACATCGCTCAGCTGCACGATGAGGACCAGGAAGAGGAGCAGCTTGGCGTTTTCGTCCTCGTAACCGGGAATGGCCAGCATGAGCAGCGCGGGTGCGTGGCTCAGGAAGAACACGCAGACCATCAGGCCCCATTGGATCTTGGCGGTGCGCTCCAGGTAATGTTCGCAGTCCCCGGCCGTGGCGCTGCGGATGGGCAGCAGGACAAAGGCATAGACCGGGATCAGGATCGAGTAGAGTCCGTACCATTGCAGCCAGATCAGGCCGTAGTTCACGGGGATCAGGGCGAAGAACGCCCAGAACAGCGAGGCGTGGTCGCCGCGGCGGGTGGGGGTCAGGGTGATGAATTCCCGGAGCGCCAGGAAGGAGATGGCCGCAAAGAGCACCACGGAGCCGGTGCCGCCCGTCAGGAGGGCGAAGCCGAAGACGGCGACCATGACCCACCAGGCCCGCACCCGGGCGGCCAGGTTTGCGATGACGGCATTGGCCGTGCCGCCGGGGCGGCGCTGGAGCAGGGCGGTGACGATGCTGGCCAGGAGCAGCAGGATCAGGATGCCGCCCAGGAGCCAGAGCACTTCGCGATCGATCTTCATTGGAAATTGGTATGCGCCATGGCGGCGATGGACTCGCGGGCGCGTCGCAGGAAGCTGTCGCGGGCTTCCTTTTCACCCAGCTGCAGCGGCGGGCCATGGTGCACGGTCGCGATGAGGGGCACGGGAATGTGGCCGCCCTTGGGCAAAATGCGGTTGAGATTCTCCAGGTAAAGCGGAACGAGGGGCACGGCCGGACGGGCCCGGGCCAGGTGGGTAGAGGCCGCCCTTGAATTCCGCCAGGTGCCCGTCCGGGCTGCGGGAACCCTCCGGAAAGACGATCAGCGAGGAGCCCTCGTCCAGCGCCGTGAGCATGGGCTCCATGGGATTGTTGGCCGTGGTCACGTGCTGGCGTTCGATCAGCACGGCACGGAACACCGTGGCGGCCAGCCAGCGGCGCAGGCGGTTGCGATTCCAGTAGTCGCGCCCCGCGACCGGCCGCACGCGGCGGCGGTAGGCCGGGGGCAGGCAGGACCAGATGATGACGAAATCCAGGTGACTCGAGTGGTTGGCGAAATAGATCGTCGGACCAGCCGGCAAGCCGCCGGCGTCGAGGGCGCGGACGCCGCACAGGACGCGCACGCTGGTGGCCAGAAAATCACGGGCCGGCATGGGGCGAATTTCGCGCAGGGGGCCGACCGGCGACAAGGCTAAAGCGGGGCCGCGGACCCATAAAAACAGTGAACCCGGGACCTTGCGGTCCCGGGTTCAAAGGGGGGTGGGCGTTCGCCACGCGCTCTTTCCCGGCGGCACAACATTGGGCGCTCTCGCTTTCGCGGGCTGTGTGCTCCCCGACGCCACTCAACGCGGCATGCGCTGATCTCGGTCTCATGGCGGGACCGTCCCGGCCGTTTCCGGCTGGGATTTATCGAGTGAGGCCTCTTCGCCCGGTTCGGTCGGCTCCTGCCGGAGTCAACTCGCCGGACGGGGTGCAGACACGCCTGCAATCCGTCGATTTCTTCGCGTCGGCACCTAAACCGCAAGGACGGCGCCGGCTGGTAGCCGGCCGTTGGCCCTGCGTTACGGGTCTGACCTCTTAACTCTCAGGCTGCGTTCGCTTTGCAGTAAGGTGATGTGGTTTTTCACACCGCCCCATGAGGAGGTTGACGGGCTTTGCCAGGCCCGCTCACTCCGCGCCGCCACGCCTCCCTTGCGCGCCCCGCTTTTTGCAAAGCCGGGCCTTTTGGCGGGGGTTGTCCCGCCGGGATGCGCGACTGCGTTCTGGTCTGCGCAGTAGCAACCATAACCCTCTGGGTAACTGCGTCGGTCCGCAGGTCGAAACGTCCTGTGGACCTGACTCGGCTCGACACGGTTTCTAATCGCGTCTTGCCGCTCAGCTCCTGATTCGTGCTGAACTGACCGGTCACGACACCGGCCAGAGGAGCTGGTGATATCTGCCTGCATCGTGCGTTGCCGCACGCGAGGGGAGGGCGACACCAGCTGTCGCCGACCTTTCCCCGGTCGCCCGGGATTATCCCAGTCGTGCTCTCAGCGAACCGTTTCAGGCCGCTGCGCTGCGACTGTTCTATCAAGGAACAGGAGCGACCATGACCGGGAGCGGTGATTTGGAAAGCAGTTGTTCTCCACAACTTCTCCACCGGCGTAAGCGGTGAATAACTTGGGAGCAATCCGGCTCACCGGTTATTCACAACGGCCTTGCCTCGGGCGGGAAGAGTCCGACCCTGTGGCTTTTCCGCCGCATGTCTCCGCGCGAACTGCCCATCTACGAACTCGAATCCGCCGTCGTCTCCACCCTCCGGGCGGGCGGGCGGCTCATCGTGCAGGCGCCGACGGGCTCGGGCAAATCCACCCAGATTCCGCAAATGCTGCTGCGGCACGGGTTTCTCGACGGCGGCGAGGTGGTGGTGCTGCAGCCGCGCCGGCTGGCGGCCCGGCTGCTGGCCAAGCGCGTGGCCGAGGAGGTCGGCACGCGCCTGGGGGATGTCGTGGGCTACCAGATCCGGTTGGAGTCGCGGATCAGTGCCGCGACGCGGATCCGGTTCGTGACCGAGGGCATTCTGCTCCGGCAGATGTCGTTCGATGCGACCCTGCGTGGAATCAACGTCCTCGTGTTCGACGAATTTCACGAGCGGCACCTGTACGGCGACATCTCCCTGGCCCGGGCGCTGCAGATCCAGCAAACCATCCGGCCGGACCTGAAGATTGTCGTCATGTCGGCGACGCTCGATACCGCGGTGCTGAAGGACTACCTCGCCCCATGCGATGTGCTCACCTCGCAGGGACGGATGTATCCGGTGCGCATCGGGTACCTGGCCAAGACCCCCAATTTCGAGGCCGATCCCGTCTGGGCCGTGGCCGCGCGGGAGTGCGAGCGCATCGCGGCGGAAACCCCGGGCGACCTGCTGGTCTTCATGCCCGGCGCCTATGAGATCAGCCGCACGGTGCAGGAGGTGCAGGGTTCGCACGCGCTGCGCGGGTTCGCGTGCTTTCCGCTGCACGGCGAACTGCCGCCCGAGCAGCAGGACCGGGCCGTGGCCCGCTACGATACCCGGAAGATCATTGTCTCCACCAACGTGGCGGAAACCTCGCTGACCATTGATGGCGTCACCGCGGTCGTGGACTGCGGACTGGCCCGCATGGCGCGGTTCGATCCGCACCGCGGCATCAACACGCTGCTCATCGAGAAGATTTCCGTGGCCAGCGCCGACCAGCGCGCCGGCCGGGCCGGGCGGACCGCCCCGGGGGTGTGCCTGCGGCTGTGGACCGAGCGCGAACACGCGCAGCGGGCGCTGCAGGAATTGCCGGAGGTGAAGCGCCTCGACCTGGCCGAGGTGGTGCTGACGCTCAAGGCGAGCGGGATCGACGACGTGGCCGGGTTCCCCTGGCTCGAAAAACCTGATCCGAAGGCGCTGGAGCGGGCGGAAACGCTGCTGGCGGATCTGGGGGCGCTCTGCAGGAGCGGCTTTACGCCGCGATGGTGCGGCTGAATCGCGGCATAAAGCCGCTCCTACAATCACCGAGGTCGGCCGCAAGATGCTGCGCTTCCCCGTGCACCCGCGGTACGCGCGCATGTTCCTGGCGGCGCAGGAGCGGGGCTGCGTGCGGTCCGTCGCCCTCATGGCGGCGCTGACCCAGGGGCGGAATTTCCTGCTGCGCGGCGTGGACAAGCGCACCGATGAGGCGCGGGACGACCTGTTCGGGGAGGAGCACGAGAGCGACTTTTTCATGCTGATGCGGGCCTGGCGCTATGCGGACAAGGCGAACTACGCGATGGAGGCCTGCCGCCGGCTGGGCCTGCACGCGCAGGGGGCCCGGCAGGTGGGACCGCTGTTTGAGCAGTTCCTGGCCATCGCCGAAAAGGAGGGGCTCGATGTCAGCGAACGCCGCGTGGACGGGGAGGCCGTGCGCAAGTGCGTGCTGGCCGGCTTTTCCGACCAGCTGGCGAAGCGGCTCGACGGCGGCACGCTGCGCTGCGAGCTGGTGCACAACCGCCGCGGACTGCTCGCGCGCGAAAGCTGCATTCAAAAGTCCCCCCTGCTGGTGGCGGCGGAGATCAGCGAGATCGAGGGCCGGGGCGGCGAGGTGAACGTGCTGCTCTCGCTGGCGACGGCGGTCGAGGAATCCTGGCTGAAGGAGATTTTCCCGGAAGATTACCGCGAGGTGCGCGGCGTGACCTACGACGAATCCATGAAGCGCGTGGTCTCGCGCCGGGAGCGGCGGTTCCGCGACCTGGTGCTCGAGGCCAAAACCAGCAGCGAGGACGCGCCGCTCAACGAGGCGGCGGCCCTGCTGACGAAGGAAGTGCTGGCCGGGCGCATCAAGCTGGAGGCTTGGGACGAGGCGGTCGAGCAATGGATCCTGCGCGTAAACCGGCTCGCGGAATGGTTTCCGGAACTGGAGGTCAATCCCATCGCCGACGCCGACCGCGCCACCCTGATCGAGCAGGTTTGCTACGGCGAACTCAGCGCGCGCGACGTGAAGGACAAGCCGGTCATGCCCGTGCTGCGCGACTGGCTGACGGCCGAGCAACTCGCGGTGATCGACGATTATCTGCCGGAGAAACTGACCATGGCAAATGGCCGCAAAGCCAAACTCACCTATGCCAAGGAGGGACCGCCGGTGCTCAGCGCCCGGATCCAGGAACTGTACGGCGTGAACTCAACGTTCTCGCTGGGCCATGGCCGCGTGCCGGTGAAGATCGAGGTGCTCGCGCCGAATCACCGCCCGATCCAGGTGACCGACGATCTCAGCGTCTTCTGGCGCGACATGTATCCGAAGGTCAAAGCGGAATTGTCCCGGCGCTATCCCCGTCATGAATGGCGGTAGAGGTCAGTCGAGCGGACGGAAATTGGATTGGTTCCGGGACGGACCGCCGGTCACGTAGCTGCTTTTGACGGGGCTGACCGGCTGGCCGGTCGCGGCGTCCACGACCGACATGTCGCAAAAGCGCCGTTCGCCCTCGCCCTCAAGGCGGGGCTTGATGTTCAGCACATAGGTGCCGCCGGCTTTGGCTTCAAAGCTCAGCGCCGTGCGGGCGGTGAAGACGGAGTAGCTGTATTCGGCGGAGATTTCGTGCGGCCCCGGGGTGATGGCGATGGGCTGTTCAGCGTTTTCCTTCGCGTTGAGCACAAACTTGCCGTCGATCATCAGCACATAACCCAGATGCGGCGCGGCAAAAAGCCCGGACACCTCGATCTTCGATCCCTTGATCCATGTGCCCTGCGCGGTGCCGGCGGGCGGGTGCCGGTAAAGCTGGTCGGCCGGGATGGCGTCATCCGTCGCACAACCGGCGAGCAGGATGAAAATCAGGGTGGCAAGGGAGCGTGATAAGGCCGTGACGGACATGGGATTCAATTTCTCCAAGGGTTGATGCTGCCCCTTGGAGTCGCGGCGGTCAAGAATGCGCCCTTGGTTTGTGATTGATCAGCGCAGGAGGGCGGAGAAGCGGAGTTCCGGTGCCGGTTTCGCCCAGGCGATGGTCTCCCCATCGGGCAGGATACGGGCGGTGGCATCGTCCACCGAGTCGATTTTTTTACCCCCCGGCAGACGGATATGCACCTGGAGATTCGCGGGCAGCCGGCCGGCGGTAAGCGTGACCTCGCCAGCGACGTGATGCGGGTCGGCTTGCGTGAGGGTGTACGAGATCGGACCGAAGTGGCTGGCAAAACCGGTGCCACCCAAGGGGCCGCGTGCGAGCCACGAGCGGTCGGCGCCGCGGCCGAGGTGCAGGGTGTCGCCGTCTTCCAGCACGAGGCAGTCGCGCAGGAGGCGGACGACGGCGATGGGAGTCCACAGGTGCTGGCGGTCGCCGAGGGTCTTGGGCGACCCGGGCTCGGGCCCGCGCTCCTCGCACCACGAGTAGAGTGGCGTGCCGTGGTTGAGCGTGGCGTAGAGGTAGCGGGCCACGGCATCGCCATCGCCGCGCCGCAGCAGGGTCTCGGCGAGATTGTCCAGGGTCATGGCAACCCACATGCCGTCCTCCATCCAACCGGTGTGGATCGGGATGCCGCCGGGACTCATCTTCGACTCGATCTTGCGGATGGTGCCGGTGATCAACGGGTCATCGGTGGCGAGCAGTCCGCAGGGAGTGGTGGCGTTCAGCGCGCCAAACCGGCTGCCGCCGAGCTTGCCGGCGACGCCCGGGATCCAGCGGTAGTCGCCCTCGTCAATGGCGCCGCGGTGGATGACATCGAGAAGGTCGGCGCGGGCGGTCCCGACGATCTGGCGCAATTCGGCGGCCTCGGCCTCGAGACCGAGGGTCTCGGCGGCCTCGAGGACCACGGTGTCGGCGAACACGGCCCAGATGTTGTGGGGGATGAACACGCCGAAGAAGCCGCCGTCATGGCGGAGCCCGCCGTCGCCCATGCCGCGCTGCAGGAGGCCGTGGTCGAGGGACTTCCTGCCCTCCACCAGGCGGCGGGAACGCTGCCGTGAGCGCTCATGCCAGCGGGCGCTGGCCAGCATGCGCGGAAAGACGTTCACCAGGTAGTCGCGGTCGCGGGTGATCCGGTAGTGCTCATGGATGAACCAGCACTTGAAGCCGGCGGAGAACCAGCAGCCGCGCGCCCAGCCCTGAGGCTCGGACCAGCAGCCGTCGAAGTTCTGGAGGTCAAGGGCGAGCCGGTAGCCCTCGGCGGCCTCCAGCGGTAGTCCGGCCTGGTCAAGGCAGATGCTGGCGATGGCGGCCTCGGCGGGATTGGCGCAGCGGTAGAGTTCGGTGCCGGGCAGGGTGCCGAGGTAATCGCCGGGCACGGGTTCGCGCATGATGAAGATGTCGGCGAGCCCCGCGTAATACGCCTGGCGCACGCCGTCGTCGGCGAGGGCCAGGCGGGTGGTGCGGCCGATCAGCTTTTCCCACCCCGCCTTCGCCTCGGCGTATTCGGCCGCCCAGTCGCGGCGGCGCAACTCGGGCAGCATGGTCTCGTACACGCGGTAGGGGCGCAGCAGCCAGACGACCTTCGTGGCGCCCGGGGCAAGATTGACGGTGGGGGCCAGCGTGTGGGCTGCGAGAGGATAGTCGTCGGCGCCCTGCGCGGCGACGATGATGCGGTCGGCCCGCGCCCACCAGCCGGCGACGAGGGCATCGCGGGCGTTGGCCGGCAGGCCGGGATCAACGAAGGCCGGACTGACGCCGCGCCACTTGTCGGGCACATGGCAGGCGACGGCGGCGCGATGGTCAACGCGATCGCGGTTGGTGAACGCGATGCGGGCGATTGCCGCGCGCTGGCCGCCGATCACCTCGATGACAGTTTCCACCGCGGGGTGGGGAAATGTCGCCGCCAGGCCCGGCAGCCAGCCGTCGAGCCGGCCCCAGCGCGACTCGGTCGCGGGCGCGCCGTCCACGAGCGGCTGCACCACCACGCTCCACTGGGTCGGCGGGCTGTTGAAGTTGGCGACGGGATAGTCGAGCAGGGTGTCGTAGCTCCACGACAGGGTCACCTTGCCGGGTTCACAGTCCACCAGCGTCTTGTCGCCGCTGTCCGGTGGCGCGACGGTGACGCGGTGCGGCGTGGCGAACGCATAGTTGAAACTGACGGCGGGCGTTGCGGCGGGACTGGACATGGGAGTAATTTGGCGGGTGCCGGCTTCAGGGCAGACTGACATGGGTCAGCAGCAGGGTGGCGGGGCGGGTCGGGACCGCAACGGGCAGGCCGGACTCCGGATAGAAGTCGCCGAAATAGGCGGGCGCATACTCGCGCCACGCGGCGATTTCGCGGCGCAGGAGGTCGTAGGGCAGGAGGGGTGCACCGGTGGCTGCAGGAGCCTGGAAACGGTCAAACCACTCCTGGCTTTCCGCAAATTCCGGGGCCGGGGTTTGGCCGGTGCAAACCGAGGCGACGAATCCCATGAAGGTCGCGATGAGAATGCGCAGCAAGGAAGGGCAGTGCATCAGCGCACACCTTGCGCCGGGCATTTGCTCCGACAAGGGGAAAGTCAGTGAATATTAGAGCGAACAAAAGATAGCCGTGGCCGATTCGCCGTTGTAGCCGGGGTCGTTGACCCCGGCTACATCGTTTTTGGTCCGCTCTAGAGGACTGGCTTCAGACCTTCTTCGGTTTCTTGCGCCCGTCGGTCCGCTCGATGTTGAGGTACGTCTTGGCCAGCATCTGGGACTCGTAGAACTCGACCAGGCGCACGCCCTCGCGGGGCTTGATCAGGTCCTTGCGGGTGGCGTGGTCGATCTGCTGCTTGATGCGCCGGCAGAGTTCCTCCCACTGGTATTGCACGCCCTCGATGACATCGGAGACGCGGGAGCCGGCGAGGGCCTCCTCGATGTAGAAGCCGTTGGGTTCGTCCTCCTCGAGGAAGACGTGCACCTCGTTGACGCGGCCGAAGAGGTTGTGCAGGTCGCCCATGATGTCCTGGTAGGCGCCGGTGAGGAAGACGCCGAGGTAGTAGGGCTTGTTGTTCAGCGGGTGCAGGGTGAGGTAGTCCTTCGTGTCCTGCAGGTCGATGAACGAGGAGATCTTGCCGTCGGAGTCGCACGTGATGTCCACGAGGATCGCGTTGACGGTGGGCTTTTCATTGAGCCGGTGCAGCGGGGTGATGGGGAAGAGCTGCTTCAGGGCCCAGTGGTCGAGCAGGGACTGGAAGACCGAGAAGTTGCACACGTACTGGTCGGCGAGGAGCGTGGAGAGGTCGTGCAGCTCCTCCGGCTGGTAGCCGGACTTCTGGCCCTCGCGGTCGATCTGCTCGCAGATCTGCCAGAAGAGCGACTCGGCGGCGGCGCGGTTCTCGAGGTCGAGGTAGCCGAGGTTGAAGAGCGAGAAGGCCTCCTCCTTCTTCTGGATGGCGTCGTGGAAGCGCTCGAGCCGGCCGAGCTTCGTCTTGTTCTTCAGCATCACCTCGAGGTCGGTGACGACCTTGTGCTTCACCTTGGGCTGGTGCTGGTGGCCGAGGGACTCGCGCTTGTTGATGCGCTCGAAGACCTCGACGACGAGGAGGGAGTGGGGGGCGACGATCGCGCGGCCGGATTCGCTGACAATGTCGGGCACGGGCACGCCTGACGCGGTGCAGATCTCGCGGATGTTGAAGACCACGTCGCGGGCGTACTCCTCCATCGAGTAGTTCATGGACGACTCGAAGTTCGTGCGCGAACCGTCGTAATCGATGCCCAGGCCGCCGCCGACGTCGAGGTAGCCCATCGGGAAGCCCATCTTGGCGAGCTGGCAGTAGAAGCGGGACGCCTCGATGACGGCGTTCTTGATCGTGATGATGTTCGGGACCTGCGAGCCGATGTGGAAATGCACGAGGCGCAGCGCCGAGGTCAGCTTGGCGCTCTTGAGCTTTTCGCAGGCGAAGAGGATTTCCGCGGTGTTGAGGCCGAACTTGGCGTTGTCGCCCGTGGACAGGGCCCACTTGCCCTCGCCGCGGGTCTGGAGCTTGGCGCGGAAGCCGATCATGGGCTTCACGCCGGTCTCAACGGAGATGCGGATGATGTCGTCGAGCTCGGCCAGCTGCTCGACGACGATGATGATCTTCTTGCCCAGCTTGCGGCCGAGCAGGGCGAGGCGGATGTAGTCGTGGTCCTTGTAGCCGTTGCAGATGATCAGCCGCTGGGAGCCCTCATGCATCGCGAGGGCGATCATGAGCTCGGGTTTGGAGCCGGCTTCCAGGCCGTAGCTGTAGTCCTTGCCGGCGGCGATGATCTCATCCACCACCTCGCGCAATTGGTTCACCTTGATGGGGAAGACCCCGCGGTAGTCGCCCTTGTAGCCCTCCTCCTTGATGGCCTTGCGGAAGAGTTCGTTGAGCTGGGTGACCCGGTGGCGCAGCAGGTCCTGGAACCGGATGACCATGGGGGCCTTGAGGCCCATTTCCAGCGCTTCGTCCACGACATCGAGGACGCGGATGCCGCGCCCGTCGGTGAGGGGCTGCACATTGACAAAGCCGTCGGGGTCAACCGCGAAGTGGCCGGAGCCCCAGCGCTTGAAGCCGTAAAGCTCTTCGGATTTGGCCGCCGACCAAGCGGATGCGGATTTGTTTTTCAACGAGGGGAGGAGGGGAGTTATGGCTTGCTATTGCCGGAGGCGAATCAGTTAGATGCGTGTTTTCTTTTTTCAAATCACCCAACACGCAATGATGAAAATGTCCCTCTTGAACGACTCCTCCCTTCTGTTCGCCCAAGCCGCCCCCCAGGGTCAGGGCAGTCCGCTGCCGACTTTGCTGTTCTTCGGGCTCATGTTTGCCGCGATGTATTTCCTGATGATCGCGCCGCAGCGGAAGAAGCAGAAGGAGCACGAGAAGATGCTCGCCGCGCTGCAGACCGGCGACGAGATCGTGACAACGGGCGGCATCTACGGGCAGATCACCAACGTCAAGGAGGACCGCTTTGTCATCCGCGTCGCCGACAACACCAAAATCGAGGTCGGCAAGGGCTTTGTGCACGCCGTCGCCCGCAAGGCGGGCGAGGAGAAGAAGTAACCGGCGGTCCGCCCCGCGCCGTGGCCGGACCGGTCCTGGCATCCCTTTCAAAAACCCACCCTAACCATGCTTAGAAACAACCTCTGGAAGCTGACCTTCACCCTGGCCATCGTGGCCTGGGCGCTGGCGACACTCCTCCCCCTGCAGGACCGGCCGTTTGCCGACTACGTCAAGGCCTCCGCCACCGCGAAGACGGCCGAGTTCGCGAAACTCATGGACGAGGCCGCCAGCCGCAAGCAGAGCGGCCAGGCGATGAGCGAATTCGTCGCGCTCAAGCAGATCGGCAAGGAGCGGCGCCTCGATCTCTCCCAGTATTTCCCCGACATCCGCCTGGAGGAGAAGCTCAAGAACATCGAGAAGCGGAACGACATCCTCCTGACGGAGCTCCTCCGCCAGTCCAAGGCCCCGCTGCAGCTCGGTCTCGACCTGCGCGGCGGCATTGCCTTCACGCTGGAAGTGGACGAGGCCGCCGCCGCCGGCATCAGCATGAGCGAGCGCCAGGAAAAGCTCACCAAGGCCATCGAGATCCTCGGCAACCGCATCGACGGCCTCGGCGTCACGGAACCCATCATCCGGGCCGTGGGCAACAACCGCATCGAGGTCCAGCTTCCCCGCGTCAACACCAAGGACAACCCCGAGGTGCTGGAAAACGTCAAGAAACCGGCCCGCCTCGACTTCCGGGTCGTGCATCCGACGCTGACGCCGGAGATGACGGCCGAGATTCCCCCGGGCTACGAGATCCTCATGCTGGAGTACGAGGGCGCGCGGGGTGAGACCGGCGTCGAGGAAGTCTTCGTCAAACGCATTCCCGAGATGACCGGCGAGGCCATCTCCAACTCCTTCGCCCGGCCCGATCTTTACGGCAAACCGGAGGTCATCCTCCAGTTCAACGACGAGGGTCGCAAGCGGTTCGCCGCGGTCACCCGCGAGATCGCCACCCTGGGCGAGCAGTCGGGCCGCCTCGGCCGCCTGGCCATCGTGCTCGACGGCAAGCTGTACTCCGCCCCGACGGTGAAGGAGGAGATCGACAGCGAGAGCGCCCAGATCACCGGCAGCTTCAGCGAGCGCGAGGCGCTCAACCTGGCCAACGTCCTGAACAACCCCCTCGACCTGCCCCTCATCGTGAAGGAACAGTACGAGATCGGGCCCTCCCTGGCGGCGGATGCGATTTCCAGCGGCCAGAAGGCGTTCATCATCGGCACGGCCCTGACCGCCGCCTTCATCATTGTCTTCTACACCACCGGCGGCCTGCTCGCGGTCGTGGCGATGGCGGGCAACGTCATCATCATCCTCGGCGTCATGGCCAGCATCGGCGCCACGCTCTCCATGCCGGGCATCGCCGGCATCGTGCTGACCATCGGCATGTCGGTGGACTCGAACATCCTGATCTTCGAGCGCATGAAGGAGGAGCTGAAGCTGGGCAAGTCACTGTCCGCCTCCCTCGAGGCCGGCTTCGACAAGGCCTTCTCCGCGATTCTGGACGGCAATCTGACCACCCTCATCACGGCGGTGATCATGATCATCCTGGGCACCGGTCCCGTGAAGGGCTTCGGCGTCACGCTGACCATCGGCATTTTCTCCACCATGTTCGCGGCGCTGGTCGTCAGCCGGCTGCTGCTCGAGTGGGTGATCAACGGCGGGATCGTGCAGAAGATCCGCATGCTGAGCGTGCTCACGAATACGAAGTACGATTTCCTGAAGTACGCCCGGCCCGCCTTCATTGCTTCCTGGCTCGTCGTCGCCATCGGCATCGGCGCCGTCGTTTACAAGGGCAAGGAAATCTACGGCATCGATTTCACCGGCGGCGACCAGGTGAACCTGAATTTCACGCAAAAGGTCGGGCTGGGCGATATCCGCAAGGTCGCGTCCTCCGCCGGTTTGGAGGACATCAACCTGAGCTACACGCAGCCCATCGGGGGCGACCGCGAGGTGCTGCGCCTCACGACCCCGTTTGACCAGGCCGAAACCCTGGTCAAGGCCCTGCAGGCCAAGCATCCCGAGGCCGGATTCACCATGGCCGGCGGGACCCGCATCGGTCCGAGCGTGGGCAGCGAAATCCAGTCCAACGCCTTCTGGGCCATCTTCTGGTCCCTGCTCCTCATTCTGGTCTACGTGGCGTTCCGCTTCGAGTTCGGCTACGGCATGGGCGCGGTCGTCTCGACCGTGCACGATCTGCTGATGACCATCGGCATCTTCGTGCTCTTTGACCGGCAGTTCAACGCGTCGATGGTCGCCGGCATCCTGCTGATCGCGGGTTACTCGATCAACGACACCATCGTGGTGTTCGACCGTATCCGCGAGGAGTTGAAGCTCAACCCGACCGGCACGCTGCGCGACATCATCAACCATTCGCTCAATCTCACCCTGTCCCTTTCTACTGGTGGCACAAGGGCGACCGGAAGCATGTTGAGGCGCATCACGACATCGCGCCGAAATACGAGTGGACGGGTTCCAGCAAGGCTTCGGAGTGATCCTTTCCTGAAGCCGGATTGTGTGATGCGCTGGACCTATCAGCCGCTCCCGGCCGACGAGGTCGGGGCGCTCAGCCGGCAGGCGGGCATTGATCCCGTGCTGGCCGAGCTCCTGGTCCGCAACGGGATCACCGGCGACATCGCCGGTGAATTCCTCCAGCCCGCCCTCGCGGGGCTGCGGGACCCGTTCCTGCTGCGCAACCTCGAGACCGCCGCGACCCGGCTGCGGCAGGCCATCGCCAGGCAGGAGAAGGTCACCGTATTGGGTGACTACGATGTCGACGGGGTGAGCAGCACCGCCCTGCTGGTCAGTGTGCTCCGTCGCTTCGGCCTGCAGCCGCATTTCGTGGTGCCGCGCCGTTCCGAGGACGGCTACGGCCTGTCGCGCAGCGCCATCGACCGCGCCCTGGAACCGGGGCGCCCCCATCTCTTCATCGCCCTCGACTGCGGCACGAATTCCGTGGATGAGGTGGATTACCTCATCAGCCAGGGCATTGATGTCATCGTCATTGACCACCATCGCACCAAGGAGCGGGTCCTGCAGGGCGGCATCCTGGTCAACCCGCATGCCGGTCCCGAGGCGGAGCATTCCGATGTCAGTGCGCGCAATCTCTGCACCGTCGGCCTGGTGTTCAAGCTGGCCCACGGCCTGTTGAAGCAGCTCCGCGGGGAGGACCATCCCGTGGCCTTCAGCCTCAAGCTCAGCAGCCACCTCGATCTCGTGGCCCTCGGCATCATCGCCGACCTGGTGCCGCTTCGGGGCGAGAACCGCATCCTCGCCCGCCATGGGCTGAGGGTGTTGCAGGACACGCAGCGCCCCGGGCTCCGCGCCCTCATGGACGTCGCCGGCGTGAAGCGCGGGCAGCCGATCATGCCCGTGGACATTTCCTTCCGGCTCGGCCCCCGCATCAATGCCAGCGGCCGGCTCGCGGACGCCGCGCTTTCCGTCGAGTTGCTGCTCAGCGACGACGAGCAGTTTTGCGCCGATACGGCGCGCCAGCTCGACCTGTTCAACCGTGAACGCCAGGACATCGAGCGGCAGATCACCGAGGAAGCCGAGCGCCAGATCGAGGAGCATTTTTCGGATTCCCACGGCATCGTGCTTTTCAGCGACAGCTGGCATGCGGGCGTCGTCGGCATCGTGGCCGGCCGCGTCACCCGCAAATACAACCGTCCCTGCGTGGTCCTCGGCAATGAGGGCGAATTCGCCAAGGGCTCCGGGCGCAGCGTGGACGGCATCAACCTTGTTGATGTGCTGACCACCTGCCGCGACCACCTGACCAGCTGGGGCGGCCATCCCATGGCCGTCGGGGTGGCGCTGGCCAAGCACCAGCTGGAGGAGTTTCGCGCGCGTTTTTCCGAGGCCGTGCGGCTGCATGCCGGCGATGACATCGCCGAGCCCAAGCTCGCCATTGCCGCGTGGCTCACGCCCGGGCAGATCCGCGAGCCGCTCATGGAGGGCCTCGAAGCCCTGCATCCCTTCGGTCAGGGCAATCCCGAGCCCGTGTTTGGCCTCAGCGGCGTCGTGCTGCGCCAGCGCCCCGAGGTATTCAAGGAGCAGCATTTCCGTTTCACGCTCGAGGACGGCACTGGCCGCCGCCTGCATGGCGTGGCCTGGAAGATGGCCGACCGCCTCCCGCCGCTGGGCGTGCCCCTCGATCTCGCGATCGAACTCGGCTGGAACCACTACAACGGCCGCAAGCTCCTCCAGATGGAGCTGATCGACTGGCGCCTGGCCAGAGTGGAGACGGGGTCGGGGTCCGCGCCCGGGCCCGGGCCGGCTACGGCGGCCGCGGGGGGGGGGCCCGGGCGGGGGCGGGGCGCTTGCTCCGACGTTCCTCGCGAGCAACTCCTCCCTGGCGTCGTCGTTTCTTCCGGTTTGCACCCGGTATCCGTGGCATCCGTGAAATCCGTGGTGCACCTGCCTTCTCCCGCAAAATTCTCGCTTGCACTCCATCGGTTCTGCATGCTTTTTCGCACCTTCACGCAGCCGTAGCTCAATTGGATAGAGCATCTGACTACGGATCAGAAGGTTTGGGGTTCGACTCCCTACGGCTGCGCCACGCCAGCTCACGCCCGGTCCGTATCCTTACGGACTCTCGCTCATGTTAGTTGTGGGTAACTCCAGCAATGGCAGTCGGTTGCGCTGGCCCATTGCGCAACTTCGGCACACCTCCCATATGTTTGGCTGCACTTTGGCTGTAATATTATGGGAACGGTGACGGCCCTCCAAATCAAGACCTCCAGCGAAGCGAAAGCGTAAGATTTCTACGGCTAATTTTCCGGAGGTGAGTCTCCCAAGCGCTGCCCGTCACTTCCATCGGAGAGACAAAATAGAAACAAACCTTCCGCCCTTATTCGAAGACGACAAGACTCCTAGGCCGGAACCAGCTTTCATCATGACCCTTGAACATCCTCTCGCTTCGCTGCTGCGCGCAGCAATCCGTGTCACCCTCTTCTGGTCCCTCTTGATCGACATCAATGCCACCGCTGCAATCTTCACGCCCATTACTCCCAGTTGGACCGAGGTCGCCCCGGGCGTGTGGAAAACCACGATCGGCCAGACCGACTCTCTCACCCTGCTTGGCGCTGCTGGAGGGTCCCCGGCCCGGTCTGCGCTCGCCGCTATGCCCCGTGGCGCTTTTCCCCTCGATCCGATGGAGATTGAAGGGCGCATCTTCAACGCGAAGGTGTCAGCTCGCTTCCCGCTTGGTGTCAGTGAGGACATTTACGGCCTCGGGGTGGACTTCGATACCATCAGTCGCAATGGCGGTGTGTTCGAACTTCATGTCGACCACTGGGACACCAAGCGTGCCATCACGGGCCGCACCCACGCCCCCGTGCCGCTCTATGTTTCGACGAAGGGGTTTGCTGTGCTTTTCGACACCGCGCGCTACCTGAAGGTTAGCGTCGGTCACGGGGTTCGTCTTGCAGCGAAGGGGAAGCCGCCGGTCATTGACCGCACGACCAATCGGATCATGCCCTCCCAGCCGGGCGGGGCGGCCCTCGCGGCCTAGTGGCAGAGCCATCCGCGGTCTGATTCCCTCGAGGTGCTGGCCAATGCAGAGGGCATGGATGTCTATTTGTTTGCGGGCCCGAGTCCGCTAGATGCTTTGCGCCGCTACAATCTATATGCCGGCGGCGGTGCCTTGCCGCCCAAGTGGGGTCTCGGCTTCCTCAACCGCGTCCGCAGCCAATCCACCGCCGCCGAGGTGCTGTCCGACATCGCCGAGTTTCGCGAGCAGGGGATCCCACTCGACATGATCGGCCTGGAACCGGGCTGGATGAACCACGCCTACCCGTGCTCCTTCGAGTGGGCCCCGACCCGCTTCCCTGACCCGGAGGGTTTCCTTGCCGCAGTCGCCCGGGCCGGTGTCCGTGTGAACCTTTGGTTCAATCCCTACATCGGCCCGCCGCACACTCCGCTCTACCAAAAGCTCCTGCCCTTCGCCGGCACCCACCTCGTTTGGAACGGCATCGTTCCAGACTTCACGATCCCCGAGGCACGGGAAATCTTCATCGCGCATCTCCAGCGCACCGTGCTCGATGTCAATCCCGCGGCTGTCGGCGGTTTCAAGCTCGACGAGGTCGATGGCTACTACCGTTACCTCTGGCCCGACATGGCCATGTTTCCCTCGGGCCACGACGCCGAGCAACTCCGCCAGACCTACGGATTGCTCCTGCAGAAGGCGGTCTTCGAAGCCTTCCACCGGGCCAACCGCCGCACCATGGGCCAAGTGCGCGGCACCAATGCCGGCGCGTCGCCCCTTCCGTTTGTCATCTATAACGACAACTATGAATTCGACGGTTACATCACGGCCCTCGGCAATAGCGGCTTTGTCGGCGTACTCTGGTCTCCCGAGGTCCGTGGCAGTGACAGCGGTGAAGACATGCTCCGGCGCATGCAGGCCGTCTGCTTCTCCCCGCTCGCCCTTTACAACGGCTGGGCGTCGACCCAGAAACTCTGGACGCACGTCGAAGTGAAGGAATACATGCGCGACGCCATTGTGCTGCGCGGCCGGCTGCTGCCGTATTTCTATCACACCTTTGCCCAATACCATTTCGAGGGCACTCCTCCGATCCGCCCGATGCAGCTTGCCGCCGGCACCACCATCCGCGCGTCGGCCACCGAGGCCGGCAGGCTCGACGCCACGGCCAACCCTTATGCGGTCCCGCCGGCCGTGCGCGAGGTGAAGGACCAGTATATGTTCGGCGACTCGCTGCTCATCGCCCCCATCGCGCCCGGAGTAAAGGCACGCACGGTCCTCCTGCCTGCTGGCAAATGGTATGACTTCTACACGGGAAAATACGCCGGCGCCAACGAGACCATCAAGGTCGCGCCTTCCCTCGCCACCATGCCGGTCTTCGTCAAGGACGGTTCCCTTATCCCAATGCTGGCGCCGCGCCTCCACGCCCCAAGCCCCGGCGAAACCGTCAATCTGGAGGTTCGCCACTATGGTGAGGCACCAGGCTCGCTCAGTCTCTACGACGACGATGGGGAGTCCTTCGACTTTGAAAGGGGCTTTTTTTCCTGGACGGGTCTGGCCGCCGCCAAGGATGCCACCGGCCAGTGGCAGGGCACGGTCACGCCTGATCCGTCCGGTATAAAATGGAGTTACGCCGCAGTTCAGTGGACGTTTATGCAGCCTTGAGTGCTGGAAACACTCAGCCTCGCCAAGCCGAGGAGGTTCGTCATAACGTTCGGCAATGTCATGATTCGCGAATACGAAGAGACCGACTGGAAAGAAGTCTGTCGAGTATTCGATATGTCGAAGCCTTACGAACTAGCGAGCGGCGGTATTGAGGCTTCTTTCGTGCCGCTCGCGAAGGACAAAGCCAGAATGGCCCAGTTTTCAAAGAGCACCGTCTTCGTGTGGGAAGAAAACCAGGCACTGGGCTTTGCCGGGTTCGAAGGAGCCTACATCGGCTGGCTGTTTGTCGACCCATCGGCATTCCGAAAAGGAATTGGACGAGACCTATTGCAGTATCTCGTCGCTCAAATCAGGAGGGCGTTGAAGACCACCACACCAAAGCGAAGGTTTTGAAATTGGGATGAGCGTCCCACCAGAACGGCGGCATGCCGTGCGCGGAACCCAAGAAGACCCACCAAAAGGCGGAACCAACCCGCCGAGGTGGTTCACCAAGTGGTAGAAATTAATGCCAAAAGGAAAATTCTCCTCTTCTCTCTGGCGCTAGTCTTTCCGTAGCGCAGGCTCAGTGCCGCTCAAGGGTCGGGCTTTGGTTTGAGGCCTATCAACGTTGGCAAACAAAATGGAACCGCAACAGACAGCCGTCAGTTACGACAAGCTGGCCCGCCATTGGGCGGACAATGCTTTCCTCGCCAGGAACGGCATCGCCCAACATGAGAGGGCCCTCCAGTTTTCACGGGGTGCCGGGCTTGCGCTCGACATCGGATGCGGAAGCAACGGCCGTATAATTGATCTCCTGCTGTCCCGGGGCTTCGAAGTCGAAGGACTCGACATTTCATCCGAAATGCTCGCCCTCGCCAAAGCAAAGCATCCGAACGTGCTTTTCCATCATGCCGATGTCTGCCGATGGGAATTCCCCAGACGGTATGATTTCATATCAGCATGGGACAGCGTCTGGCATGTGCCGCTGGACCGCCAGGCCGCGGTTTTGGAGAAGCTCAGCTCCGGCCTGAATCCGGGAGGTGTGCTGATATTTACGAGTGGCGGGACCGATGCCCCGGGTCACGTGACGAATCCATGTCATGGCCAGCCTCTCTACCATGCCGCATTGGGCATCCCGCATTTGCTACGTCTCGTTGATGAGTTCGGCTGCATTTGCCGCCATCTGGAATATGATCAGCACCCCGAGAGCCATCTGTATTTGATTGTCCAAAAAAGGCCCGTCCCGACGACACAGCACAACACGGACAGTCGTCCGTCTGCGGAAGATTCATCGGCATCTGTAGATCCAACCTCCCTCAGCCCGCGTCGCTGACCTGATGTTCGACAATGCCATGATGACCAAGTCCTCATCCAGTCGCGCGTTTTCAACAGAACTCCTTCGCCGGCTCATGGCACCTAGATACTACATTCCACTGCTCTTGTGCCTGTATGTTTTCCCAATCAACGCGGTCGCCAGGGATGCAGAGATACAATCCCATGGCATTTTCATGGAAGGTGAGTCCATCTGGACGGCCATCGAGCATCCGAAAGGCACCTCGCGCTGGCGCGTCGTGGGGGATTCGGTAGGGGATTACAAGGTGGTGGAGATCAGCTATGCGAAAGCGCAGGTTGTGCTAGCGCATCACAAGACCAAGGAAGTCATCACCATTCCGGTCCTGGGCCTCGCACCTCAAGCCGGACCGACCGCGAAAAGTTCGTTGATTCCCGTCGAGCAGCTCAATTGGGCCTGGATCAGGTCGGATGCCAATTTCATGAGGGAGAAACCGGAGTCGCCTCCGCATAGTGCAATCGTCGAGTGGCAGACCGCCAGTGACGAATTCAAAATCGCGTTGAGGAATTTCTACCGGCAGCACGGCTGGGAATTAACCCGGATGGAGCTGCGGCCCAATGGCGGAGCCCATGTGTCGATCAGTCCGCTCCATGATCCTTCGATTCCGTTGCCGACCAAGGAGGAGCTCGACCGAGTCAAAATACGGGCAGGTGCCCCACCAACGCAGAAGGATCCGACCCGATCCCGGCAGCCAGTCCGTCCGACAGGCGGCTGACCTCGTAGCGCGGTGCTTCAGCCCGCGTCTGGTCCGCAACGCCGGGATTTTGACGTTGCCGAACCAGTGCCGGCTGAAGCGCGGCACTACGTTATCGAGGCCGGATGAAGTCGAGGCGGCAACGCACTGGCGCCATCTATCCGGAGCCCTGGTCAAAAACTGGCGGAATTCTTGTCCCGGCCGAGCAGGTTGACGACGTCGCGGCTGCGGTCCTCGGGGGTGACCTTGAGGTTCACGAGTTGTTCGTCCTTCAACTCGCCTTCGACGATGGTCTGGCGGGGGAGGTGGAGCTTGAACTTCACGTTCCAGCGCGCCGAGGGCCAGGCGGGAAAGAGGAGGATCTTGTCACCCACGGACTGCACGAGCATGTGCTGGAGCGCGAGCTGCGTGACGCTGCCGTGGTCGAAATCGGGCACCCAGTCGTAGTTCGGACCCCAGAAGCCCTTGAACCGGGCCGACGTGGTGTTGCCCTCGTTGAAATTCTTGGTGACGAAAAACGCGGCCGACTCCGTGAGCCCGAGCAGGGCGGCGTGGAGCGCATCCTGCCGCCAGCCGCCGGTATCGGGGAACATGCGTTGGGTGAAGGTGGCGCGGCCGGTGGCGAGGTTGGGCCGGCCGACGCCATAGAGCTTGAAGGGAAACACCCCGTAGAGCTCGGCGTTCTCGGAGTTGTTCGGAACGGCCTCATGCCGCTCGGCCGGCAGCATGTGCGCCTGTCCGTCGGTCATCTTGAGCGGGAGCTTGGGCAGACGGGCGGTCAGGGCACGCCAGGCGCCCAGATCCGCGACCGACAGGAGTTCGGGGGGCAGGGTGAGGAGGCGGGGCAGGAGGTAGTGCAGTCCGGCCACGTCAGGCAAGGGGTTCTCGGCCTCCCACCAGGTTTCCATGCTCTGGGCCGGGGCGATGCGCATGCGCCCGCTGCTGTCGTTGGGATAATGGAGGGCGTAGAACTTCAGCACGGCGCGGGCGATGGGCAGGAGATCGTTCTGCAGCAGCGCGGTGTCGCCGGTGTGCTGGTAGGTCTCGAGCATCAGGGCGACGAGTTCCGGTCCGCTGATGTACAGCCGGCCGATGTACCGGTTGGTCACATCCCCGGGTTCCTTGCCGGTGCGGTCCCAGCCGTAGTTGGCCGGCTGATAGGTGCCCCAAAAGCACTGGGTCTCGGGAAAGAAGGCGCCGCCGTGTCCGAACCAGACCTGCGTGCGATGCTCGGCCAGGGGGAGCTGGTCGCGATACAGGCGGAACAGCGGACGCAGCAGCTCGAAATCGCCGCTGGCAAGGGCGGCCCAGTAAGGCAGCCGCGTATTCTGCCACCAGTAGCCGCCGCCCCAGCGCCGGTAGTCGGCATCGAAGGGTTCGTCCTTCAAACCCCAGTCGGCCGTGAACAGACCGCCGTTGAACTTGACGGGAAACCGGCCGCGGCTGCAGCAGGCGACAAGGTAACGCTGCCAGTTGGATTGCTGCGAAATCATCGCCGCGTGACCCCAATCCGGCGCACGGGCTTCCACCTCGATGCCGGAGCGACCCCAGAAATCCGTCCACCATTGCACATGGTCGCGCCAGGCATCCGCCGGCGATGGTGCGGAGGTCGAGTCCACGGCCGCCCGCAGTTGCGCCAGCCATTCACCGAAGGTATCGGTCTGTGCGACGTGCACATGGACGGCGAGGGTGGCGGAAGTGGATTTTTTGGCCGTGATGAGCCCCCGGTCGCCCTTCTTCTTGAACCCGTTGCCGGAGAGGCAGGCGCCGAAGGTGCGATGCAGGAGGGGATCCTGCCCTTCGGCCTTCAAGTCGCCGAGGGCCTGCTGGTCGAGCGTCAGGCCCCAGATTGATTCGGTGTTCCGCTGATACCAGATGACGCCCTGCTTTTCCTTGCGCAGCACGGTGTCGGCGGCGGCGATCTCCGCCACGGGTCCGCCATTCAGGCCGGAGGAGTGCGCGCTTTCGCCCTTGCTGAGGGTGCGCGGGGCGGTGCGCCAGGGATCCAGGCTGGCGCGGATTTCGCAGGGCTGGGTGCTGGTGACCTCGATGTTGAGGCGCGGCCAGTGGGCGTCGATCCACAGGCGCACGGCGGTGTTTTCATTGGAGATGATCACCGAGGCGTCCTCGAGCGACAGCTTCTGCTCGAATTTGCCGGCATCGGTCAGCAGCCCGGGCTTGAGCGTGAGCCGGAGCCGGCCGATCTTGATGAGGCGGCCCAGGTGGTCCCAGGCATCGTTTTTCGCGAGATAGAACACGATCTCGCCGTTGGACTCGGTCCAGACGTTGGCGGCGAGGTCGCCGTTGCCGATGGGGAGGGAATCCGCCGAAGTTTGGCCGGGGGTGGTCCAGGTAACGTCGCCAGTCACAGGGACATGCTGTGCGGAGGCGGGGGACGGAAGCAAGAAATCCCGCCGGGTGGGCGGTGGGGCTGCTCAAGGTAGGAGCCTGCTTGCAGGCGATTGATTGATGTAGGGCTGGACCTTGGTCCAGCCTCGCATGCCAGTTGAGCATCGTGGCGTTACCAGGCTGCACCAAGGTACAGCCCTACAGGTCGAAACCAAACATCGCCTGCATGCTGGGTCCTACCTCTGGCGGAACGCTACACCGCTTTCGCCAGTTCCACTTTGGGCAGGACCACGCCGTCGAACTCGATCGCATGCGGGTGATTCCGCTTCGTCTTGTGGAGGTGGTGGCGCTTGGCGAGCATGCGGTCGAGTTTGTCCATCAGGAGGGAGACGGCCTTGTGGCACTCGTCGGCGGAGACGGTCGCATTCATGTCGGGTCCATGGATGGTGATGTGACCCTTGGCCTTGAACTTGGCGGCGATCGCCTCATTGCGATCGCATTCCAGTTCCACGCGGACGCGGACGATGCGCTCCTCGTGTCGGAACAATCGGTCGGCTTTCTCGCGCACATAGGTTTTCAGGGACGGCGTGAGGTCAAGGTGGATGCCGGATACGATTAGTTCGTGGTTGTTTTGTCTGTTCATGTTATGACCTATGGTTTTTGGGTTACCTGACAGAATTGAACCGTCCGATGAAATCGGCTCCGCTAAGCAAAGCCTTAACCTCATTCACCGCCGTCATCGTGACGGGGGGATCTTCCGGTATTGGAAAATCTTTCATCGAGGTGATGCAGACGCTGCAACCGGACCTCCGGTTTTGCAACCTGTCGAGGCGCGAACCCGCGCTGAAATCAGTTGGGCTTAAGCTGCGCCACATCCCGTGCGACCTCGCCCGGCCCTCCGCCATAGTGCAGGGCGCGGAATCGGTGTTAGATTGGCTGAAGACAGACGTGCCGGCGGGCCGGATCCTCCTGATCAATAACAGCGGTTTCGGGGCCTACGGGCATTTTCCGGAGCCGAATCTGGCGCATCAACTGGAAATGCTGGATGTGAATGTCCGCGCAGTGGTCGATTTGACCGCCCGCCTGCTGCCCGTCCTGAAGGCGCGCGGCGGGGCCGTGATCACGGTGGCCTCCACGGCGGCGTTCCAGCCAACGGCTTACATGGCCGCCTATGGGGCATCCAAGGCCTTCGTATTGCATTGGAGCCTGGCGCTGAACGAGGAACTGCGCGGCACGGGGGTGCGCACGCTGGCGGTCTGTCCCGGGCCGACGCCGACGGAATTTTTCAAACGGGCCGGACTGCAGCAGGGCAGTGTGTCGGATGCCCTGGGCACCACGAGCGAGGCCGTGGTGCGGGCCTCGTTGCGGGCGCTGGCAGCCGGCCGGGCGCAGGTGGTGCCGGGTTGGAAGAACAAGGTGGGCGCGGCTTTGGTCACGAAACTGCCCAAGCCCATGGCGGCCTGGCTGGCCGCGAAGGTCCTGGCGCGGTTCCGCCTCAAGAAGGTTTCCGGGTGAGCGCGCCGGATGAAAGGGCGCAGTTCAATCCCCGCCGGGCTTGTGCCTGGCCGCCCCGGCCGCAGCGCACGGACACCGTGCGGCAAATCAAGCCGGAGGAGTTGAAGGCGTGGATCGTCCATGAGGACGCGCGCCTGCTGGTGATCAACAAGCCCGGCGATGTGGTCTGTCATCCCTCGAAGGCCGGTCCCTGGTCGAGTCTCGTGAGTGCGGCGCGGGAGTACACCGGGTTACCGACCATGCATCTGGTCTTCCGGCTCGACCGGGAAACCAGCGGGGTGGTGGTGCTCGCGAAGGACGCCAAAATGGCGAGCCGGCTGCAGACCGCGATGATGGACCGGCGGGCGGGCAAGGTGTACCAGGCCATCCTCACCGGGGAACTGCGCGAGGCGGTGACGGTGGACCAGCCGCTGGGCGACGATGTGGAGAGTCCGGTGTTCGTGAAGTCGGCGGTGTGCGCCGACGGCAAGCCCTCGGTGACCCATTTCGAGCCGCTGGCCACCGCCGCGGGGTTTACCCTGGCCCGCGTGCGAACCGAGAGCGGACGCAAACACCAGATCCGGGTGCATGCGCATTGGATGGGTTTCCCGCTGGTGGGGGATAAAATCTATGGACCCGATGACCGGCTCTACCTGGAGTTCATTGATAAGGGGTGGAGCGAAGCCATGGCGGCGCAGCTGCATCTGCCGCGCCAGGCATTGCATTGTGCGGAGATTGATCTGCGCGCGGTGAAGATTGAGCCGGTTTTTTGCGCGCCGTTGGCGGAGGATGGAGTTCTCGGCGCGGCAAGTGGGGCTGTGACGCTTGGCTTCGGCGAGGAGACGGGCGGTTCGGAGTGCGCCAGCCATTCTCGGCCCGTCCGGAGGCCGGGCCCTACCCAAAAAGGTACTAGGCGCTCGGGGTCAGGCGACGCACGTAGCGCGGAGCTTCAGCCCGCGCTGAGCGCTGCATCACGGTTTTGCGCTTCCAAGGCAGTGCCGGCTAAAGTCCGGCACTACGACTGTGCAGGTGAGTTGAGGCGTGCCTTACTTGACGCTCGCAATCGCGGTTTCCGTCGCGGCGCGCAAGGCCGCGATGCGCTGGGCCAGCGGCAGGGCGGAGGGCGATTCCAGCGTGTAACTCAGGGTCGTGTGATGATGGCGGAGGTAGATGGCTTCCGGCCAATTTTCGCGCAGCAGGGGATCGCTGATGGGGCGGATGATGCCGGGCGCGGCGGCGGGGCGGCCGTCAATAATCGCGCTCTGCTCGATCGGACAGATCGGGGCCACGGCTGCGATCATGGCTTCGGCAAGACTGGGCCGCTGGCTCGGGTTCAATTCGTAGAGATAGAATCCCTGCGACTCCCAATCCTCATGGAGGCACAGCGTGAGCTCAAACAGCGGCTGCCGGGTCAGCCAGCGCGCATGGGCCTTCGATTCGAGGGAAAGCTGATCCTTGTAATCGCGGTTCAGGTCGCGGCCGTCGTGGTTCTCCCGGGTGCCCCGCGCATGGCCGGTGGGGTTCAGCATCGGGCACAGGAGCCAGTTGGCACGGTCGTCAAAGACGCCGGCGGTCAGCATTTCCAGCAGGGCCAGCGGGGCGGCGGGTTCGTCGCCATGCATGCCAGCTGACAGATACAGGCGCGGTCGCGGGCCGGGGGTGCGTTTGGTCAGGGCGATCAGCGGACAGCCCAGGATCTCGCCATAGGTCTCAATGCGGAATCCCGCGGGCCCGGCGGCGGCCTCGCACCGGGCGATGAAGTCGGCGGGGTCGAGGGGAGCGGCTTTGACAGCTTGCACGGGAAGGTTCTTGCTGGCCGTTCCCACGGTTCACAAGCCACAATCTTTCCCTCGCACCATGTCCCAAGTCCGCGTCCGCTTCGCTCCCAGCCCCACCGGTTTCTTCCACATTGGCAGCGCCCGCACGGCGCTGTTCAACTGGCTCTATGCCCGGCACACGGGCGGCACGTTCATCCTCCGGATCGAGGACACCGACCAGGCGCGCAACAGCGAGCAGTTCCTCAAGCTCATCTACGACAGCCTGACCTGGCTGGGCATGGATTGGGACGAGGGTCCGAAGCCCGACGGCACGGGCGAGCGCGGCTCCTTCGGTCCTTACCGCCAGAGTCAGCGCGGCGAAATTTATCAGCGCTACAAGCAGAAGCTGCTGGATGCCGGCCGCGCCTACGAGAAGGACGGGGCGGTCTGGTTCAAGCTGCTCGGCGAGCGGTACAGGATTTTTGACGACCACCGGAAAAAGGAGGTCGAGAAGGTGAAGACCGCCCCGGTCGTCATTGATGACAAGATCCGCGGCCAGGTTGAGCGGCAGGAGGACGAGGATTTCGTCATTTTCCGTTCCGATGGCAACCCGGTGTTCCACTTCGTGAACGTCGTGGACGACATCGAGATGAAGGTGTCGCACATCATCCGCGGCGAAGATCATCTGTCGAACACCAGCAAGCACGTGCGCCTCTACGAGGGTTTCGGCGTCACCGCGCCGATCTTCGCGCATATCCCGCTGATCCTGAAGTCGCCCGAGATGGGACAGGGCAAGATGTCTAAGCGCGACAAGGGCGCCCTCATCGAGGAATACCAACAGCGGCATTTCCTGCCCGAGGCGCTGGTCAACTACCTCGCGCTCCTCGGTTGGAATCCCGGCGACGACCGGGAGAAGATGCCCATCGCGGACATCATCAAGCTGTTCGACCTGCCCGGTGTGAACCAGAGCAATGCGAAGTTCGACGGGAAAAAACTCTCACATTTGAACATGGTTTACCTGCTGGAGCAGCCGGCGGACCGGTTCCTGGTGCTGGCGAAGGAATATTTTGCCAGGCAGCCCAACGGCGCGGCGGTCATGGCGAACGAGGCCTATTTCCGCGAGATCATGCTGCTCGCCCAGCCGAAGATCAAATCGGTGGACGAACTTGCGCCCTACACGGTTTATTTCTTCACCGAGGAGTATCCGATCGATGCCAAGGTGAAGGACAAGGTCATGGCCAAGGGCGACCCGAAAGCGCGGCTCGCCGAGCTGATCGCCGCGGTGGCGGGCATGGATTTCTCCAGCGACGCGGCCATCGAGGCCGGCATCAAGTCACTGGCCGAAGGCAAGGGCCTCGGTTTCGGCGATTACCAGGCGGTCGCGCGTCTGGCAGTCACCGGCACGAATGCCGGTCCGAGCATCACCAGCATTTTCCGCGTCTTGGGCAAAGAGCGCGTGCTGACCCGCCTCGGCAAATTCGCCGCGATGGCATGAAGTCGTAGTGCCGGTCTTTAGCCGGCACTGGTTTGAAGAACCGAATTGCCGGGGTGGCGTGCCAGCGCGGGCTGAAGCTCCGCGCTACGAGCGGATGGCGATGCGGCAAAGGAAGAGGCCCGCCCAACTGCATGCGATGATGTGCACATATTGTAGGAGCGGCTTTATGCCGCGATTCTGCGCTTCAAATCGCGGCATAAAGCCGCTCCTACAACGAATACCCTCACTTCGCCCAGGTATCCTTGAGCGAGATCGTGCGGTTGAAGACCGGCTTGCCGGGGGTGCTGTCCTTCGGGTCGAGGGCGAAGTAGCCGAGGCGCTCGAACTGGAAGCGGTCCTCGAGCCTGGCGCTGGCGAGCGAAGGCTCCAGCCGGGCGGTGACAACCTCGAGCGATTTGGGATTCACCACCTTGAGGAAATCGGGTTCGGCGGCGGGTTCGGCGACGGTAAAGAGGCGGTCGTATAACCGCACCTCGGCCTCGATGCACTGCGTGGCGCTCACCCAGTGGATGGTGCCCTTGACCTTCTTGTCGGCATTGGGCTGGCCGGACCGCGTGTCGAGCTGGGCGGTGCAACGCAACTCGATGAGCGCGCCGGCGGCGTCCTTCACGATCTCGTCGAGCTTGATGATGCAGGCGTATTTCAGGCGCACCTCGCCGCCGGGCTTCAGGCGGAAATACTTCGGCGGAGGCACCTCGGCGAAATCATCGGCCTCGATGAAGACCTCGCGGGTAAGGGCGACGGGGCGCGTGGTCGGATGTTCGTCCTGGGGATTGTTGGTGGCGGTGCAGGCGACGGTTTCGCCGGCCGGGATGTTGGTCAGGACGACGCGGATGGGTTTCAGCACCGCGAGGCGGCGCTGGGCCGCGGTGTTGAGCTCGTCGCGAATGGCGTGCTCGAAGACGGCGATGTCGGTGACGCTGTTGAACTTGGTGACGCCGACGCCCGTGACGAACTTGCGGACGGCGCTGGCGGGGATGCCGCGGCGGCGGAGGCCGGTGAGCGTGGGCATGCGCGGATCGTCCCAGCCGGAGACGACCTTCTCCTGCACGAGGCGCAGGAGGTTGCGTTTGCTCACGATCAGGTAGTTCGGGATGAGCTTGGCGAATTCGTACTGGTGGGGCAGGGCGCGCGGGAGATCGAGGTTTTCGAGGACCCAGTCGTAGAGGGCGCGGTGGTCCACAAACTCGAGCGTGCAGATCGAGTGGGTGATGCCTTCCAGGTAATCGCTCAGGCAGTGGGCGTAGTCGTAGAGGGGGTAGATGCACCACTTGTCGCCGGCATGGTGGTGCGGCACGTGGCGGATGCGGTAGAGCAGGGGATCGCGCAGCCAGATGTTGGGCGAGGCCATGTCGATCTTGGCGCGGAGCGAGCGGGCGCCGTTGGGGAACTCGCCGGCCTTCATGCGCTGGAAGAGGTCCAGGTTCTCGGCGACGGTGCGGTTGCGGAAGGGGCTGTCCCTGCCGGGCTGGTCGGGGGCGCCGCGGTACTTGTCGGTGTCCTCGGGGCTCAGGTCGCAGACGTAGGCCTTGCCCTTGCGGATGAGGACGAGGGCGTACTCGTACAGGGCGTCAAAGTAGTCGGAGGCGAAAAAGGCCTCGGTGTTTTCACCGGGAGCGACCGGGGCGATGTAATGGTCGGGCCGGCCGTTGCTGGTGACGACGGCCGGGTGGGCGCCCTTCGGCTTGAAGGCCAGGCAGTGGTCGGCCCAGCCGGCGATGAGCCAGCGGACGTCGGCGGTGATGGAGTCGACGAACTCCATCTCCTCCTTGGCGGGATTGGTGTCGTCGAACCGCAGGTTGCACTGGCCGTTGTGCTCGCGGGCGATGCCGAAGTTGAGGCAGATGGACTTCGCGTGGCCGATGTGGAGGTAGCCGTTCGGCTCGGGCGGGAAGCGGGTGACAATCTTCGCGTAGCGCTGCTCCGCGACATGCTGCGCGACGATGTCGCGGATGAAATCGCTGGGGGCGGGAGCGCTGCCGGTGTTCTTTTCGTCGGTCATAAAGGGGCAAATTGCGGTGCCGGCGGGCGGGTGGCAATGGCACAATTGCCATGGGATTTTTTAACCACGGATTTCACGGATGGCACGGATCAATCCATGGCCGCAAAAGGCTCAAAAGGCACAGGACACAAAAATCTGACCAGAACGTCCCAGGATTTTACAGGAGGAAGCAGAGGAAACGGAGATTTTGGATTCCAAACTCAGTTCCCTCTGCTTCCTCCTGTCCCACGGATTGGAGTTCTGAGTATCATGAGTATTCTGTGGTAATAGCATTGGTATCCGTGCCATCCGTGAAATCCGTGGTTAAGAACTCCGCGGTCTCCGCGTCTCCGCGTGAGTGGCGGCTTGATCAACCGCGCTTGGCGAACGGCGCGGCGGAGCCGGGGCGGGCGGGGGCGCCGTCGGCGGCCATCTCCTTGAGCAGGCTGGAGAGGTAGGGGATGAGCTGCTTCTTGCGGCTGACGATGCCGGGCAGGTCAAAGACCTCGTCCTGCTCCACGTGGGCATACGAGATGCGCTGGATGAGGCCGGGATCGCCCTTGGCGATGAGCAGGGAGTTCTGCGTGTTGATGTCCGTGACCAGCAGGCAGGCAAAGGCGAGGTGCTCGCTATCGCGCAGGTCCTGCAGGGCGGCGGCAATGGCCCTCGCATGCTGCCAGAAATTGCCGAAGCCGAGTTCCTCGACCTGGGAGACGGCAAAGCGGACACCCTCCTCCTCGTAGATCTTGAAATCGGAGCGGACGACACGCTCGGGCGGGTTGGCCAGGATCACCGAACCGGAGCTGAAGATCTCATCGGCGAGCTTGCGCGGATCCACCCCGGCGATTTCCGAGAGCCAGTTGAGGATGACGCCGTCCTTCGGCGTGGTGGTGGGGCTGTTGAGCAGCAGCGTGTCGGAGATGAGGCCAGCCATCATGATGCCGGCGATTTCCGGGCTGGGCTTGAGGTGCTCGCGCCGGAAGAGGTCGGCGACGATCGTGCAGGTCGAGCCGACCGGCTCGTTGATGAAGAGGATGGGCTGCTGGGTGTTGAGCGCGCCCAGGCGGTGGTGATCAATGATCTCGGTGATGGTGACTTCCTCGGCGCCGCTGACCGCCTGGGTCATCTCGTTGTGGTCAACCAGGACGAGGCGCGTGTTCACGGGCCTGAGGAGATCGCTCTTGGTGAGAATGCCCTGGAGCACGCCGTCCTCGCCGGCCACCAGCAGGGCGTGGGCGGAGGCGACGCCGAATTTCTTGCGCAGGTCGGCGACCCGCGTGTCGGGATTGATCGTGGTGAACTTGCGCTCGATCACCCGGTCCAGCGTCGCGGCGGTGCGCACCGCCCAGGCCGTCGTGGCGGTGTCGTGGGCGCAGCCGAGGATGCTGACGCCGCGCTCGCGGGCCTGCGCGATGACGTCTTCGGCCACCGGCAGGTTGCCGCTGATGACCAGGGCGCGGATGCCCAGTTCGATGCAGCGCAGCTGGACGTCCCGCCGGTCGCCGACAATGATGAGCGACTGGGCCGGGGAGATCTTTTCGCGGGCGGAGATTTTCCAGAAGGTGCCGATGTCCATCGCGCCGATCCGGATGTAGAGCTCCTCCAGCCGGTGTGCGTCCACGGCGTGATACACTTTGGCATCCAAGGCCCGCACAATGCGGTCGAGGCTCGTGTGCACCTGCCGGGTCTGCCGGGGTTCCTTGATGCGCGGGATGAAGAAGCCGCCCATGTGGGCGAGTGATACGGTGCCGACCGCCCGGCGCCCGGCCGAGGTGACGGGGATGACGTTGACGCCATGACGGTCGATCAGCTCGAGGGCCTCGGCGCAGGTGGCGCTTTCCGGCACGGAGATGATGTCGGTCACCATGAGGTCGCGCACGCGCGGGCTGACATCGCTGAGGTAGTGCGGCAGGGGCTGATTGAAGCGCTGCAGGATCGTGTCGATGCGCGCGTTGGAATTGCCGCATCTTGCCGGGGCGTAGCCCTTTTCGCCGCGCTGCTCCTTGAAGGCGGCATAGGCGATGGCCGAGCAGATGGCGTCGGCATCGGGGTTGCGATGACCGACGATGTAGGTGGTGTTGGCGGCAGGCGCGACAGGGGCGGGCGTCATGGGTGGCAGGGCATGTTGCAGGGCGCGGGCGGGCGATGGAAGCGGGAAAACAAAAGCCGGTTGGTTGTCACTGCGCCTTCACGAAAGCGGAGCAAGCCCGCAAGGAATGACCGCAAAGAGGCTTAGCGCGGCAAAGCTGCAACCAAACGATCCAAGACATTGTTCCCGCGGATGGCGCGGATGGACGCGGATAAAGGGGATCACCACGCAGGGTCGCCGCCCTCGACAGGCTCGGGGGCTTGAGCTTGTCGAAACGGTTTGCGGCGGACCGGTTGGTCGTGCGCTGGTTGCCCGCCGGAGGGGTTTTCTCCTGCCGCGTTAGGGTCACGGGCCTTGGATGGCCGGATTTCCGGTGACCGTCCCCGTGCCGGCTCCCTCGGTGCCCCAGACCCGGGCCGAATTGCCCGGGGCGGTGGCGTTGTAGGGAATGGCTTCGAGGATGTTGTCGGTCTGCCGGCTGGAGCGGTTGGAGGTGAATTTGTCCGTGGCGGTGCCGGGATAGAATTGGACGTTGCCACCCAGATAGGCCACGTAGCCGCCGGCATCATGGTAGACGCCCGTGTCGGGATCCCAGGTGCCGTCCGGCCGGAGTCCGCGCGTGAACAATACCGGCGTGGTGGCGGGATCCCCCAGCCGCAGGCCGCCGACGAATTCCACGCTCAGCGAGCGGCCGGAGGTGAAGCCGTTGTCCAGGGCGGAGCGCGACTGCGGGCTCAGGATGGTGGCGGGGTAATGGCCTGAGAAAAGCGGGTCGTTCTTGGCGTAGTAGAAAGTGGGGTCGGTGAGCGCGCCATGGCGGGCGAGGATGCCCGGCCAGAGGAAGGGTTTTTCGGCGGCGGAGAGGACCGAGGGTGGGATGATGGCGGGGTCGGGGAGCCGGTCGTTGTTGTCGCCGGCATAGATCATGGCGGCCTTCACGATTTCCCGCAGGTTGTTCGCATCGACGGCCCGCTGGGCCTTTTCGCGGACCGTGCCGACGGTCGGGATGACGATCGCGGCGAGGATGCCGATGATGGCAATGACGGTAAGCAGCTCGATGAGGGTAAACCCTCGAAGCGGTTGGTGGGTTGGGGTATGCATGAGCCAGAGTGGGGCGGCTGTCGCCGGCCTGGGCGAGTTGAAATCAGGACATGACGCAGTTCCGGGACTGGACAAACCTCCGAACGGCCCTGTAACTTGACCGATCAATGAAAATCTACCTCGACGGAAAATATGTGGATGAAGCTGATGCGAAAGTGTCCGTGTTCGATCACGGCCTGCTTTACGGTGACGGGGTTTTCGAGGGGATCAGGCTCTACAACGGCAACATCTTCCGGCTGGAGGAGCACCTGGAGCGGCTGGAGTACTCGGCCAAGGCGATCATGCTGCAAATGCCGCTGAACCGGAAGGAATTGAGCGAGGTCACCTGTGAAACCTGCCGCCAGAACGGCCTCAAGGACGGTTACATCCGCCTCGTGATCACCCGCGGGGTGGGCGATCTCGGCCTCGCCCCCTGGCTCTGCGCCAAGCCCTCGATCTTCGTGATCGCGAGCAAGATTTCCCTCTATCCCCAGGAGCACTACGACAACGGCCTGGCCATTGTCACCGTACCCACGCGCCGCATCAACCCGGCCGCGCTGCCGGCGACGGTCAAGTCGCTCAATTACCTCAACAACATCCTGGGCAAGATCGAGGCGAAGCAGTTTGGCGCGCTCGAGGCCATCATGCTCAACGACCAGGGGTACGTGGCCGAATGCACGGCGGACAACATCTTCATCGTGCACAAGGGTGCCATCATCACGCCGGCCGCCTCGCAGGGGGCGCTGAAGGGCGTCACGCGCGGCACCATCTTCGACATCGCCCAGGAACTGGGCCTGCCCCTCCGCGAGGCGGACATGACCCGGTACGATGTCTGGGTGGCCGACGAGTGCTTCCTCACCGGCTCCGGCGCCGAGGTGATCCCGGTCACCAAGCTGGACGGCCGGGTGATCGGTACCGGCAAGCCCGGACCGATCACGCAGCAGATCCTCGCTTCCTTCCGCCGCCGCGTGCTCGTCGAGGGCACCCGGATCTGATGCCGACCGCCGGTCCGCGTCCGGGCCGGCGCGCCACTCCGGCCCGTAATCCCGCCCCTTTAGCGCTGGGATGGCGCATATCCGCGAGTTTGCTAAAAACAGTGCCGGCAGGCAGCGAGCTTGCTCGTGCCCAATCCCCGCGCCCGCCAGCGGGCCGCCTCCGCCGCCCGGTTTCAAATGGGATTTTGCATCCACGCCTTAGTTTGCTTGCCGCACTTGCCAGAGAGGCACGGTGTGGCATCATACTTGCATAGGAATAAACCCACCCACATGGCCAATCCGCTCAAATGCGACCTTTGCTCCAAGCCCGCGACCGTGCACCTGACGCAGATCGTCAACAACAAGGTGCATAAGGTCGACCTGTGCGAGGAATGCGCCCAGGCCAAGGGGGTCACCGATCCCAGCGGCTTTTCCCTGGCCGACCTGCTGTTGAAGGCCTCGCTCAATCCCGAGCCGCCCGTCAGCGGCGTGCGCTGCGAACAGTGCGGATTCACCCAGGCCGACTTCAAAAAGCACGGCCGCATGGGCTGCCCGCAATGCTACGAGGTTTTCCAGAGCCTGATCGAGCCGATGCTCGACGGCATGCACAAGGGCCTGGTCCATCGCGGCAAGGTCCCCCAGAAGGCCCTGGCCCGCAAAACCCTCCATGACCGGCTCGCCAAGCTGGAACTCGACCTCTCCGATGCCATCAAGACCGAAAGATACGAAGACGCCGCCCGCTGCCGCGATGAAATCAACCAAGTCAAACAGACTGTCGCGCCCAAGCCCGCGTCCTGATCCCATGACGATCGAATCGCTCATCGAGACTCCGTCAGAGCTGACCGACTCCTCGAACAGCAAGACGGCGATCGTGCTCATGACGCGCATCCGGCTGGCCCGCAACCTGGCGGGCACGGTTTTCCCGGGCTGGGCCAAGCCGTCCCAGCGCGAGGCATCCCTGGCCATCTGCCGTGCGGCGGTCGCCGCCACCGGTCCGATGAAGCGCGGGCTCGATGTCTCGGTCAGCGAACTCACTGAACTGGAGAAGCAGATTCTCGTGGAGCGGCATCTCATCAGCCGCGAGCTCAGTGGCACCAAGGCCGGGGCGGGTGTTGTGATCAGCCGCGACCAGGCCCTTTCCGTCATGATCAACGAGGAGGACCACCTCCGCATCCAGGTCCTGCGCGCCGGGTTCCAGCTCAAGAAGGCCTGGAATGCCGTCAACGACCTCGACTCCGCGCTGGAGGACCAGCTCGACTACGCGTTTTCCCCGACCCTGGGCTACGTCACGGCCTGCCCGACGAATCTCGGCACCGCCATGCGCGCGTCCGCCATGCTGCACCTGCCGGCGCTCGTCATCGCCAGCCAGATGGAAAAGGTCGTCCGCGCCGTCAACCAGCTCGGCATGGTCGTCCGCGGCCTTTTCGGCGAGGGTTCGGACGCCAGCGGCAGCATCTTCCAGATTTCCAACCAGACCACCCTCGGCGAGTCCGAAGAGGAGATCATCAAGCGCCTCGGCAGCGTGCTCAACTCGATCATCGAGCACGAGCTCAACGCCCGGGAAAAGCTGATCGAGGCCGATGCCGGCAAGCTCTTCGACAAGATCGGCCGCGCCTACGGCATCCTCCAGAACAGCCACCTCCTCAGTTCCGGCGAGGCGATGAATCTCCTGTCGCTCATCCGCCTCGGCATCGACCTGGGCACCTACCCCGAGGCCAGCCGCCCGGTCGTGGACCGGCTCTTCATCGAGGCCCAGCCCGGTCATCTGCAGCACGCGCAAAAGGGCGAGTTTGAGCCCGGCCAGCGCGACCTCCTCCGCGCCACCCGCCTGCGCACGGAGTTTGCCGGCTTCGCCCGTCCGAATTTTTCCGCCAGCGCCACCAACGGCAAAAACTGATCAACCGCAGCCCCCCAGCCACACCTTTGCCCATGTCCCAGGAACCGATGAACAACTTCACGCCACGCGCCCAGCAGGTGCTGGCACTGGCCCGCAAGGAAGCCGACCGCTTCCACCACAACTACGTCGGCACCGAGCACATTCTGCTCGGGCTGATCAAGCTGGGGCAGGGCGTCGCCGTGAGCGTGCTCCAGAAGATGGGCCTCGACCTTGAGACCGTGCGCGCCGCCGTCGAGAAGCAGGTGGGCACCGGCCAGGAAACCAAGACGCCCGGCAGCATTCCCTACACCCCGCGCGTCAAGAAGGTCCTCGCCCTCGCCGGCAAGGAAGCCCGCACCCTCAATCACTCCTACGTCGGCACCGAGCACATCCTGCTCGGGCTGCTCCGCGAGGGCGAGGGCGTCGCCGCCCGCGTGCTCAAGTCCCTCGACATCGACATCGAGCGCACCCGCAACGAGATCCTCCGCGAGCTCGACCCGCAGTTTTCCGGCGGCGAACAGGGCGCCGGAGGCGAGGAAGCCTCGGCCGGCACCCCGCAGCGCGGCGCCGCGCAGCCCGAGGACAAGAAGGAGGTCAAGACTCCCGCCCTCAAGGCCTTCGGCCGCGATCTCACCGAGCTGGCCCGCAAGTCCGAGATGGACCCCGTGGTGGGCCGCAAGAACGAGATCCGCCGCGTCATCCAGATTCTCTGCCGCCGCACCAAGAACAACCCGGTCCTGATCGGCGAGGCCGGCGTGGGCAAGACCGCCATCGTCGAGGGCCTGGCGCAGGAGATCGCCGCCGGCAACGTGCCGGAGATCCTGCTCGAGAAGAAGGTCATCACCCTCGATCTCGCCCTCATGGTGGCCGGCACCAAGTACCGCGGCCAGTTCGAGGAGCGCATCAAGGCCGTGATGGACGAGATCAAGCGCGCCAAGAACGTCATCCTCTTCATCGACGAGCTCCACACCATCGTGGGCGCCGGCGCCGCCGAGGGCGCGATGGACGCCTCCAACATCTTCAAGCCCGCGCTGTCCCGCGGCGAGCTGCAGTGCATCGGCGCGACCACCCTCAACGAGTACCGCAAGTACATCGAGAAGGACTCCGCCCTCGACCGCCGTTTCCAGTCCGTGAAGGTGGAGGCGCCCTCGGTGGACGACACCATTCTGATCCTCAAGGGCATCCGCTCGAAGTACGAGGACCACCACAAGGCCATCTTCACCGACAAGTCCCTCGAGTCGGCGGCCAAGCTCTCGGACCGCTACATCACCGGCCGTTTCCTGCCCGACAAGGCGATTGACGTCATGGACGAGGCCGGATCGCGCGCCCGCATCGGCGCCCTCAGCCGTCCGCCGAACATCGAGGACCTGAGCAAGGAGATCGAGGCGGTGTGCGCGCTGAAGGAAAAGGCCATCGCCGAGCAGCATTTCGAGGAGGCCGCCAAGTTCCGCGACCAGGAGAAGCAGCTGCGCGCCAAGCAGGAAATCGTGACCGAGGAATGGCGCAAGGCCCGCGAGGAGAAGCGCGTGACCATCGACGAGGACCTCATGATGCAGGTCGTCGCCGACTGGACGGGCATTCCCCTCAGCCGCATGGAAAAGAAGGAGAGCGAGAAGCTCCTCGCGATGGAGGGTGAGATCCAGAAGGTCGTCATCGGCCAGGAACTCGCCGCGTCCGCCATCGCCCGGGCGCTCCGCCGCTCCCGCGCCGACCTCAAGGATCCCCGCCGCCCGATCGGTTCGTTCATGTTTGTCGGACCCACCGGCGTCGGCAAGACCGAGACCGCCAAGCAGCTCGCCGCGCAGATGTTCGGCAACCAGGACGCGATCATCCAGATCGACATGTCCGAATACATGGAGAAGTTCGCCGTCTCCCGTCTCGTCGGCTCGCCTCCGGGCTACGTCGGCTACGACGAGGGCGGCCAGCTCACCGAGGCCGTGCGGCGCAAGCCCTACGCCGTGGTGCTGTTCGACGAGATCGAGAAGGCCCACCCCGACGTCATCCAGATTCTCCTGCAGATCCTGGAGGACGGCCGCCTGACCGACTCCCTTGGCCGCTCGGTGGATTTCCGGAACACCATCATCATCATGACCTCGAACGTCGGCGCGCAGCTGCTGCAGCGCCAGACCTCGATGGGCTTTGCCGCCGCGGCGTCGAGTTTCAACGACGCGGAGAAGATGCGCGAGAAGGTGCTGGAGGAGGCCAAGCGGGTCTTCAAGCCGGAGTTCCTCAACCGCATCTCGGACATCATCTTCTTCCGGCCGCTCGACAAGAACGACCTCGTGAAGATCATCGAGCTCGAGCTGGTGAAGTTCAGCCAGCGCCTGGCGCCCCGCAAGATCACGATGGAATTCACCCCCGAGTCGAAGCTACTGATCCTGGAGAAGGGCTACGACGAGAAGTACGGCGCCCGGCCGCTGCGTCGCGCCGTCGAGCATTACCTCGAGGATCCGCTGGCCGAGGCCATCCTGCGCGGCGACGTGAAGGACGGCGAGCCGGTGCTCGTGGACCGCGAAGGCGACAAGCTCATCTTCAAGCAGAAGACCCCTCCCGCCACCACTGGAGTGGCGTCGTAAACGACGACTAACCGTCGCCCAACAAACCCCGCCCCCCGAGAACAAGGGGAGCGGGGTTTTGTTTGTGATTGTGCGGGCGGGGTTCCGTCCGGGGCGCGCTCGGTGCCGTGGTCCCCCCCTCGGCGCCGCGAGGGGGAGAGGGGGGGGGGGGTTGGATTCTAGCGGGAAGTCAGGAATGGCGGGGTTCGGAGACCCCGCCCTTCATCATTCAAACGACCCGACGAAAGAGACAGAACTAATCGACTCCGCAAAATACCGGGACTCGACAGGATCTTTCCCGCGGATAACGCGGATTGTCGCGGATAATACCTCCGTCATCCGCGTTAATCCGCGTAATCCGCGGCAAGGATTGTCTTCAGGGCAACAGTACCTGAGGTAGGAGCCTGCTTGCAGGCGATGATCGATGTAGGGCTGGACCTTGGTCCAGCCGCGAATCTCGACCGGGCTTTGCAGCATGATCAGGCTGCACCAAGGTGCAGCCCTACAGTTCGAAAAACCAATCCATCGCCTGCAAGCAGGCTCCTACCTTCAGGCATCAATCCGTGAAATCCGCGGTTGAAAACTCAGCGGTCTCACCGCGCTACCGGGCGCAAAATCTCGATCGCCGTGAGCGCTGCGGCGCTGCGGGTTTCCAGGCCGAGCTTGCGGAAGATGTTCTCGACGTGCTTGTGCACCGTGCGGACGCTGGCGCCGAGGATGGTGGCGATGTCGGGGTTGCTCTTGCCCTGCGCCAGCCAGTAGAGCACCTCGGCCTCGCGGGGAGTGAGACCCAGCTTGATGAGCGCCACGGGCCCGGGCGGAGCGTCCGGCTCCTCCAGCACCAGCAGGCGGAGATCGTCGCGCCCGGGCTCCGCGAACCGGCGCACGGTCAGCGGACCGCCCGGTTGCTCCAGTTCCCGGGGCAGCAGGCCCGGCGTGTGCCGGGGGAAGAAACGATGCAGGAGCGCCTCGGCCAGGCGGGTGGAGAAGGTGATCCGGCCGTCGGCCGTCACCAGCAGGACGGCGCGGTCCAGCGACTGGCGGAGCTGGTTTTCGGCCTCGATCCGCATGGCCAGTTCCTCCTCCAGCGAGCGTTGCAGGGCGCGGATCTGCAAGTGGGTCCGGACGCGGGCCAGCACCTCGGGTGCGTGCACGGGCTTGAGGATGTAGTCCACGGCGCCGGCGTTGAAGGCCCGGACCTTTTCCTCGGGCTCATCGAGGGCGGTCATGAACAGCACGGGAATATCGCGCCAGGCGGCGGTCGCCTTGAGCCGGAGGCAGGCCTGGAAGCCGTCCATTTCCGGCATCACGGCATCGAGCAAGATCAGGTCGGGCAGGGTGTGGGCCAGCAGGCTGAAGGCGCTGCGCGCGCTTTCCGCCACCACCAGTTCATGGCCGGCCTCGGCGAGGGCATCGAGCACCACGGCGAGGTTGGCGGGCGTGTCGTCGACGACGAGGATCTTGGCCGGGGTCATGGTCGGGAGGTGTTGGATGGACGCAGACTGGTCTCGATGATTTCGCGCAGACGCTCCATCTGGAAGGCCCGGGCCGGGGCTTCGAGCCGCTCGATGAAGCGCCGGCATTCCGGATGCGTGACCTGCAGTTCCGCCAGCTGCCGGCGCAGCTGGGTGATCTCGCCGCGACGGGCGGCGGCGAGCAGGGATTCGAGCTGGGCGGCGGGTGGCAGCTGGTCCGAAGCCGGCGCTGCCGCCGGAGCCGCGGGCGCGTTGGCCTCGTCGTAGGTGAGGGTGAGGCCGAGGTGCAGGGCGAGCTTCTGCATGAGCTCGGACTCGCGAAACGGCTTGGGCAGGAAGTCGTCGCAGCCCGCGGCGAACGCGTCGTCCTGGTTGAAGGAGAGCACGGATGCCGACATCGCGATGAGCTTCAGGGCCGGGCCGCCGGGCAGCGCGCGCAGCCGGCGCGCGAGTTCGAGTCCGTCCATGTCCGGCATGCGCAGATCGAGGAAGATGAGGTCGGGTGCCTGCCGGCTGACGGCGGCGAGCGCCGCCTGGCCCGATTCCTCGGCGGTGACGTCGAAGCCGAGCGGGGTCAGCAGGTCGACAATCAGGCGGCGGTTCACGCTGATGTCGTCCACCACCATCAGCCGGCGGCGCGGGCCGGTGTAGCCGGTGATCCGCAGGCTGCGGGCGAAGGGCGGCGTGGATTGGCCGGCCAGGGCCGGCAATGAGACCGTGAAGGCGAAGACACTGCCGGCTCCCGGCGTGCTGGTGACCGAGAGCGTCCCCCCCATGAGTTGAACGAGGCGGTGGCTGATCGCGAGGCCGAGCCCCGTGCCGGGTTCGGCCGGGCGGCCGGCCACGGCCTGTTGAAACGGTTCGAAGAGCCGCGCCTGGTCGGCCGGGGCGAGCCCCACGCCGGTGTCGCGCACGCTGAAATGCAACTCGTCGCCCGCCTGCGACACCGTCAGTCCGATCCCTCCGCGGGCGGTGAATTTCACCGCATTGCTGAGCAGGTTTTCAATGACCTGCCGGAGCTTCTGGGCATCGCCGATGACGGTGGACGGCAGGTCGGGCGGCAGCGCGACCGTGAAGGCGAGGTCCTTTTGGGCCGTGCGGGCGCGGATGCCGGCCTCGATGTCCCGGATCAGCTGCGGCAGGTGAAACGGCGCGGGACGCAGCTCCATCCGGCCGGCCTCGATCTTGGAGAAATCGAGCACCTCGTTGATCATGCGCAGGAGGTGTTCACCGCTGTTGCCCACGATATCGAGGCGTTCGCGGTCATGAGCCGTGAGCTGCGGCGAGCGCATCAGGACCTGCGCGTAGCCGATGATGCCGTTGAGCGGCGTGCGCAATTCATGGCTCATGTTCGCGAGGAACATGCTCTTGGCGCGGTTGGCCGCCTCCGCGTCCTCCTTGGCCACGGCCAGTTCACTCGTGCGCTGTTGGACGAGTTGCTCCAATCGCCGCTGCTCCCGGGCGGCGCGGCCCAGGCGCCAGCGGAGGAAGCCGAGAATGCTGCCAAGCCCGAGGACCGTGTAGAGGGTGCGCGCCGCCGTGGTGCGATGCCAGGGCGGGGCGATGCTGAAGGTGATCCGGTCCGGCGCGCTCTCGCTGCCGGTGGCGTCCCGCGCCCTGACCTCGAGGGTGAAGGGGCCGCCTTCCAGGTTGGTGAACGTGACCTGCGGATCCGGCGACCAGTCGGACCACGCATCGCTGTAGCCGTTCAGGCGGTATTGGAAGACGAGGTGGTTGAGCGCGGCGAAGCGCGGTGCGGCGAAGGCGAAGGTCAGCGGCGCGCGGGAAAAGGGCAGCGTGAGCGGCTGCGCCCTGGTGCCGGCGGCGAGCGACAGCAGGCGCGACCCGGTCTTGAGCTGGCGGATGCCGGCCTTCCAGGGCGGCAGCGCGCGGCCGAGCCGGGACAGGTCGAGGCGGATCATGTTCTCGTAGCCGCGGGCCCACAGCAACTCCCCCTCCGGCGTGCGATCAATGTGAAACACGGCGGCCCCGGAAAAACCGATCTCCTGCAACGCTCCCGCCGGGGCGGGTTCCCAGACTTTGCCCTGGCCGGCCCGGGGGAAACGGCCGAGGGCGGAGGTGGCGCTGATGGTCGAATCGCGGAAGACCGAGGCCCACGTCGCGCCGCCGGCATCCACCGTGGTGGGCGTGAGCATCGGCCGGGCGTGGCCGTCCACGATGTAGCGATCCTCCGGCTCAAAGCGGCGGGTGGCCGGATCGAAGCGCGCCGCCCCGTGGTCCGTGAAGAACACCGGGCCGAAGAGACCGGGGGTCACGGTGGTCCACACGAAATCCGGGGGCAGACCGCAGTCGCGGCGGTAGTGTTCATAGGGCGCCTGGCTCCAATCGGTGATTTCGTGCGCGCGGGGGAGCCGCCAGAAACCCCGGCTGTAGGTGGACATCCACAGCGTGCCGTCGGGTTCCTCGAGCAGGTTGTGGATGTCGCCCAGATCGAGGCGCTCGCTGATCTTGCGCCAGCCTTCCGCGGTGCGCTCGACCACGGACAGTCCCCTTTGCCCGCCGAGGTAGTAGCGGTTGGGCAATAGTTTCGAACGGGTCAGGCCGTAGGGGCTGTTGGGCCGGGTATCAACCAGCACGGTGTGCGAGTGATCGTCGTTGAGCCGGGAGAGGCCGCCGCTGTGGGCCACGAGGAGTTCGCCGTCCACGGATTCCAAGCCGAAGACATTGCCCATGCCCTCGGTGATCCGGGTGAAGCGGGCTCCCGTGGCGTGGTCAGGATCGCCGGGCTGCAGCTGATAGACCCCGTCAAACGTGCCCAGATACATCCTTCCCTCATGCCGGCCCCAGACATCGGCCGTGCCGGGAGTGGGACCGTTGCCCGCGTCGAAGACACTGACCGGACTGGCGAGGTCGAGCCGGGCGGCGCCGGAATTGAAGCCCAGCCACAGTCCACCGTCGCGATCCTCGCCCAGACTGAGGATGACGTTGTCCGTCAGTCCCGTGGAGCGATCGAAGATGCGCATGCGGGAGTGGTCGGCCGCAATGAGGACCAGCCCCTTGCCGCTCGTGGCGAGGGCAAAGCTGCCGTCGGACAGGCGATGTCCGCCATTGAGTCGCGTGGTACGGACCAATTGGTCCAACGGACCTTCCTCCCGGCTCAGACCGCCGGTGGCGGGATCGACGAGGAAGACGCCGGCAAAGCTCATGGCCCAGCGCTGGCGGCCGTCCTTGGTGCCGAGGGCCACGATGGTCCAATCGCGCTTGAGTTCGTCCGCGACGCAGACGGGCACGAGTTCGTTCTCATGCAGCCGCCAGAGGCCGGACTGGCCGCGGTGCACATAGAGTTGTCCATCGATGAGGTTGAAGCTGCTCCAGCGGCCGTTCTTGTCGGGCCAGAGCCGCACCTGGCCGTCCTGCCAGCGCATGATGCCACGCGAGGTCGCGAAATAGGCCGCACCCTCGTACTCGATGACCGAAAACGCACGCCCGCTGGGTTTGAATTCAGCCGGCAGGTCCGGCACCAGTGAATTGAACTGCCACCGGCCGTCGGGTTGCAGGGCGAAGTAACCCAGTTCGTCATTGCCGCCCACCCAGAGGCGTCCCTGCGTGCCCGCGTACAGGTCGTACACATGCGGGGTGGGGGCGGAGTGGTGCGTCCAGCGGATTCCGTCGAACTCGATGATGCCTTCCTGGTTACCGAAGAGCACGTAACCCTGGGGACCGAAGGCCACGCTGAAGACCTGCGGATGGCCGACGTAGTCAGTCGGCCGGAAATTCTTCAGCACCGGCCGGCCGGACTCGGGATGAAACCAGCCGCCCGGCATGGTCCCCGGGGAACCTTCCCCGGTCGCTCCAGCCGGCATGGCTAGGGCGACTCCCATGCTGATCAGGCTAGGGAATACCCTGCACAAGTGACGCAGCAGCGTCGCGAATACGGCAGGGTGGCTTGGCATTGGGCGGGAAAAGACGAGACTGATGCCTGCCGCGGGTCAACAGTTCGCCGCGGTCGTACGTATATTCCACCCGGCCGCGCAGACCAATGGACCAATATATCGGGTTTCGCGTCGGGAGCAGCTACGAACATGAGCGAGTGGGAAATTATGCAGGGTCGGAGCCTGCTCCGTGCCTCGAGTATGTTGACGGCTGCGCTGCCTAAACAGGCACGGACCAAGGTCCGGCCCTACACCCTCCACTCGCTCACGCTCGTAGCTACATGCCTGCTCATTCAATCAGCCTCGGTCCGCACTTGGGCCAGGAAGGCTGCCAGCACGGCATCGGGGGCGGGTGACTGCCGCCAGCCGATGACGAGTCGGCTCTCCGGGGCCGGACCGGACAGGGGGCGGAAAATGACCTCGGGCGAGAGGTGACGGGCCTCCGAGGGCGTCATGAAGGTGGCGCCCAGGCCGGCGCGGACCAGGCCGATGCCGTTCGCGCGGGGCCAGACTTCCTCGGCGATGCGCGGGGCGACCCGGGCCGCGGCGAAGGCGGCGAGGATGCGGTCGAAAAATCCCGGATTGTGGGCGCGCGGGAAGAGCACGAACGGTGTGGTGGCCAGGTCGCGCAGCCGCAGCCGGGGGCGGGCGGCCAGCGGATGGCTGGAGGGCAGCAGCACCCCGTTGCGCTCGCGGAGCAGAACCCGGGTATTCAGTCCCGGGGTGGGCGTGTCGGGATGGAAAAACCCGCAGGCCAGTTCGCCCGCCTGCAGGGCGGCCAGTTGCGCGGACGTGGGCGACTCGTTCAGTTCCAGGCGGATGCCGGGATGCCGCCGGTGAAATTCGCGCAGGATGCCGGGCAGCACGGTGGCCATGGCAAGACCGGTGAAGGCGATGCGCAGGTGCCCGGTCGCGCCGCGGCCGAGGTCGCCCAGTTCGCTGCGCATGGCGGCGAGGTTGCGCAGCAGGGGCTCGACGCGCTCGAGCAGCAGGCGTCCGGCCGGGGTCAGCTCGGCGCCGCGCCGGGTGCGGTTGAGGAGATCCACGCCCAGGGCGGCCTCCAATTGGGCCAGCGCCCGGCTGAGGGCGGGCTGGGCCACGGCCAGCGACTCGGCGGCGCGGCGGAAATGCAGCTGGTGGGCGAGCTCGCGAAAATAGACGAGGTGCCGGATTTCAAAATCGAATTGATACTCGCGCGGCATCACCGGGAGCCAAATAAGTATTTCCCGGCATGGCAATCCTCTGGTAGCGTGCGGCCTTTCATCCATGGCAAAATCACTCTTTCAAAAGGTCTGGGACGCCCACGCGGTCCGGACCCTGGCCAACGGCCAGACGCAGCTGCTCATCGGCACCCACCTGATCCACGAGGTGACCAGCCCGCAGGCCTTCGGCATGCTGCGCGACCTCGGGCTGAAGGTGGCCATGCCGCACCGCACGTTCGCGACCGTGGATCACATCGTGCCCACCGACCAGCGGTCGGAGCCGTTCAGCGATCCGCTGGCGGACGAGATGATCAAGACCCTGAAGCGCAACTGCACCGAGCACGGCATCACGTATTTCGACCTCGCCTCGGGCCGGCAGGGCATCGTGCACATGGTCGGACCGGAGCAGGGCATCACCCAGCCGGGCACGACCATCGCCTGCGGTGATTCGCACACCTCGACCCACGGGGCGTTCGGTGCCATCGCGCTCGGCATCGGCACGACGCAGATCCGCGATGTGCTGGCCACGCAGACCATCGCCTTGGGCCGGTTGAAGGTCCGCCGCATCAACGTCACCGGCCGGTTATCGCCGGGGGTCTACGCCAAGGACGTCATCCTCCACCTCATCCGCACCCTGGGCGTCAACGGCGGCACGGGTTTCGCCTACGAATACGGCGGCGAGGTGTTCGACCGCTTCTCGATGGAGGAGCGCATGACCGTGTGCAACATGTCCATCGAGGGCGGCGCGCGGTGGGGTACGTGAATCCCGATGATACCACCTTCAGTTACCTCAAGGGCCGGCCCTATGCCCCCAAGGGCGCGGTCTGGGATGAGGCCGTGCGCCGCTGGCGGGCCGTGGCCAGCGATCCGGGCTGTCATTACGACGATGTGGTCACGCTCCGCGGGGAGGACATTCCGCCGACCGTCACCTGGGGCATCAATCCCGGCCAGGGCATCAGCATCACGGAAACGGTGCCGGTGCCGCAGGAGGCCCGCACTGCCGATGAACGGGTTTCGATCGAGGAGGCGCTGGCCTACATGAAGCTCAAGCCCGGCGCCCCGATCAAGGGCACCAGGATTGACGTGGCCTTCCTCGGCAGCTGCACCAACGCCCGGTTGTCCGACTTCAAGGAGGTGGCCCGCTATCTCAAGGGCCGCCGCGTCGCACCCGGAGTCAAGGCCATCGCCGTGCCCGGTTCGCAACTGGTCAGCCAGGTCTGCGCCGAGTTGGGCATCGACCAGGTCTTCCGCGAGGCGGGGTTCGACTGGCGGGAAGCCGGTTGCTCGATGTGTCTCGCGATGAATCCCGACAAGCTTGTCGGCGACCAGTTGTGCGCGAGTTCCTCCAACCGCAATTTCAAGGGCCGCCAGGGCAGCCCGACCGGGCGCACCCTGCTCATGAGTCCGGTGATGGTGGCGGCCGCGGCCGTGACCGGCGCCGTCGCCGATGCCCGCGAAGCCGGCGTGAGCCATAGGGCGTCACGCGGTTGCATTCTGACGCAGTGAAGTGCAGGGGCTTAAGCCTATCCAGCCAGACGACCAATCACCCACTGCTTCTTTCCCTGTCTTCAACTTCAACTTAAACTTAAGACTTAAAACTTTCAGCCATGTCCCTCCAAAAGATCACCCAAGTCACCGGCCGCGGCGTGTGCGTCGCCGGCAACGACATTGACACCGACCGCATCATTCCGGCGCGCTTCCTCAAATGCGTCACGTTCGACGGACTCGGCGCCGGGCTGTTTGCGGACGACCGCAAGGCCGCGGCGGCTTCCGGCGGCGTGCATCCGTTGGACGATCCGCGGTTCCGGGGCGCCGCCGTGCTGCTGTCCGGGGCCAATTTCGGCTGCGGCAGCTCGCGGGAACACGCCCCGCAGGCCATCGCCAAGTCCGGGTTCCGCGCCGTGGTGGCGGAAAGCTACGCCGAGATTTTCTTCGGCAACTCCACCAATCTCGGCCTGCCCTGTGTCAGCGCCGCGCGGGAGGACATCCAGCGCGTGGCGGCGGCCGTGGCGGCCGATCCGGGTCTGGAACTCACGGTTGACCTGACTGCACTCGAACTGCGTTACGGCGCCGGCTCAATCAGGCTGACCATGCGGGATTCGGCCCGGGATGCGCTGGTCAATGGACGCTGGGACGCGATCGCCGAGCTGCTGGAGGGCTTGCCGGCCGTGGAGGCCACGACGGCGCGCTTGCCCTATCTTCGCGCCCCGGTTTGATTTTTAATGAACCTTTTGGCCCTTTCAGGCGTCACACTCGCGAACTCCCAACATGATCATTGCTGAAATTGAAGTCCTCAAGGGCGCCGGCGTCCTGATCTATCCCCTGGCGGTCTGCTCTGCAGCCGCCGTTTTCATCATCTGCGAGCGGGCCTTTGCCCTCCGCCGGGCGGCCATCATGCCCCAGGACCTCGTGGATGCGGTGATCGCCGGCCGTCCGCTCATGGGGGGCAAGCATACCGTGCTGGCCCGGATCGTGGAGTTCGCCGAGCAGCACAAGAACGACGAGGGGGCGGTCAAGGCCTTCGCCCGGCTCGAGGTCAACCGCATGGAGCGCGGCATCCCGTACCTGGACGTCATCTACGCGGCGGCGCCGCTGATCGGCCTGACCGGCACGGTGACCGGACTTTTGCAGGTCTTTTCCCAGATTTCCCCCGATACCGGCCTGCCGGACCCCGTGGCCTTCACGAAAGGCGTGGCGCTGGCGCTGTCCGCCACGGTCATCGGCCTGTGCATTGCGATTCCGTCGCTCGTTGGCAGCGGCTGGCTGCAGCGCAAGGTGGAGAACTATGCGGCGCAGCTCGATGTGCTGCTGGAACGTATCCTGACGCGGACCCGCTGATGAGCCTGCTCCAACAGAAGCGGCGCAAGCGGCCCGAGCTGAACCTCGTGCCGTTGATCGACGTGCTCGTGATGCTGATTTTCTTCGCGTTCGTCACGATGCAGTTCAAGTCGGCGGCCACCCTCAATATCACCCTGCCGAAGGTGGAGACCGCGGGCAAAAACGAGTTCAAGGGCAAGGTCACCATCGGCATCGACAAGGACGGCCTGGTCACCTTCAACAACAAGAATGTCTCCGACGACCAGCTGCTCGCCCTGCTCCGCGAGGTGCGCAACATCGACAAGGACATTCCCGTGCTGATCATGGCCGACGAGACCACCCAGTTGAAGAAACTGGCGTTCGTCATGGATGCCTGCCGCAAGACCGGGTTGAACAAGTTCAGCCTGCAGAGCAGGTGATGGGGGAGTAGCGAGTAGCGGGTAGTGGGTAGCGAGTAGTTGTAGGGGCGCACTTCATGTTCGCCCGTTGGACTATGTTCCGCGGTAGCGGCATGAACGGGCGCAGACGAGCTGCGCCCCTAGATTGAGCCACCGCCGGATTTTTCTACTCGCTACCCGCTACCCGCTACTCGCTACTACAGCCCCATGAAAATCGTCATCACGGGCGTCACGCGCGGACTGGGCCGGGCGCTGGCGGAGCGGTTCATCAAGGACGGGCACACCGTCATCGGCTGCGGTCGCAGCGGCGAGGCCATCTTTGACCTGCGCATGTCCCATGGTGCGCCCCATGATTTTTCCGTCGTGGATGTGGCGCTCGACAACAAGGTGGCCGTCTGGGCGGCCAAGGTGCTGGAGAGTTCGAGTCCGCCCGACCTGCTGATCAACAATGCGGCGATCATGAACCGCCTGGCTCCACTTTGGGAACAGGATGACCGCGAATTCACCAAGCTGGTGGATGCGAACATCCGCGGTGTCGCCAACGTCATCCGGCATTTCGTTCCCGCCATGGTCGCCGCGAAGCAAGGCGTGATCGTGAACCTGAGTTCGGGCTGGGGTCGGAGCGTTTCACCCGAGGTCGCGCCCTATTGCATGTCCAAGTGGGCCATCGAAGGCCTGACCAAGGCCCTGGCCGAGGAATTGCCGAAAGGCATGGCGGCCGTGCCCCTGAACCCCGGAACAATCGATACCGACATGCTGCGCGCCTGCTGGGCCGATGGCGCGGCCGGTCACCCCAAGGCGGAAGAGTGGGCGACGGTGGCGGCGCCCTTCATTCTGAAACTGGGCGCCAAGGATAACGGCAAGTCGCTGAGCGTGCCGGCGTGAGCCAGTAGCTACGAGCGTGAGCGAGTGGACTGCGTGACCTGTGCCCAATCTCCACTCGCTCACGCTCGCAGCTACATAGGCGGATGACCGCCAACAACCCACTCGCTCACGCAGGCGGCCCGCCGCGGAGGGAAGCAGGGCAGGTCTTGCCTCCGGGGTGCGGATGGGCGCAAATGGCAGGTCACAGACCTGCCCTACTTTATTCATCCGGCGTGCGGAGGTACCGGCTCCGCGTGCCGCTGCGGCCGGTGGTGACCCGCCGCGTGGCCGGATCGCTGTACGGATGCCGGCGGTAGCCGGGGCGGTTGGGATCGGCGGCGCACTTGATCTGATAATCCTGCATGCGCTGGAAAAGATCGAGGAGCTGGGCGGGCAGCTCGTACCGGTCGAGGCCGGATTTCTCGAGGGCGGTCAGCAACTCGTGCACGGCTTCGAGCGTGGACAGGCAGCCTTCCTGCGGTTGCTGCTTGATGACGAAGCGGCTGGGCGCGGCCGGCGTGAACATGATGCGGGGCAGGGCCTGCAAAGTCGGGCTCAACCGCAGCATCTTGCGCGCGCCGCTCCAGGTGGCATCGAGCACGAACACCACCAATTGCCGGCCGCCGAGGTCGGCGGCGGTGAGATCGCCGCGCGAAAGGTTGCGGGCGTTCGTGCCGGGGTAGAGCAGGACCGGGTAATTCCGCGGATCACTGATCAGCGCCTGCACCGCCTCATCCTGGTCGAAGCCGATGCCCATGTGGATTTCGCTGCTCGCGAGGCACAGATGGGTGAGCCTGCCGGTGCCGGCCTTCTCCTGCTTGAATTCCTTTGGATGCATGAGCAGCACGATGCGCGTCCGCGTTTGCATCGGCCGGATGGAAGAACACCAGCACAGGTCCTTGGGCCAGAAGCAGCGGTAACAGGTCTCGCGGCTCATGGCGGCGTCAATTCCGGTCCTGCAGGTGCCGGTTGAAGAACTCCATGATGCGCTGCTGCTGGCGGAGTTTCATCCTGGGATCACTGGTCATGTGCGTGGCGAGCTGTGGCAGCAGTTCATAGGTCCGGCCGGCCCGGAAGTACGCATCGGCGAGCTGGAGGGTGTGCTGGTAGTACACGTTGTCGTCGGTCATGCCATGGATGAGCAGCAGCGGACGGGTCAGCTGGTCGGCATAGGTCACGACATTGCTGACGCGGTAGGCCTCGGGATTGTCCTGCGGCAGGCCGAGGTAGCGCTCGGTGTAGTACGTGTCGTAGTTTTCCCAGGTGGCGACGGGCGCACCGGCCATGCCGGCACGGAAAAAATCGGGCCGGCGGGCGACCGCCATGGCGGCAAAGTAACCGCCAAATGACCAGCCCGTTACGCCCACGCGCCCAAGATCGAGTTCGGGATACATCGCGCCCAGCGCCTCAAGACCGGCGACCTGGTCCTCCAGGGCGATGTCGATGAGGTTGCCGCGCACGGCCCGCTGCCACTCCCGCCCGCGATAGGGGGTGCCGCGGCCGTCGAGGCGGACCACAATGTAGCCCTGGTCGGCGATCCACTGGCTCGTGAGATAGCTGCGGGCGCTGCTTGAGACGACCGTGATGTGCGGTCCGGCGTAGACATCGAGGATGACAGGATACTTCCGGCCTGACGCGAAGTCGCGCGGGCGCACGATCGAGGCGTTGAACTGCCGCGGCCCGCCGCTGGTGCGCGTGACTTCAACCCTTGGCACCTGGGTCGGGATTTCCGCGCGGGAGGGCAGGGTGGCGAGCCGCCGGCCGTTCGCATCGAGCACTTCACTGCCGGTGCGGCCGTCGAGCAGGCTGTAGGTATGGATCATCACCGTGCCGTTCCGGGCCATGGTGGCGCCGTGCATGCCGCGCTCCCGGGTCAGGGCGAAGCCGGGTCCGCCGGCCAAGGGGAAACGCCAGACGTGCGTTTCCCGCGGATCCGTGCCGCCGCTGACATAGAGCGATCCAGCGGAGTCGTAGGCATGGATCACACCCTTGTAGATGAACTCTGGCGGAGTGAGCACGCGCACGAGTTCGCCGCCAGCCGCGCGCAGCTCCACCTGCCAGGTGCCGCGAGACTCGGAGGTCCAGATGAACTCCCGGCCGCCGGCGAGCCAGAGCGGCATGTGCTTGCGGTCGAGATCCAGCCAGGCCGGATCGCCTTCGCGCAGCAGTTCACGGGTGACGCCGGTGGCGGGATCCGCCGCGAACAGGATTTGCTCCTGCTGGATGCGGTTCTGCACCAGCAGGCAGAGCGGGGCGCCGGGTTCGGACCAGGCCACCCGGGCGAGATAGGGGTACTGGGCGGCGTCCCAGGCAATCCAGCGCGTCGTACCGCCGGCCCGGGCGACCACGCCGAGCTGGACGGCCACATTGGCCGTGCCGGCCCGGGGGTAGCGAAACTTGACCGGCGGCTGCTCGGGGTGAAAGGCATCGGCCATGTAGCGAATCTCGACGGCCGACTCGTCGTTGCGCTGGTACGCCAGCCACTGCGAATCCGGCGACCACCAGTAGCCGCGCGTGCGATCCATCTCCTCCTGGGCCACGAATTCCGCTACTCCGTGGGTGATCGCGTCCGAGGCGCCGGTGGTGACGGCCTGCACCGTGTTCGTGGCGAGTTCGATGACGTGCAGTTCGCCGCCGCTCACGGCGGCGACCGCGGTGCCGTCCGGGGAGAAGCGTGGATCAATCCAGTTGCGACCGGGCAGGGCGGTGACGGCCAGATCGTCGCGATTGACGACGTAAAGCCGGCCGGAAAGCGTGACCAGCAGGCGGCGTCCGTCCTCGGACAGGTCGAACCTGGTGAAGCCCTTCAGGCTCACCCGGGCGCGCTCGCGGCGGGCCTTTTCCTCGATGCTCAGTTCCTCCTCGGTGCTGCCGAGCAGCCGGGCGGGGGTGAGCAGCTCGCGTTCCGTTCCGGTGGCGACATCGAACTCATACAATCGCAGGACCGGGTCGCGCGGACCGCCGCGCAGGAACAGCACCGTCCGGCCGTCGGCGGTCAGTTGGGCGCCCACCGGCTGGCCCAGGGTGTAATTGCGGGTTTCGGCGAGGTCGCGGAAGAACTGCAGGTTGAGGTCAAGGGCGGGTTCGGTCGCGCCGAGACGGGCGACGGCCAGGATGGCGGCCAACAGGATGAGACGTGGCATGGGTCGAGGAATCATTCGCGCAGGCGCGAGTCGATCACGAGCGTGACCGGACCGTCATTCACGAGGGCGACCTGCATCATGGCGCCGAACCGGCCGGTGGCAACGGGGCGGCCGATGGCGGACTCCAGCTGGTGCACGAAATCCTCGTAGAGTGGAATGGCCAGTTCGGGTTTGGCCGAGTCGTTGAACGAGGGGCGGTTGCCCTTGCGGGTGCTGGCAATGAGGGTGAATTGGCTGACCACGAGCGCGCGGCCGGTGGTGTCGCGGATCGAGAGATTCATCTTGTCATCAGCATCGGGGAAAATGCGCAGGCCGGCGATCTTCTGCGCCAGCCAGGAAGCATCCTCGGGGGTGTCGCCGGTCGCGATGCCGAGCAGGACCAGCAGGCCGTGATCGATGGAACCAATAATCTGGCCATCGATGGTGACGCTGGCGGAAGCGACACGCTGGATGACGGCGCGCATGGTTGGTCCGCAGGGCAGGTCGTAGACCTGCCCAGCTCACTCCATCGGGAGGTGCGGTTCGGTCTCGGCGTCGTAATTCACTCCGTTGAGGCCGAAGCCGAAGAGCTTGAGGAATTCCTCGCGGTAGCCGGCGATGTCGGTGAGCGCGGGGAGATTTTCCGTCGTGACCGCGGGCCAGATCTTGACCACGGCGGCCTGGATCTCGGGGCGCATTTCCCAGTCGTCGACGCGGACGCGGCCGGACTCGTCGAATTTGGGCGTGTGGCCGTTGTACATCTGGGTGGCGAAGAGCCGGTAAATCTGCTCGATGCAGCCCTCGTGGGTGCCGGCGGCCTTCATGATCTTGTAGAGGATCGAGATGTAGAGCGGCACCACGGGGATGGCCGAGCTGGCCTGGGTGACGAGGGCCTTGTTGACGGAGATGAAGGCGCGTCCGCCGGAAGGCTTGAGCTGCGCGTCAATGGCGCGGGCGGCGCGCTCGAGATCGTTCTTCGCGAGACCGATGGTGCCGTTCTTGTAGATGGCCCAGGTGACCTCGGGCCCGATGTAGGAGTAGGCCACGGATTGGGCGCCGGGCGCGAGCACGCCGGCCTCGCGCAGGGCCTTGATCCAAAGCTCCCAGTCTTCACCGCCCATGACGGCAATGGTGTCGGCGACATCGGTGTCATTGGCGGGATCGATGGTGACTTCGCTGACGATGCCCTTGTCGGTATCAACCGTCTTGTTCGTGTACGCAGTGCCCACCGGCTTGAGGCAGGACTTGTGGACCACGCCGGTGACGGGGTGGGTGCGGCGCGGGGCGGCGAGGGAATAGACCACGAGGTCCACCTGGCCGAGGTCGGCCTTGATGGCGGCGACGACCTGCTGCTTCATCTCATTGGTGAAGGCGTCGCCCATGAAATTGCGGGCGTAAAGGCCGGCGGCGCGGGCGGCGCGCGTGAAGGCGATGCTGTTGTACCAGCCCGGGGTGGCGGGGCGGCCCTCCTCGGAGGGGCGCTCGAAAAATATGCCAATGGTGGCGGCACCGGAACCAAAGGCGGCGCTGATGCGCGAGGCCAGGCCGTAGCCCGTGGAAGAACCGATCACGAGGACCTTCTTGGGGCCTCCCTGGATCGGGCCCTGGGACTTTACGTGCTGGATCCATTCCTGCACGTGGGCGGCGCAGCCTTCGGGGTGGGCGGTGACACAGACAAATCCGCGGACCTTGGGTTTGATGATCATACGCGGGCGAGTTTCAGCAGGGGTATCGGGGGCGTCGAGTAAAGATTTCCCCCGACGCAAAACACTGTCATTGACTGATAAGCACCATGGGACCCTCGGCCTTGGGCACGCCGCCCTTGCGTTCCAGACTGACGGCGAACTTGGCGATGGTCCGGACGGGCTTGCCGGCCTTGAACTGGTAGCGGGCCACGCCGGTCTGCGGATCCACGGAAAAGACGCCGCCATCAACGGGAATGGGATACTGCGGATCGATGACCCAGAGCTGGTAGTCCTTGTCGGCGGCCAGGGCGGGAAGTTTCTCCACGCTGAGGATGCCTTCCTGCGCATTGGGGTCCCAGACGGCGACGGCGAGGGCCTGCGGGGAATTGCCGAGCAGCGAGGCGAGGGTGGCGATCTTGAAGCGGGCCAGGTCGCCCTGTTCGCGCATCTGGCGGTCGAGGTTGGCGATGGTCTTGGTGGCGTCGTTCAACTGCCGGTTGGCGAGCAGGCGTTCGGCCTCCAACTGGTTGCGGGCGCTCCGGAGGGAGGCGTCGGCGAGGGCCAGTTGTTCGCGCAGGAGGGAGTTTTCGCCCCGGCCGACGATGTGCAGCTGGGCAAACCAGACGGCGACCAGGGCAAAGCCGGCGGCGGCGGCCAGCGGCAGCCAGAAGGTCACTAGGGAAGCCGGGGACTTCGCGGCCGGCTCACCGTCGGCCGCAATCCGGGCGAGCAGGCGGGCCTTGAGGGCGGCGGGGGGCTCGGCCGTCGGAGCGGTGTGGGCGAGCTGGGAGGCCGTGCCGGCCAATTCGGCGACCAATTGCCGCAGCGCCGGCTCGTGCGCGAGCTCGGCCTGAAAGCGTGCGAGTTCCTGGTCCTCGAGCAGTCCGAGGGCGTAGAGCGCGGCCAGTTCCTCTTTGGGTTCGTCGATCATGCGCGGCGGGGGAGCAGGTCACGAAGCTTGAGAAGTCCGCGGCGGATGCGGGCCTTGATGGTGCCGAGCGGTTCCTTCAGCTGGTCGGCGATTTCCTGCTGGGTGAGGCCGCTGAAGAAGGCCAGTTCCAGGGCGCGCTGCTGGTCGGCGGGCAGGCGGGTCACCGCGGCGCGGACGGCGGCGGAGGATTCACTGGCGGCGAGCTGGTCGGTCGAGACGGATTCATCGTAGCCGAGATCGGCGGGAGCAGCCTGGCTGAGCAGTTCGCTGCGCCGACGGCGCATCCGGATGCGATCAATGGCCCGGTTGCGGGTGTGCGTCACAGCCCAGGCGAACACGTTGCCGCGGGAGGCGTCGAAATCGGCCGACTTTTCCCAGAGGGCCAGGAAAACGTCGTGGACGACGTCCTCGGCCTCCTTGTCGTCATTGAGAATGCGCCGGGCGGTGGCGTAAAGCGGCCGGGCCAGGCGGTCGTAGAGCGAGCCGAATGCGGCCCGGTCGCCGCGGGCCATGTCATGCATGAGGGCGGCTTGGGCGGTATTGTCCGCCTCAAACGCCTCGTGACGTTCCGGTTGGGACGGAGGGCTCATGCGTTTGCACGCCAGTCCGGCTCCGAACGCCAGGGCGTCGGAAACGTAGGTGCAGGCGATGGAACCGGGCATTTGCCTATCATACGTGCGAAGAGTGTCGCGGGATGCTTTGAAAATCCACCGTCAAATCAACCGGATAACCACCGGGGACGCTGGTCACGGCTTCACAGCACGGCATAACCGATCAGTCCCACCACGATGACGGCGGCCAGGAAGGTTAGAATGCGCTGTTCCTGCTTGGTGACACGAAGGGGCATCAGAGTCCGAGGGGTTGGAGACGGTTGAAGATATCCTGCATGAGCGGTTCCTGCTGCAGGGTGGACCAGGGGTGATTGCTGGAAACGCGCACAAACAACTGCTCACCGTCATGCCGGAAGCCGTAGCGCCAGGCGAGGCGGAGCAGCTGGATCCAAGAATAGGGATCCGTGTGGGTGATGGGCCGGCCGTCGAAGAGGTGCCAGAACCAGACATGCTGCGGGAAGTTGCCGCTGCGGAAAAGCCGCGCCTCGGCCGGAGCCAGGACGCGGCCGCCGACCTCGAGGGACAGCCGGGGCTGTTCCACCGGGGTCACCTGCCACCCGGACCCGGGCCAGCAGGCATCGGGGGTGTGGGAGGCGACGGCGCTGACGGGCGTCTGGCCGGCGGGCCAATAAGCCAGGTAAACCGTGATCTGCAATTCACCCTGGGGGGTGCGGCGGTGGTAGGTGCGCTGGGCGAGATACTCGGTCTCCAGCTGGTCGCTGAACTGGTAGATGTCCGGACTCGTCTCGACCTTCCAGCCGGCGGCCTGCAGGGGCAGGATCGCAAACAGGTCGGGGGCCGGACTTTTCGCCCGGATCGTCGGGTGCGTCTTCATCACGAAGAAACCCGCCAGGGCGAACACGGCGCACAGGCTGACGGTGTAAGCCACCTGCATGGGCGGGAAGCGGCGGGCGGGCGCAACCGGGTCCGGGGTCGCCGGAGCGGCGGCCGGGGCCGGGCGTTCGAGCAACAGGGCCAGGCCGCCGAGGATCGCGGCGGTGACGCCGAGCACGGCGAAACCGGTGACATCGTGCCAGGTGCCGGAGATGTCCACCCCGCGGTGCGCGGCCAGCGTCAGGATCAGCGAGCGCAGGAAGTTCATCGTCAGGGCGAGCGGCGCGGCCAGCAGCAGGATGACGGCCCGCGCCCAGGGCCGGCGCACCAGGGTCGCGGAAAAGAAGAACCCGGCGAAGACGCACGAGATCAGGCTGCGCACGCCGCTGCAGGCGTCCTCCACGCCCACGGTGGTGTTGGCCAGCTCGATGATGTTGCCCGTGCGGCTCGCCGCGACGCCGAGAAAATGCAGGGCGGTCAGGACGTGCTCCGAGACGGTCAGCTGCAGGCTGAGGGTGAGGCGCGAGTAGGTGCCCGGGGGGATGGGCGCGCACAGCACCCAGAGTCCGAGGGCTACGAGGGAATTCCAGTTGAACGGCACGGCCCGCACTTCGGCGGCGGAGAGCGTGATCAGGCCGGCGGCGAAGACCAGCACCGCCGAACCCGCCAGCGTAAAGCAGACGACGGCATGGCTCCAGCCCACGACGGTGGCGTAGAGGCCGGCGGCAAACATCCCGGCAAAGGCGCCGGCCAAAGTGACGGCCAGCAGACCGGTGCGCCACCAGCCCGGCGGCAGGTAACGCGGCGCGCCGCGGGTGCGGCTCTCATGGAGCAGCAACAGGAACAGCACGGGCATGAAGTAGCCGTGGGAGAGATCGGGGTTGTGCCGCCAGTGCGGCCAGAGCAGGCCGGAGAGTACCACCACCAGCAGCCCCAGCAGGCCCAGGTTCAACCGGCTGGGAAATGACAGGGTGGAGAGGGCAGGAGTGGACATGCTGGGGTGCGACCGCGGCACAACCCTAGGTGGAGGAGGGCGGGCAGCAAATGGAAATGGCGCCGTTGCTGGCGCAAAACCGAAAGCTGGTTACGGTGGCGCGTTCCCTATGAAATCCACCCTTCGTCTCCTCCCACTCGCGGTGGCGTTTGCCACCTTGTTCATGTTGGCAACCCGCGCCACGGCGGCGGTAGTCGGCCAGCCGGCGCCCGATTTCACCCTGACCGACCTCAACGGACAGACCCACCGGCTCTCGGATTTTCGCGGCAAGACCGTGGTCCTGGAGTGGGTGAACCAGGAGTGTCCCTTCGTGGTGAAGCATTATGAAAGCGGCAATATGCCCGCGACGCAGAAGGCGGCGACCGCCGACGGGGTGGTCTGGCTTGCGATCAATTCAGGCCGGCCCGGGGCGCAGGGGGATTTTGCGCCGGCGCAGGTTGAGAAATGGGCCAAGGAGACGGGCGCGGCCTACACCGCCTACATGCGTGACCAGGACGGCAAGGTCGGCCGTCTTTACGGCGCCAAGACCACGCCGCACATGTATGTCATCACCGCGGACGGCACGCTGGCCTACAACGGGGCCATCGACAGCATCCGTTCCGGGAACAAGGCGGACATCGCCAAGGCCGAAAATTACGTGAACTCAGCGCTGGCGGCGATCAAGGCGGGCCAGCCCGTCAAGACGCCCAGCAGCCAGCCCTACGGGTGCTCGGTCAAATACTGAGCGTCGGAAGCCTTCCTGCTTGAACGGCGGCACGGCAGGTCCGTGTCGCCGCTTTGCTGTCGCATTGCCCAGTATTCAAACCTGCCCCGCGGATCACGCGGATCGACGCGGATGACGGAGGCATCAGGTCAATGGACCTGAAAATTGGATTTCCGCATCAATGGTAGCTACGAGCGTGAGCGAGTGGATCACACGCTGCCTATGCGAAAACTCCACTCGCTCACGCTCGCAGCCACTTGAAGTCCAAAGGTCCCATCCCGCTCCGTGACACATTCCGCCATTGCCGCGGGGCGGGCGGTCTGCCAGACCAGCCGTTCGCATCATGTTGCTGTTCATCACCGGACTTTTGATTGGCGTCCTGCTCATGCTGGTGCCGCTTTATCGCGGCCGCAAGGAGGCCGAGCGCATTGATGAGGAGCGGCAGCAGGTTTCGCAGGAGCGGCAGCTGGTGGTGGATTTCATGCACCACATGGCGGAGGCCCTCGGCGAGGGGCTGACGCGCCAGGAACTGCACCAGCGGATCGTCCATGCGGCCATCCTCTGTTCCGGGGCGTTGAGTGCCTGCATCTTCGAGCGCGATGGCGAAGGGCGGATGCGCAGCGTCGCGGTGGAGGGCATCTTCCCGCCGCACCGGCCGCTGCCGCCGTCGGTCCGCGGCAAGCTCGCGACCCGGGCGAAATTCATCGAGCAGGTGCTGAAGACCGAGAGCTTCCCGGATCATGAGGGCATCGTCGGCACCGTCGTGCAAACGGGCAAGGGGCAGCTGATCGCGGACGCGGTGGCGGACAATCGCGTGGTGATCCACGATGATCCCGCCCTCGCCGTGCGGTCGCTGATCGCGGTGCCGCTGCAGTTCCGCGACCGCTTCTTCGGCGTCCTCGCCGTGGCCAACTCCGCCGACGGCAATCCCTTCACGACCTCGGATTTTTCCCTGATGCAGTCGCTGGCCGAGCAGGCCGCGCTGGCGCTGCACAACGCGGAGTTCCTCAGCTTCCAGATCGAGAAGCGCCAGCTGGACCTCGATCTCTCGCTCGCCAGCGGCATCCAGCAGATGCTGCTGCCGCGGGAAGCGCCGCAGATTCCGGGCCTGGACATCGATGCGCGCTATACGCCCGCGCAGAAGGTGGGCGGCGATCTTTACGACCTGTTTCTGCTTTCCCCGACGCGGCTGGGTGTCGCCGTGGCGGATGTCTCCGGCAAGGGCATTCCCGCGTCGCTGCTCATGGCCATCTGCCGCACCAATCTCCGGCAGATCGCGACCCGGCACGACTCGCCCGCCGCGGCCCTGGCGGAACTCAACCGGGTGCTGGGCAGCGACCTGCGGGGCATGTTCATCACGATGCTCTATGCCGTGGTGGACACGGTGGAGCACCGGGTGACCTTTGCCCGGGCCGGCCACGAACTGCCGCTGTTCTCCCGGCGCAACCAGCTCACGGGGGTTCCGGAAGGGAGCTATGTGGGAGGGGAGGGCATGCCGCTGGGCATGGTGCCGGATGAGCTGTTCACGAGCGTCATCATGGATTGCACCGAGCCCTTCGTCGCCGGCGACAACCTGGTGCTCTACACCGACGGCATCACCGAGGCGCCGAACGAGGAGGGCAAGGAGTTCTCCGGCACGCGTCTGGCCGACACCGTGCGGACCCTGCACGGCCGGAGCGCCAAGGATTTGAACGACGGCATCCTGGAGAACGTGCACCGTTTTTCCGGTGCGGCCCAGCAGCGGGACGACCTGACCCTGGTCACCGTCAAATGCACCGCCTGACCGCGGTGAAAACACTTTACCAGCCGCCGTCCGCCGGCACAGCTTAACGTCTCATGTCCGCCGCCCACGCCGCCCCGCTGCCCGACCGCAACTCCCTGCCTGATGCCGCCGGGCATTTTGGCAATTACGGGGGCGTCTATGTGCCGGAGACACTGATGACCGCCTTGCAGGAACTCGAGGCCGCCTACCTGCAGGTCCGGGATGATGCGGCGTTCCAGGCGGAACTGCGCCACCACCTGAAGGAATTCGCCGGGCGTCCGACCGAATTGTACTTCGCCAGCCGGCTGACCGAGCATGCCGGCGGGGCGAAGATCTATCTCAAGCGGGAGGACCTGCTTCACACCGGGGCGCACAAGATCAACAACGCGCTGGCGCAGGCGCTGCTCGCGAAGCGCATGGGCAAGAAGCGCATCATCGCCGAAACCGGCGCCGGCCAGCACGGCGTGGCGACGGCGGCGGCCTGCGCGAAGTTCGGCCTGGAATGCGTGGTCTACATGGGCGCCCACGACATGGAGCGGCAGGCGCTGAATGTCTTCCGCATGCGGCTCATGGGCGCCGAGGTGCGCGGCGTCGAGGCCGGCCAGAAGACGCTCAAGGAGGCGATCAACGAGGCGATGCGCGACTGGGTGACCAATGTCCGCAGCACCCACTACATTCTCGGCACGGCCTATGGCTCGCACCCGTACCCGATGATGGTCCGTGATTTTCACCGCGTCATCGGGCGGGAGGCCAAGGAGCAGATTCTCGCCCGCGAGGGCCGGCTGCCGGACGAACTGGTCGCCTGCGTGGGCGGGGGCAGCAATGCCATCGGCCTCTTCTTTGAATTCCTCGAGGAACCCAACGTGCGCATGTTCGGCGTCGAGGCGGGCGGGCACGGCATCAAGCGCGGCGAGCACGCGGCGCGCTTTGCCGGCGGCCGGCTGGGCGTGCTCCAGGGTTGCAAGACCTACATCCTGCAGGACGGCGACGGCCAGATTGAGCTCACCCATTCGGTTTCCGCGGGCCTGGACTACGCCGCCGTCGGACCCGAGCATGCATTTTACCGGGAGCGCGGCCGCATCGAGTTCGCCTACGCCACGGATGACGAGGTGCTGGAGACGTTCCAACTTTGCGCGCGGCTCGAGGGCATCATTCCGGCGCTGGAGAGCACCCATGCGCTGGTGCACGGCCTGAAGCGCGCCCGGGCGCTGGCCAGGGACCGGATTGTGATCGTCAATCTCTCCGGCCGGGGCGACAAGGACGTGCAGCAAGTGGCGAAAATCCTCGGACACCAAGCATGAAGAGCATGACCGGATACGGCCGGGCCACCGCGGCCCTGGGCTCCTTTACCCTCACGGTGCAGGTGAGTTCCGTGAACCGGAAAACCCTGGACCTCGCGCTCAAGCTGCCTTCCGGCTGGGATGCCCTGGAGGCCGCGATCAACGAGCTCGTGCGCAAGGTCGCGCACCGGGGGCGGATCAGCATCAATGTGGAACTGACCGGGGTGGGACGGGGGAGCGAACTGGCCTGGGATGAGGCGGCGGTGGGCAACGCGCTCGACCGCCTGGCGCAGCTGGCCCGCGCCCGGGGACTCGCCTTTGCCCCGACCCCGGAGCTGATCTGGTCGGTCGTGAATTCGCAGCGGCAGTCGGCCGAGATGCCGGATCCCCTGGAATCGGCCCCCGTGGTGACCGCGGCGGTCGGCGAGGCCTTGCGCGCCTTTGCGGCGATGCGGGCCCGCGAAGGCGAGGCGCTGCTCATAGATTTCCTGCCGCGACTGGAGACGTTGCGCCGGCAGATCGAGGTGATCACCGGCCGGGCGCCGCTCGTGCCGGCGGCCTACCGCGAGCAGTTGCTGCAGCGTCTCCGCCAGGCGGATCTGCAACTGGACGTCGCCGACGAGCGCGTGCTGCGGGAGGTGGCGCTGTTTGCCGACCGCTGCGATGTGACCGAGGAGCTGACGCGGCTGCGCAGCCATCTGGAGCAGTTCGCCGCCCTGCTGCGGACGGAACAGGAGATCGGCCGGAAGGCGGAATTCATTTTGCAGGAGATCGGCCGCGAGGTGAACACGATCGGCAGCAAGGCCAACGACCTCGCGATCGCCCGGGCCGTGATCGAGCTGAAGAACGAGCTCGAACGCATCCGCGAGCAGATGGCGAACGTGGAATGATTCGGCGCGCCGCGCCGAATCATTCGGAGATCGGAGATGGGAGATCGGAGATCGAAGCCGGCGGGTTCGGAGGTCGTCCGCGGGGGGCAACCGCAGGGGGGGGGGGGGGAGACCCGGTCTTCGATCTCCGAACTGCGATCTCCGATCTCCGCCGAGTGACGCGCGGCGCGTCACTCGGGATGCCGCAGCGAATGCCAGATGTAGAGGATGACGCCGATGCAGATGCCGGAATCGGCGACGTTGAAGGTCGGATACACGTAGCTGCCGAAATGGAAATCCAGGAAGTCGATGACATGGCCGTGGAGCAGCCGGTCGACCAGATTGCCGAGGATGCCGCCGCAGAGCAGGCCGAAGGCGACCTGCGTGATGCGGGCGCGCAGGCCGAGGGCCCGGCGCCACACGTAAATCGCGAGGAGGGTGACGCAGGCGAGCAGGGCCAGGAAGACGCTCTTGCCGCTGAACATGCTCCAGGCCGCGCCGGTGTTGCCCACGTGCACGAGGTAGAAGAAATCCGGGATGACCTCGATGCCCGCATACGGCCCGTAGCTGCCCAGGGGCATGCGCGCGTAGATCCAGGCCTTGCTCAGCTGGTCGAGGACAAAGACCGCGAGCAGGAGGATCAGCAGCAGGCGGTAGGCGAGGAGCCGTTGCAGGCGCGGGAGTGGCGGCTGGCCGGGGGCGACCGGGGCCGGGGCGGGTGGTTGGGTTTCGGCCACCATCGAAGGGCGCCGCTTATTCGTCGCCGCCTTCGTCCATCATCTTGCCGCCTTCTTCGCCCATTTCGCCAAACAGGCCGGCCTGGGTGCGGGAGCGGTGACGGTTGCGTTCAATCTCCTTTTGCGCCTCGGCGGTGAAACGGGTGAAGGGCACGGCGAGCAGGCGGTCCTTCGGGATGGGCTTCTGCGTGTGCTCACAGATGCCGTAGGAGCCGTCATTGATGCGCTTGATGGCGGCATCGATCTCGGACAGCGCCTCCTGCTCGCTCGCGACCATGCTCAGGGCGAAGTCGCGGTCGAAGGTGTCGGTGCCGGCGTCGGCCATGTGCTGGCCGTAGGAGGAAAGATCACCGGCGTCATCCTTGGCCGAGCGCTTGAGGGTCTCCCCCGAATGCAGTTCGATGCCGGCCGTGAGATGGTTGTGGAGGTTGACGAGCAGGCGGTAGTAGCGCCGGAATTTCTCCGGGATGTGCTTGTCGTCGGCCGGATCCAGGCGGGCCTTTTTCTTGGGATTGAAGCCCAGGATGTCGGCGAGCGAGGCGGCCTTGATATGGTTGGGCTTCGCCGGCTTGACGGGGGCGGCCAGGGCCTTGCCGGCATGGGCTGCGGGCTTGGCGGGGGCGGCGGCGCCGGGCTTCGTGACGACGGTCTTCGCGATGGCGCGGACTTCATCGAGGCTGAAGGCGATGGGCTTGGAGGCGACCTTGCGCTTCAGGATGCTGTCGCGCAGGGCGGTCTTCTTGGTAGGTTTTTCCATGGTGACGGGAATTCGCTTGGCCGCGGGAGCCTCGTGGGGCCGCTTCGCGGCTGTCGGTTGGGTCCGCTTGGCGGGAACCGGATGGGCGCGCTTCGCAGGGGCCGGGGCGGGCTTGGGCGAGGCCTTGACGGGCTTGGCGGGCTTTTTCGCGGATTTGGTGGGCTTTGGGTTTTGCCATGGGGAGATTTGGGTGGGTAAGAAAGGTTAACCAGCCAGCGCGCCAACGCAACGCGGACATACGCTATCCGGCGCATTTGTGGCCAGGGCCGGAACCCAGCGCCAGCAGCGCGGGCAGCGGTGGTAGCCGAGTTCGGCGCAGGGCCGGATCACGGCGTTCAGCGGACCGGTGGCGGTCGTGAGGCCGACGCCGGAGACGATGAACAGCTCGGGCAGGAAATCGCGGTGGCGCTCCAGGGACCCGGCCAGGGCATCGCCGGCGGGCACCTCCAGGGTCACGGCGCAATCGAGGGACTTGCCGATCGTGCCGGTCTGGCGGGCGGGTTCGATCCGCTCGTTGACGAGTGCGCGCACCTTGAGGAGCGCGCCGATCTCGGCCTCGAGGGCGCCGTTGCGCCAGTCGGCCGGGACCGCGGGCCAGTCCTGCAGGTGGACGGAATCATCGGCATACTCGCGACCGGTGGTGGCATAACTCCAGGCCTCGTCGGCCGTGAAGGTGATGACGGGGGCGAGGATGCGCACGAGGGCGCTGAAGATGTGGTGCAGGGCAGTCTGCGACGAACGGCGCAGGGGATGGGCGGCCCCCAGGGTGTAGAGCCGGTCCTTCAGGATGTCATGGTAGACCGCCGAAAGGGTGACGGAGCAGAACTGGTTGCACAGCTGGTAAACGCGGTGGAATTCGTAGGCGTCGTACGCCTTGGTGCATTCGTCGATCAGCACGGCCGTCTGGTGCAGGGCCCAGCGGTCAAGCGCATCCATCTGCGCCACCGGGACGGCATGCTCCGCGATCCTGAAGTCGAACAGGTTGGAAAGCTGGAAGCGGAAGGTGTTGCGGAAGAGCCGGTAGGATTCGCCGACGTTCTTGAGGATCTCGTCATCCACCGGGATGTCGTCGCGGAAGTCCTGCGACGCGATCCAGAGGCGGATGACATCGGCCCCGTGCTGGGCGATGTAGGCGTCGGCCGTCTGCGGCTTTTGGTAGGTCGAGCTCTTGGAGATCTTCTGGCGGTTCTTGTCGACGATGAAGCCGTGGGTCAGGACCGCCTTGTAGGGCGCGCCGCCGAACGCGATGACACTGCACCAAAGCGAGGATTGGAACCAGCCGCGGTGCTGGTCGCTGCCTTCGAGATAGAGGTCGGCGGGCCAGTGCGTGCCGCCCTGGCCGCGCTTGAGCACGGCGGCCTGGGTGGAACCGGAGTCGATCCAGACGTCGAGGGTGTCGCGTCCGCAGACGAGGTCGGCGGGCGCGGGCCAGCCGGCGGGCAGCTGCACGCCCTCGAGGACTTGGGCGGCGGTGGAGTCGTACCAGAAGTTGGTGCCCTGGGTGGCAATCTTGTCGGCGACGGCGCGGATGACACCGGCGTCGATGCAGGCCTTTTTGTCGGGGCCGTAGAAGGCGATGATCGGCACGCCCCAGGAACGCTGGCGGCTGATGCACCAGTCGGGCCGGGATTCGACGGCACCGCGGATGCGGGCTTCGCCCCACGCGGGGATCCAGCCCTGCGATTGCGCGATCTTGGTGATCTCGCCGAGGGCGATCTGGCGGTGCCCGGCCTTGTCGAGGGAAACGAACCACTGGTCGACGGCGCGGAATATGATCGGGGTCTTGGAGCGCCAGCAGTGCGGATAGCTGTGCTCGTAGCGCTGCTTCGCCAGGAGGGCGCCGGCGGCGTCGAGCTTGCGCAGGACGGCGATATTGGCGGGAGAGGTTTTCTTGGCCTTGAGGTCCTCCACGCTTTCGAGGCAGGTGAGGCCCACGAGTTCGGCCGGGATCTGGCCGTCGTCGAGGTATCTGCCGTCGTCACCGACCGGGCAGTAGATCGGCAGCTTGTATTTTAGGCCGGTGAGATAGTCCTCCGAACCATGGCCGGGCGCGGTGTGGACGCAGCCGGTGCCGCTCTCGGTGGTGACGTAGTCGGCCAGCACCACGGGGGCCGCGCGGTCGATGAAGGGATGGCGCGGCTGCATCTGCTCGAGGGCGTCTCCCTTGAGCGTGTGCACGACGGTGGGCTGGGATTCCAGCTTGGCCGCGGTGGCGACCGAGCCCAGCAGGGCGGCCGCGACGAGGATGCGCTCGGCGCCGAGGTCGGCCACGACGTAGTCCACGGCGGGATGGACGGCGATGGCGAGGTTGGCGGGGATGGTCCAGGGCGTGGTCGTCCAGATGACCACGTAGAGGGGCTTGTCGGCGGGCAGGCCGAACTTCGCGGCCTCGGCCGCCGGGACGGCGAATTTCACCCAGATCGAGGGACTGACGTGCGACTGGTATTCGATCTCCGCCTCGGCCAGGGCGGTCTCGAAGGGGATGCTCCAGTAAACCGGCTTTTTGCTGCGGTAAACCAGGCCCTGTTCGACGAAGGCGGCAAAGGTCCGGAGGACATCGGCCTCGAAGGCGGGCGCCTTGGTCTTGTATTCGTTCTGCCAGTCGGCGAGCACGCCGATGCGCTTGAACTGGGTGGTCTGCCGCTCGATCCAGGTTTCGGAAAAGGCGTCGCACCGGGCCCGCAGTTCGGCGGTGGTCAGGGTGAGCTTTTGCTCCTGGATCTCGCGGGAAACCTTCTGCTCGATGGGCAGGCCATGGCAGTCCCAGCCGGGCACGTAAGGGGTGCGGAAGCCGCGCAGGGATTTGTAGCGGTTGACGATGTCCTTGAGGGTCTTGTTGAGCGCGGTGCCGATGTGGACGTCGCCGTTGGTGAACGGGGGACCGTCGTGCAGGACGAAGGCGGGGGCGCCGGCCCGGTATTGCTGGATCCGGGCGTAAAGTCCGAGTTTCTCCCAGTGGGCGAGCCGCGAAGGCTCGCGCTGCACCAGACCCGCCCGCATGGGAAAGTCGGTTTTTGGCAGCAGGAGAGTGTCTTTTAGGTCGGTGGCCATCGCTACAAAAGTGCGGGAGGCTACCGGAGCAGGGGGGGTAGTCAAGTGGCGAGACTTGGGAGTGTCAGTAGGGCAGGTCTTCGACCTGCCCCGAGCGCTGTCGGGAGGCGGGAACAGAGCAGGTCGGAGACCTGCTCTACTTTTCGGTGACCCTGGCGGCGAGTTTTTCGCCCGACTTGATGCAGTCCTGCAGGGAGATGCCGTCGCGGACATTACCGCCGACGTACAGGCCGGCCGCCGACTTTTCGAGGCGGTCAATGACGGCGAGGAAGCGCCCGTAGCCGAGCGTGTATTGCGGGATGGCCCGCGGCCAGTAGCTGTGGCGCACGAAGAGCGGCGGGGTGCTGACCCCGACGAGGTCGTGGAGATCGCGGGCAATCTGTGCGAGCAGGGCCTCGGTGGGCAACCGGGCCAGTTCCGGCTGGCGGAGGCCACCGACAAAGACAGTCAGACTGACATGCCCGGCCGGCGCCCGGTTCGGAAAGAGGGTGGTGGAGAAGAGCATGCCCAGTACGGAACGGTGTTCGATGGCGGGAACGAGGCCACCAAAGCCATCAAGCGGGTGTCCCACCTGTTCGCGCCGGTAGCCGAGGAACAGGGACGACACGGGCGGCTGGATGATTTCGTCCAGTTCCGCGAGCGGACGTTCGTGGCCGGGACCGACCGTGAGTTGCGCCAGCGCGGCAGCCGGCACGGCGAAAATGACGCGGTCGAATTCCCCCGTGGCCGTCTGGCCGTACTGTTCCCACGTGAGCCGGTGCGGGGAGCCGGGCACAACGGCCTGGACTACGGTGCCGCATTGCAGGGCGCCGGCCGGCAACCTGGCCGCGAGGGTGTCGGTGATGGCCTGCAGTCCGTCGGGGAAGGAGACGAGGGAGGCGCGGCCTTCTCCCCGGGCCCGCCTGGCCTTGCCGGCGGCCATCATGCCGCGCAGGAGCGAGCCGTGGGAGCGCTCGGCGTCCCACAGCATCGGGAAGGCATGGCGCACGGAAAGCTGCGCGGGATCGCCGGCATAGATGCCCGCGATGAGCGGATTCAGCGCATAATCAACCAGTTCCGGGGTGAAGTGCTCGCTGACCAGGTCGGCGAGGCTGAGATCCTCCGTTCGCTCCTTCCGGCGGTTGAGCAATTCGCCGAAGATGGCGGCCTTGGTGCGGAAGGAGAAAAGCCGGGTGGAGAAAAACGAACCCGGGCCCATCGGCACGGGCAGGAATTTTCCGTCCCGGCAGATGAAACGCTTTTTGGCCAGGCGGTTGGCGACCTGCATCGACGGTTCGAGCCCGAGGTCCTTGATGAGTTGTTTCGCCTCCAGGGCCCCGAGCATGAGGGAGTTGGGTCCGCCCTCGATGAGGTAGCCGGCCTCGCGGATGGTCCGGATCGAGCCGCCGGGGTGGGGCGCCTGCTCGAACACCCTGACGGCGTAGCCACGCTGGTGCAGCCGGAAGGCGGCGGTCAGGCCGGTGATGCCTGCGCCGATGATCGCAACTGAGGGCGGATTGGTCGTGGTCAAGGTCGGATTAGTATAGTGGGCAAAAGCCGGTCAGTCTGCGCATATCTTGCGCGAATATTCCCGCACTTAATGCCAGCCGGTGACGGTGTCGACCAGCGCCTGCATGCATTCGAGGCGGGCCTGCGGCGTGATGCCGTGGCCGAGGTTGAAGATGTGGCCGGCCGTGCCGCGCATGGATTCGAGCAGCCGGCCCGCCTCGTGGCGCACGATTTCCGGCGTGGTGCACATCAGGATCGGATCGA
>JADJZJ010000006.1 GCA_016715765.1 Opitutaceae bacterium
TGTTTCCGGCGGATGCGCGCGCGCTCATCGAGATTGACGGCCAGGCCCAGGCGGCCGGGGCCGGGGGGGAGCTGCTGGCCCGGCTCACGGCGCCGATCACCCTCAACGACCGCGTGGCCGGGGCGGTGACGGTGGGCTACGTGCGGCCGCACGCGCCGGCGGACGAGGGACCCTTCCGCGTCCGCGAACGGGAGATCCTCGACAACATCGCGCGCACCATCGGCCTCGGCCTCGGCGAGCGCGAGGCCTTCACGGCGGTGCGGCGCTTCAACACCAAGCTGGAGGGCAAGGTGGCCGCACGCACCGCCGAGCTCGCCGCCCGCAGCCAGCAGATCGAGGCCCTGCTCAACGCCATTCCCGACACCGTGATGCGCCTGCGGCTGGACGGCTCCGTCCTCTTCAGCCAGCGCGCCCAGGAATCGCCCCGGCTCGCCGCCATCACGCCCCTGCCGGCGGCGGCGCCCGGTTTCCAGGCCACGGCCGACCTGCTGGCCGCCTGTCTCCGGCTGGGCCGCCAGGCCCTGGCGGAGAACCGCACGGTGGCCGGCGATGTCGAGGTCGGCACGCCCGACGGTCCCGTGGCCGTCGAGCTGCGTTCCGCCCCGACCGGCGCGGAGGAGTTCGTGCTGTTCGTCCGCGACATCACGGCGCGCAAGCGCCTCGAGGCCGAGGTGGCGGCGATGCTGGAGAAGGAGCGCGAGGTCTCCGAGATGAAGACGCGCTTCATCTCCGTCACCTCGCACGAGTTCCGCACGCCGATGGCCGCGGCGATGGGCTCGGTGGAGCTGCTGCACAATCACTTTGACCGGTTGACCCCGGCCAAGCGGGAGGAGCTGTTCACGCGCGTCTTCGGCTCGATGCACCGCATGACCGAGATGCTCGACGACATCCTCACCCTGAACCGGATGGATGCGAACCGCCTCGAGGTCCAACCGGCCGTCGTCGAGCTGCGGAGCTTCGTCCACAGCGCCATTGACGAAATCCGGCTGGGGGACCGGGAGGGCCATCGCTTCGAGCTGGACTGCGAGGGCGAGACGGCGGGCTTTGTCACCGATCCGAACCTGCTCCACCACATCCTTTCCAACCTGCTCAGCAATGCCGTGCGCTATTCCCCGGCCGGCACCGTGGTGACGACCCGCATTGTGGCGGCGGCCGACCGGGTGCGGATCACGGTGGCGGACCAGGGCATCGGCATCCCCGCGGCGGACCGCCAGCGCGTCTTCGAACCCTTTGAGCGTGGCTCCAATGTCGGCCAGATCAAGGGCACCGGCCTGGGGCTCAGCATCGTCAAGCGCATGTGCGGGCTGCTCGGCGGCACGATTGGCGTCGAATCCGCCGCCCGGGGCGGCTCCTGCTTCACGCTCAACTTTCCCCGGCGGCCGGCGCCAGACTCCCTCCCATGACCCCGCTCCCCAACGTCAGAATCCTGGTCGTCGATGACGACGAGGCGGTCCGCCAGACCCTGGCCGACATGCTCGAACTGAACGGTTTTCGCGTAATCACCGCCGCCAACGGCACGGAGGGCCTGCAGTTCGCCCGCCGCGACCGGCCCACGCTCATCATCACCGACGTCAACATGCCGGGCCTGACGGGCTACGAGCTGCTGGAGGCGCTCCGCCATGACGAAATTTTGCGGACGATACCCGTGATCGTGATCTCGGCCAAGGCGGACCGCGCCGCCACCCGCCAGGGCATGGAACTCGGCGCGGCCGACTTCATCACCAAGCCCTTCACCGAAAGCGAGGTGCTGCACTCCATCGCCACGCGCCTCGAGAAGAAGGAACTGCTCGACGAGCTGGACGCCTTTGCGCACACGGTGGCGCACGATCTCAAGAATCCCCTCGCCACCGTAACCGGCCGTCTCGACCTGATTGGCCTGGAACTGGGCAAGGCCGACGAGGCGACCCTGCGGCATCACCTCAACGAGGCCATGAAGTCCACGATGCGGCTCACCGGCATCATCGACGAATTGCTCATCCTTGCGGGTGTGCGGCGCCAGGTGGTGGTGCCGCAGCCGCTCGACATGGCCGCCATCGTGGAGGAGGCGCTGGAGGGGGTGGAAAGCCTCCTGCGGCAGCAAAGGGCGCGGATCGAAAAGCCGGCGACGTGGCCCGAAGCGGTCGGCTACGCCCCTTGGATCATGCAGGTGTGGGGCAACTACATCAGCAATGCCGCGAAATACGGCGGCCCCGAGCCGCTGATCCGCCTCGGCGCCGAAACCAGCGCGGACGGCCACACCCTGCGGGCGTGGGTGGATGATTCCGGCCCGGGTTTGGACGAGGCGGCCCGGGCGCAGATGTTCGTGCCCTTCACCCGCATCTCCACCGGGCGGGCCGGCAGCCACGGGCTCGGCCTCTCCATTGTGCGCCGGATCGTCGAGAAACTCGGGGGCAAGGTCGGCGTCGAAAGCCGGTCCGGAAATGGCTCCCGTTTCTGGTTTGAGCTTCCCACCACCGCCGGGCCCGCGGCGGCCCCGCCTTTCCCGGCGGGATGATCGTCAGGCCCAAGCCAACGAGGCTGTGTTGGACTGGACGGAGGGAGGACCTGACCCGCCTTGCGAACGGTGCATCCGCGGTTGATCATCCAAGGGGCAGGTCAGAGACCTGCCCTACTGGTTCAATCTATTTTGCGCGGGTGATGGCGATCTCGCCCTGGCGGGCGTAGTCGATGGCTTCGGCGAGGATGCGCGCGGCCTCCTGCGGGGCGTGGAAGCCCATGGAGTTTTCCGCGGAGATGAAGTCGAGGCGCCACTGGGCCTTGCGTTGCAGGTCGCGCGCGGCCTTGAGCTGGCCGTCGTTCGCGCCGGCCTTCTGGGCGGCGGCGATGGCGTCCATCAGGCCGATGACGGCCTGTTCGCCGCGGTTGAGCAGGGCGACGTTGCGGTCCTGCACGAGCAGGGCGCGGGCCTTGATCTCCTGCTCGGAGACGCGGTGGCAGGTCTGGCAGGCCTGGGCGACATTGAGCAGGGGCGAGCGGACGTGGTGGTTGCTGACCTTGATGGCGCCCTCGCGCACGTAGGGCATGTGGCAGTCGGAACAGGAAACGCCGGCGCGGGCGTGGATCCCCTGACTCCACAGCTCAAACTCGGGGTGCTGGGCCTTGAGGATGGGGGCGCCGCTTTCGGTGTTCTTGAAGTCCACATGCTTCACCTCGTCGTAGTAGGCTTCGATCTGCTCGACCTTGAGGCCCTTCTGCCACGGGTAGGTGACCAGCTTGCCCTCGCCCTTGAAGTAGTACTCGACGTGGCACTGGGCGCAGACCATCGAGCGCAGCTCCTGGCGGGTGGCGTGGATATTGGGCTCGTAGCGGCCCTGGCGGCCGTCGCGGCGCCAGCGCTCGATGCTGGGCAGGTGCGGCGTCGGGTAGTCGGAGTCGGCGAGGGCGCGGATGCCGTTGAGGAAACCGGGGCGGTTGACGCGCAGGTTCATGTTCTCGGCGTCATGGCAATCAATGCAGGAGACGGGGTGCTCGACCATTTTCGAGGCTTCGCTGTAGGGCATGGCGCAGACGATCTCGAAACCCTTCTGGATCTGCTCCTCCCAGTGCGCCTTGCCCGCGGGGACGCCGGCCTTGATGCCCTGCTCGATGTAGAGGTTCAGGGTGGAGGCGTGGCACTGCAGGCACGCGCCGGGCTGCTTGAAGTTCTTCACGCGCTCGGTCTCGCGCTGGTCGAGGAGCATGTAGGCGTGGCCGCGCTCCTCGCGGTAATCGACGCCGAAGGCATAGCCGGCGAAGAGCCGGCGCCACACCGGATCCTCGTCGAGGTGCTGGAAGGCCTCGCTGCCGCCGTGGTTGGTCCGCTCGGTGTCCACGGTGCGCTTGTAGCTGTCGTACTGGCGCGGGTAGTTCTTGCCCCAGATGGCGGGGTCAATGGTCTGGTCGCTGACCTCGACGACGCGGAAGACGTCCTTCGTGGCCTCGGCCTGGCGGGCGACGATGTTCTGGTAGAGCATCAGGATCAGGAAGGTGCCGCCGGCGGTGGCGGCGAGGAGGAGGACGAAAACCCAGGTGGCGAGGCCGCGGCGGTCGGTGGTGTTCATGGCGTTTTTAAATTTCGGATGGTGGATACCGGATTTCGGAAAGTGGTGAGCGGGGAGAAAGAGAAAGATTACGAGGAAAGAGAAAGATTACTAACGGGTGGGGCCGTGGCCGACTTCGCGGTGGCAGTGGACGCAGTCGAGCATGCGCTGGGGGTCGCCGCGGTGGGTGTTGATGCCGTCCACGATCTGCTCGTGGCAGGACACGCAGTTCTGCTGCAGGACGGCGGAGTTGTGCGGGCGGATCATGATGGGCTCGTGAAAGTCCTGCAAAGTGAAGCCCTTCGAATGCCAGAAGCCGTTCTCCGCCTTGCTGAGGTATTTGGGGATGAACGAATGGGGCGTGTGGCAGTCGTTGCAGGTGGCGACGGCGTGGTGCGGGGATTTCTGCCAGCCGTCAAAGTGCTCGCGCATGATGTGGCAGTTCATGCAGGCCCGCGGATCGTTGGAAAAATACGACAGCCCGTGGGCGTACGTGAAGGTGAAGGTGCCGAGGCCGGCGAACAGGCCCACGGTACAGGTCAACGCCAGCAGCAGGTAAAGGCGGAGACGGGGACGCGGCTCAGACATGATCACTCCCGCCAGAAATTCACGGACCAGCAGCCGTCAGCCCGGTGTTCCATCGTGGACTGGAAGCCCTCGCTCTTGAGCAGTTCGATCAACGGGGCGGGCATGAAGGGGGCGACGATGGTCACGCCGTGGCCGGCGGTCAGGGCGTCCACCCGGGCGCGGATGAGCGGCAGGGGTTCCTCGCCGCGGGCGAGATAGGGACGGACGTCGAAGACTTTGAATTTGGGCGCAGCCATGGGAGATGATCAGTAGATGAATTCCACCTGGGCCCAAACTTTTTTCACGTCGGGGTAGGCGGGCGAATCGCGGCGGAAGTCGGCGAACTTCACGAGGCCGGTGAATTGCCGGCCGAATTTCCGGGTGAGCATGACGTCGATCTCGTGGCCGAATGTCGCGTCGCCGGCATCGGCGTCGAATTGGTGATAGTAGGCGGTGAGGGCGATTTCCGCCGGCAGATTCGCCGTGGCCTTGAGGTAGGTGTCGCGCAGGCCGGCGGCGGGTGTGGTGAGGAAAAGATCCGCCCAGCCGTTCCACGCGTGCAGGGTGGCGAGCGGGGTCTTGAAGCCGACATTGTTGTCCGAGCCCAGCGTCTCGTGGCCGAGCAAAAGGCTGCCGGCCTTGGCGGTGAGTCCGGCCTCCAGTGCCAGGTAGGACGCAGAATAATTCAGGGGGCTGGACGCGTATTCGGATTGGGTGGCCGCCTCGAGGCGGTAGGCGAACTTGAGTTCAGGGTTGAGCGGGCGGGTGCCGGCGAAGCTCGCGCCATAGGTGGCGCAGGAGTTGGCGGCAGAGTTATCGAAATCCAGCAGGTAGGCGTAACCGGTGAGTGTGCCCGCAGCCCAACCGGCGTAGCTGGCGTTGAACACATGGGACCCGGAATCCCATTGGCCCTGTGCATGGCGGCGGCTGAACACGCGGTTGATCTGATCGAGGTAGGCGTAGGTGAGGGTGGTCTGGGCGAGGGTCTTGTCCTGCACGACGAGGGCGTCGAAAGTCTGCATGTTCTGCCGCCAGCCGACGTCGCCAATAAAGCGGAAGTTGTCGAGGACGAGGCGCTGGCGGCCGAGGGTCACGGTGGTTTTGGCGTGGGTGTACGCGGCGAAGAGTTGATTGAGTTCCGTAGTCTCGGGATCGGCGACGACGGCGCGGCCGGCGCCCCCGGCGTTGAGGCCCGCCTGACTGTAGCTGTCGCCATCGGCGGCGGTGATGTTCTCGGCTTCGATCAGGAAATTCCAGCCGTGGAACGGTGCCGGCGCGAAGCCGAGCCGGGTGCGGAGTGTCAGGGCATCGGCATCCCGCAGGCCGGACTGCTCGACGCCTTCGTAGCGGAGGCGGGCGTTGAGCGAGACCTTGCCCTGGGCGAAGGCGTCGGCAAAGGAGGCGGGCGCGGCCGCAACAGCACCGGAGCACAGGAGGGCGAGGCCGGCTCGGACCGCGGGGAGGCAATTTGAAAAGAGGCGAAACATGAAATCAGAAGCCGGAATTTTACAGGAGGGAACAGAGGGAGCGGAGGAAGATAATCTTGCCGGGCTCATTCTCTGCTACCTCCTGTAAGCATGTCTTTTTCGGATTTTAAGTAGGGCTGGTCTTTGACCTGCCCGGTGAATGCTGAGATGCGGATGGGGCGTGAGCAGGGCGGGTCAGAGACCCGCCCTACTTGGCCAGGGCGGCGGCGGCGGCCTCGAGACCGCCCTTGAGGCCCTGGCGCTGGTGGACGATTTCGCCCTGGGCATTGAGGATGGTGACGAGATTGGAGTGGGCGAAGGAGCCGTCGGCCTCCTGCTTGTATTTCACGCCGACGAGCGCGGCGAGTTCGCGGACGGCGTCGTCGGAGCCGCGGAGGATGATCCAGTTTGAATCAAGGCCGCGCTGGGCGCGGTATTGGGCGAGGACCGCGGTCGTGTCGCGTGCGGTGTCGAAGCTGACGAGGACGAAGGCGGTCCGGCTGCGCAACTCCGCGGGCAGGCCGGACTGGATCGCGAGGAGGTCGGTGACCGTCAGCGGGCAGGCATAGCCGCAGGAGGCGAAGAAGAGGTTGAGCGCGACGGGGCGGCCGCGGAGTTCGCCGAGGCTGAAGGCCTTGCCGGTATCGTCGGTGAAGGCGGCCTCGAGCTGGTAGAGCGAATCGGAGGTGAAGGGGGCGGCGGCTTCGGCGGAGGTGGCGGTGCTGCAACAGGCGGCGGGCTTGGGTTCGGCTTTGGCGGCACAGCACGCGGCCTTGGGCGCGGGCTGGCAGCAGGCTGCCTTGGTTTCGGAGGCTGGGGAATCGCCTGCAAGCAGGCTCCTGCCGGGAAGGAGGACGGCGAGGGCGAGGAGGGTTGCGGTGAGGCGCAAGTGGGAGGAGCTCATGGGAGGATTTTTTTAACGCGGAGGGCGCGGAGAACGCGGAGTTTTTTATTAATTATCTCCGCGGTCTTCGCGTCCTCCGCGTTTCACTTGGATTGCGTCGGGGCGGAAGGGGGGAGAAAGAGAAAGATAAAGAGGAAAGAGAAAGATTAACGGGGAAGGTCCCGGGCACAGCGGAAGCCGAGGGCGGTGGTGGTGTTGTTGGCCTTCAGCGACGACCGCAGGGCCTGGCGCATGAAGGCGGCGTAGTCGGTGGTGTCCTTGGCGCCGACGGAACCGGCGCCGCAGAAGAGGTCGCGCTCGAGGCCGGAGTCGCCGCGGGATTCGCCGGTGACCATGGCGGTGTTGAAATCATCCACCCATTCCCAGACGAGCCCGTGAAGATCGTAGGCGCCGTGGAAATTGGGGCGGCCCGAGGCGACGGCGCGCTGCACGGCGGGCACCGGGCGGGCGAGCCACGCGTAGAGGTCGCGGTTGAGGTCCTCGTCATTTTTTCCATCCGGGCGCGTGTAGCCGGCGGCGGCGGCGAGTTCCCATTCGGCGGTGGACGGCAGGCGCTTGCCGGCCGAGCGGGCGTAGGCGCGGGCGGCGAACCACGAAATGCGCACCACGGGGGCAGCGGCGGGGGCCGTGGGTCCGGGTTCGAGGTCGCCGGCCCAGTGTTCCAGGTAGGAGGAATCGGCGAACAGCCGGCTCACCTGCGAGCGCCGCCACTTCGGGTGGGCGGTGACGAAGGCGAGGAACTCCGCGTTGGTGACGGGGCGCGCATCGAGCAGAAAGGCGGCGACGCGCACCTCGGGGGCGTCCTTGGTGGAGCGCTGGAGCGGCACGTAGGCCCCGGCGGGAATCGTGACCATGCGCACGGGCTCTGCCGCGCCGAGACCGAGGGCCAGGGACAGGATGAGAGCGAAGAGGCGCATGGGGTGTGAGGTTTTAACCACGGATTTAGAGCCCTGTCGCTTCGCTCGGTAGCACGGATGGCACGGATTGAGAATTCAAGTCCAAGGCAATGGCCACATAAGGCTCAGAAGGCACAAAATTCCCGATCATTTCTGTGCCTTTTGTGCCTCTTGTGGCCATGGTTCGGGCTCTGTTTGCCATCCGTGTCATCCGTGAAATCCGTGGTTAAACGGTATTTTGTTTTTACCGCGATTCGTTGCGGATGGTCTTCACGTGGTCGGCCTTGAAGGCGTCGCCGGTGTTGCCCCAGGCGTTGAAGACGTAGGTCAGCACGTCGGCGACCTGCTGGTCGGTGAGGACGGCCTCCTGCGGCGGCATGACGCTGTTGAGGGTGACGCCGTTGACCGTGACCGGACCGGACAGGCCCTTAAGCACGACGCGGATGGCGCGGTCGCGGTCGGCGAGCATGTAGTCGGACTGGGCGAGCGGGGGAAAGGCGCCGGGGAGGCCCTTGCCGTCGGGCTGGTGGCAGGCGAAGCAGAGGCCCATGTAGACCTGCTTGCCCTTCTCGATCTGCATTTCCTTGGTCAGGCCGGCGATGGTGGGATTGGACCTCATCTCGGCGGAGATCCGGGCCTTCAGCTCGGCCTCGCGCTTGGCGGACTCGGAGCCGGCCTCGGCCTGGGCGCCGAGATAGACGGCGTCGATTTCCTTGCCGGAGTAGATGACGCGGTCCTCGGGTCCGTTGACCTTGAGCATGCCGAGGGCGCCCTTGTTGAAGGCGCGGGTGAGGGAGTGGTCGACGAGGATGAACGTGCCGGGGACATCAACCTTGAACTCGACGACCGTGGCGCCGCCGGAGGGCACCAGCGTGGTCTGGACGTTGGCGTTGGATGTACTTGGTGCCGCCCTCGGGCCAGAGCTTGTCGAAGATCTCACCGATGACGTGGAAGGAGGAGGTGACGTTGGGGCCGCCGACGCCGAAGTAGATGCGGACGTGTTCGCCGACATTGGCGGTGATGGCCTTGTCGCCGACGAGCGAGCCGACGGAGCCGTTGAAGACGATGTAGGGCGGGCGCTCGTCGATGGCCTTGGCCATGTCGAAGGACTGCAGGCCTTCCTCGCCGTAGCGGCCGGTGGTGTAGAACTCGCCCTGCATCACGTAGTATTCCCGGTCCACCTTGGGCAGACCTTCCTTGGGTTCGACCAAGATCAGGCCGTACATGCCGTTGCCGATGTGCATCGGGACGGGGGCCGTGGCGCAGTGGTAGACGTAGAGGCCGGCGTTCAGCGCCTTGAAGGTGAACTGGGACGAATGGCCGGGGGCGGTGAACGTCGAGGTGGCGCCGCCGCCAGGCCCGGTGACCGCGTGCAGGTCGATGTTGTGCGGGAGCTTGGACGACGGGTGGTTGTCGAGGTGGAATTCGACCACGTCGCCCTCGCGGATGCGGATGAAGGAGCCGGGGACGGTGCCGCCGTAGGTCCAGAAGGTATATTCGACCCCGTCGGCCAGGCGCATGACTTCCTCGCGCACCTCCAGGTGCACGACGACGCGGGCGGCGTGCTTGCGGGTGATGGCCGGCGGCACGTGCGGCGGGGAAGTCAGAATGGCCTGCTCGACGGGCAGTGCGAGGACGTCCGCCGGAAGGAGGACGGGGCCCTTCGTATCGGAGGGGCCTTCACTGGCATGACCGGCCGGGATGAGCAGGGCCAGGCTGAGCAGCAGCAGGGCGGCGGAGGAGGGGGTGCGGTGAGTTCTCATGTGGATAATGGGCAGGTGTGGCTGCCATCTTAGTTCAGGTGCGGACGGCATGCCTTGACGCAGGTCAAGCAAGCCGCGGGGTGGGTGGATGCGGCGGAGGGGAAGCGCCGGGTACAGAATCGTGGGATGAGCCGCACCAGGCAAGGCTTACAGCCTCCCGGCACGTGGTTTGGTTTCATAACTGTCGGCCAGCCTGCTGGCGGGGAATGTCGCTTATATAAGGCGAATTTGAAAGCCGTCCTGTAGGGCGTCACCTTGGTGACGCCTGATGGTCCAACGCAGCCGTCATCGCGGTCGAGGCCGGACCAAGGTCCGGCCCTACATCGATCGAAAGCCTCACCGCCGGCAAAAATGGTTCGCCCATCGGGGAATGTGTGTGCTGGAGTTGCGCCATGCTGAAAACGAAAGGCTGCAGCAGCGGGAGAGCCGATCGTGTCAGGGCCGGGCAGCAGTGCCGGCTATCCACCACCCAATTGGGCCTGTCCGGCCAGGTGCGGAAATAAATCGGGAACCGCCAGGATGGACTCCACCAGTACCCAACCGGCAGCAGCGGCGGGCCCGGTGGCGCCCCGGGGCCGGATCGCGACGCTGGATATCCTCCGGGGGTTTTCCCTGCTGGGGATGATCCTGGCGCACTTTTACAAGACCATGGGCGGGGGGGCGGCAGCGGGTGGGGCCGGCTGGATCGAGTGGGGCATCACAATGGGGGTGGCGGAGAAGGACCGGGCGGTGTTCGCCTTCCTGTTTGGCGTGAGCTTTGCCGTGATGCTGCACCGGCTGGAAGCCAGGAACCTGCCGGTCGTCGCGATCTTTCTGCGCCGCCTTTTCATGCTGTATCTCCTGGGGTTCGCCCTCGAATCCCTGACGCGATTCTCCATTTTGCGGGAGTACGCATTATGGGGCGTTCCGCTGCTGCTCCTGCGGAAGTACAACACCCGCACCCTGCTCGTCCTCGCGCTCCTCAGTGCCGCCGCCTTTTCCATTCGCGACCTCGTGGACAGCGGTCACGCGGTGGTGACACTGGGTCATGAAGGGGCCGTGGCCGCGGAGCGGGAACAACTGCAGCAATGGGAAGAGGCCCGGCGATGGGAGCGGGAGACGATGGCCGGGGCCGGTTACGCGGAGGTCGTGGCGTGGCGGTTCGACCGCATCGTTCGCGAGATACCCACCCTGTATCATCTCACCCCCACGATCAACCTGGCGCTTTTCATTCTCGGGCTGCTGGCGGTCCGTCACGGGATCTTCGAGGCGCCCCTGCGTCACCGGCGCCTGATCCTCGGCTTCATGGCCATGGGGCTGCTGATCTGGGTCGCGGATTGGTGGCTGCTGCCCCTCCTGCCGGCCGATTTCGCGACACCGCGCATCGCGCTGCGGTTGCACGGCGGACTCGGGGTGGTGGACGAGCAATTGCTCGCGTTCACATACATCGGGGCCGTCACGCTGCTGCTGGCGAACCGGCCCGACCGGCAGTCATGGCTGGCGGCCATCGGCTGGGTGGGCCGCATGGCCCTCACCAATTACATCCTGCAGGCCGCGCTCATAGATTATGCATCCTCGCCCTACGGTCTCGGCCTGAAAATCCGCCCCGTCGAGGAACTCCTGGCCACGGCGATCCTGTTTGGCCTCCAGATCCTGCTAAGCCGGCTCTGGTTGTCCCGGTTTCGCTATGGACCGGTCGAATGGCTTTGGCGGTCGTTCACCTACTGGCGGTGGCAGCCCCTGCGCATCGCGCCCGGTCAGGCGCGGATGCCCCAGGAAGCCTGAACGAGCGGCGCGCAAATCGCCTCGTGCGCGTCCGCGGATGGCAGGCCCAAGGCTCCGCCTCCAGACACGGTTCAAAAGCGTTAAGGGTTAACTTAACGCCTTGAATCCTTATTACTTGATGAACTTGCGGCGGAGAGCGACGAAAGCGATCAGGCCGATCACCAGCAGTCCCAGCGTACTGCCTGATTCGGGAACGGTCGGAATGGGCTGGGCGTAGGCAAAATTGCAGACGAACAAGGCGGCGATACAGGCGGGGATGAGGCGATTTTTCATGGGATATATGGGCTTAGGACGTTTGGATACGCAGTATCTGTGCCAAGGCTTTTGAATATTTGTTATACGATTAACCACAGCTATTTAGGTTATTCACATATAATCAACCGTGATAGGCCCCGCTTGAATTCGTAATGTAATCCGACACCCGGTGCTGGAGGGTGCAGCGTGTCACGCGGTCAACTTGTTGTCGTGAACTTGCTTGGGTGCACTTTTTCAAGGCGCCAGGCCACTGTCGGTAAAGCAGAACGTGGGTGGGGAAAGAAGTGGTGCGTCCCAGCAATCCACCATTGGCTCGGGGCGGTTGGATTGCGGGGCCAAGGTTCTAACCAATTCTGCATCATTCAGAACCGGTGGAAGTGTTGACCTTAATCGGAACGATGCAGTCGGCGGGTAGGCTGGGAGCTTGCTCCCGCTCTGAAAGCGCCAGCAAGCTGGCGGCCTACCGGGAAACGGTTCGGTTTCGTGGCCATCGAGTCAGTTCAGCGCCGACTGAAACGTTCCGGCTTAACCAAAGTGGTAGGCGGCGGTGAGAACGCCCAGATGGATCACGCCGAGTACGGCTTCCAGGATGCCCACGTGCCGGGCTGGCCAGTGGGGTCGCAAGGTGGAAACAAGCCACAGGGTGCGCAGGCACAGCAGGCCGTTCACCAACAATGCGGCGGTTGGTGCCAGTTGCCGCCATGTGACCAGGGCGACGAGGATGAATCCGAGGCCGGAGACGGTGAGCGTCGGGAGCGGGTCGGCGTCCCGGCCCTTGCCCAGCCGCAGAAAGGTGCGGACGGTCAGGACTGTCGGCACGCTGCGGGCGAGCATGATGACGGCCAGCGCGAGGGCGGCGGGTCCCGGCCAGCCGGCCAGCGTGGCGAAAGCCGCCGGCAGCAGGGCAAACGCCATGCTGCCCGCCAGCTCCGCCTCGGCCTCGCGCATGGCCTGGCGCAGGTCGAACCAGAGAAAGAGGAGTCCGCATGGCGCGGCGAGGGCCAGCGGCCAGAGCGCGCGGGCGGAACCGAGGACCGCCGCTCCGGCGAGGGCGAGGCCGGCACCGGACAGGAGGACGGCGGCCCAGTGCCGTGCCGGCCGGCGCCGGGGATCATCGGGCGGGGTGGTGGTGGCGAGCTTGAGCGGCCGCCGCAAAAAGAATCCCGCGGCCGCGGCCAGGGCCAGCGCCCCGCCGGCGACGGAAGGCGCCACGAGCAGGCCGAGCGCCACCGGTTCGAATGCGAGCGACCAGCTGCCGTGTTCCTTCGGCAGGAGCAGTTCGCGGACGTTGGCGGATCGTTCAGTCATGCGGACGATCATGCCGGAGTCGGGGGGAGGCGGCCTTGATGCAAGTCATGTTCCGACGTCACGAATAGGGAGGGCGACTACCGAGGCACAATGATGCATAATTCGTGGATGGGCGGGTGGAAACGCCGAACGTTGAACGTCGAACTCTGAACGCCGAAGTACAGCCCTTGTGAACGCTAATTTGCGCTGATTTTCGCTAATGGGGATCGGGACCTCCGGACTCAGAGATTAGCGTATGATTAGCGAAGATCAGCGTTCCAACCGGATTGAAAGAGTTGGCTCGGCGAAGGAGGAGACCTGCCCTGCTGGCTAAGCCGCTGCTACAGTCGGGGCCTGCTCAGAACTTCAGGGTTTCCTCGGCCTCGCCGAGGCGGAGGGTGACACTTTTCTGCGTGATCGCGACCACCCGCAGGAAAACCATCTCGCCGGGGAGTTGCACGGGAATGAGGCCGCCCTCGCGGTACGTGGACTGGTTGACCGCGATGTGCATGCGCTTGGCGATGATGACGACGCCGGTGATCTTGATGGTGGCGGCCGCCTGGCGGAGCAGTTGGATGTCGTTGCCGGCGGGGTTGACGCTGTTGTCGCCGGGCTGGTCGGACGGCAGCGGGGTGACCACATCGCCACCGATGCGGAAAGGATTGCCGCGTTCCCCCGGGGCGGGTGGCCGTTTGTCGTGGTGCCGGTAAAGCGCCGTGATCCGCTCCTGCGTGCGCTTGAGCAGCTTGGAGTTCACTTGCGGGACCTGCGCCGGCGCGCTGGCGGCGGCGAGTAGGACGCAGAAAATGATGAGGAGGTGCCGTTTCATGGCTGACCGAGGACGACGAGGTCGAGTTGCAGGAGGACGTTGCCGGAGCTGAGGTCGGCGCGGCGGAAGCTGAACGAGCGGATCTTCACCAGCCGCGGGCCGGACTCGAGGCTCTGCAGAAAATCCATCACCTGCGCATAGGTGCCGCTGACTTCCATGGTGTAGGGGATCGGTTTGTACACGGCGCGGTCGCCCTCGGCCGGACCGCTGGTGCTGAGCTGGTTGAGGCCGCGGATCCGGACCCGGGTCTTCTCCTCCAGCTGGTAGAAATAACTGAGGTTGTCCGCGAGGTTGGTCTCGACGGCGAGGTTGCTTTCGATGCGGGAGACGGCCGCGCGGGTCTGGTTGAGCGCCTCGCGGAGGAGCGGTCTCATGGCAATGGTCTCCAGTTCGATCTCTCCCTGGAGGGTGCGCACGTGCAGCTTCTCCTCCTGGGTGCTGATGTCGTGCCAGAGCCACCAGCCGCCGCCCGCCAGGACCAAAATGATCAGGCTGCAGCTGAAGGCGAAGAAGTTCCGGCGCAGGAAAGTGGCGGCCTGGGGTCTCATGGTGACGTGACCGGGAGTTGCAGCCGGAAGGTGATCTCGAAAGTCATGTTATCGTCGGCCTCGCGCCGCTCCATGCTGGCCAGGACGATCTCGCGGCAGAGGGGACCGAGCCTGGGGTGGACGCGCAGGCTGTCCACGTATGCGCCCATCAGCCGGGTGGCGCGCTCGGAGTTATCGCGCAGGTTGCCACGCAGCAAGATGACATCGGCGCCGCCGGTCTCGATCATTTCAAAAACCACCTCGGCAGGCCGGCTCTGCCCCAGCAGGGAGGTGAACTCCGACACCAGCATGGGCTGGTGCATCAGCTCGTAGGCTTCGTCCACCCGGGCGCTGTCCTTGGCAAACTGTCCCTGCACCTGTTCGATCTCCTTCAGCTCCTTGGCGTTGTCGGCCATGCGGCGCTCCCAGGTGTTGATCTGGCTGCGCATTTCGAAGTTGGTGTAGGCCAGCCAGCCGAAACCGAGACCGACGCCGAGGGTGATGCCACCGAAGACCGCGTTGATGAGGAAGCGGGTGCCGACCACGCTGTCCTCGGGCAGTTCGGCGATGAGGCGGCAGTCCACATGCCAGGCGGCGCCGGCGGCCGGCAGATCCGTCACGGGGCTGGGCGAACGGCTGCCGTTGGCGGCCGACTGATTGAAGGTGGTGAGGAGGCTGAGGGCGGCCAGCCATTGCTGGCCGACGGTCGCGCCTTCCGTGAGGAATTGCACGCTGGCAGCCTGGAGGGCGGGCTCAAGCAGGGGGAGATCCACGGCTTCCCCCAGCTTGTGGCTGAGCCAGTGCAGGCGGTCGGGCAGCTGGCCGCAGTAGAGTTCGTCGATCCGGTGCCCGGTCTGCAGCTCGAACTGGTCCACGGCGGGCTTGAGGTGGCGCGCGATCAGGCGGACGAGGCGGCGGCCCTGCTCGAGGGTGGCCTCGTCGGGTTCCAGCAACTGGGCCCGGGCGGATTCAAGGTCCGGGGTGCTGAGCTCCTTCATCGCGGTCTCGACGACCGAGGCCAGGCCGTAGGGCAGCGGCTGCAACGTGTGAATGCCGTCCTTGGCGATGATGTAGACGCGCGTCTGGTCGCGCTCGATTTCGCAGACGGCGACGGCGTGCTTGTAGCCCGTCTGGGCGATGTGCTGGGTGAGGATGCCGAGCAGCGGCAGGGTGGTGACCTCGAGCCCGCGGGGGCGCAGGCCGAGGTCGAGGAGCCGGTCCTGCGTGACCCGGATGGCGGACCACGGCACGCCAAACAGCAGGCCGGGGCGGATGGTGCCGTCGTTGGTCAGCGGGGTGCCGTCCAGGGGATTGAGGACGCGGATGAGCCATTCCTTGGCGGAGGTGATCTTGGCCTGCTCGGCGACCAGGGCGGCCAGGTAATCGGGTTCCCCGAGGCGGCGCGTGTTGATCTGCACGCGGGCGATGACGCGCTCCACCGGGTGGAAGCCGCAATAGGCCGGGAGGCGTCCGCGGCTGTCCTTCTCCTGCACGTGGGCCTCGGACCAGTGCTCGACGGCGGCTTCGTCCGCGGGAGGTATTTCCGCCAGGCAATCCATCAGCACCGGCGTCTCGTTCAGGCGCAGGCGGGCCAGCTGCAGCTGGTTGTCCGTGTGATTGAACAGGACACCGCTGCGGGTCTGACGGGAGAGGTTGAGGGAGGGCAGTTTCACAGGGCGCGGGGAGCGCGGCAGACGGAGAACGCGATGGAAACCACGGATTGCACGGATGGGCGCGGATACAAACGAATAATTACCGGAGGATTCTGGGCGCGGGGAGCGGTGGAATCCCTGGCAGTCCGCGAGCTGGCTTCGGGGAGCAGACAGGCGCAGCTATCCATGGACGACATGGCACGGAGGTTTTGATTGGAGGCAAAAAATGGCGCGGCGGAGTGACGGATTCAAGCGATTCACACTACGCATCTTTACGGACGGGTCGTCAACAGTCGTCCGGCCGGCTCAGGTCATAGCGAAATGCGCTCGGCGGGGTCGGAGAGCTCGCGCCAGGAAGTGATCTGATAGGGCTGTTCGATGTAAGTGCCGATGCTGCCGACGGTGCGCAGGGCCGTGTCGTAGTCGAGGTTGGCCGGATGGTTGAAATAAACGGTCTTGGCGGACAAGGCGCCATAGAGTTCGCCATTGTAGCCGCTGTTCCATTTGTGGAGGTAGGCGTTGGGCAGGTAGACCAAGCCGTGATAGGGCTGCCAGGCCCAGAAATAGTGGTAACTGGAGGAATTGTAGGTGCTCGCGCTGGCAATGAGCATTTTGGCCGGGTTGAACGTCTGGTTGATGATTCCCCCGCCGGTGTTGGCGGTGCTGTTGCCGATGTAAAGCTGGCCGTTGAAATAGATCTCCAGCGAACCCGTGGGGGCGATGATGATGCGGCCCGAGTTGAGGTAGAGGATGCCCGAGACGTTCAGAATCACGGGACCGACGATGGTGAGCACGTCCGTGGAGTCGTCCAGATATAGCCCGGCCGCGTTGGAGGAGGAGGAGCCGTAGACATAGGTGGCGGTGATATTGTACACCGAAGGGCTGGTGGCGCCGGGGGTCCCTAAGGTGCGGGCGCCTTCATAGAGGCGCGTGCCGTTGCCTTCACTGTCGGGCAGGTCGGTGCCGGGGCCGGTGAGCGCGGCGTAGGAGGCGGGTGGCACGAACTGCGGCACGTAGGGATTGCTGAAGACACGCGCGGGATCGACCTTGGGCGAGGCCGCACTGTCGGGACCCTTCACGACGGCGTTGCTGCCGAATGTCGTGGTGGTGGCGTTAACATAGCCCTTGATCACGGCCGTGCTGGAACTCGTGACCGCCGGGGCCGCAACCACGGCGGAATAGCCCAGCAAGGAAGTGGACCAATAAGTGGCGTTGGGTGGGGCTTGATTGGTGTGCGCTGCGATGCAGCGATAAACAGTCTCGTTGGATGTCTTGTAAACCAGGTCGCCAACCTTGTAAGCGGCGGAAGCGGACCAGTTGGCGAAATCAGTGCCGATTTGCGTCCAATAGGAGGCATTGGGCGGTGCGCTGTTGGTGTGTGCCGCAGTGCAGCGATAGACGATCCCGTTGGCGGCGTTGAAAACGATGTCGCCCGGCTGATAAGCCGTGGCTGAAGACCAGGGAGAATAATACCGGCCGGTATGTTCCCAGTTGCTGCCGATGACGGTGGCACTGGCCGGAGCTTGGTTGGTATGCGCCGTTTTGCAGCGGTAGAAAAGTCCGGTGACGGGATAAAAAACAATGTCGCCTATCCGATATCCGGTGGAGGAGTTCCAAGTGGATGGACCAACGCTGCCGACTTCCCAGTTATTGGGATTGGCTGGGTTGTTGCTCGTCGGCCCGGATCTGCATCGGTAAAGCATTCCACTGCTCTGACGTCCGCCCTCATCCGGAGGCTGATAGAACACGATGCTGCCCACCGCATAGGATATTCCGGTCGTCCATCTTGGATAACCAACCAAGTCCGCCTGCCAGAGGCTGGCGTTTTCCGTCGTGTTGGTGGTCAAGTCACTCGTGTGAGCCGACACACAACGAACATAGGCGCCGGAAGCGGTACTGACCAGTTCGTTGAGAGCATAGGCGGTCCCCGAACTCCAGGGCGTGGCGGCGGCCCAGTAGGTGCCAAGGTTGGTGAGCGGGGGGCGATTTGAGTGCGAACTGATGCATCGGTAGATTATGCCGGTAGGCGCGACGGCCAGATCGTCAATCGCATATGACTTTGCCGAGTTCCATGTGGTATAGGGCATCTGCTGGAGCCAGTAGCCGGTGTCGGGTGGGGTCCTGTTACTGTGGCTGGAAATGCAACGATAGAGCTCCCCTGAGTAGACTATGATATCACCGACCGAATAGTTACTTGAAGAGTTCCACGCTCGATATGAGGTGCGGGCAGGCGTCCAGTATGTTGTGTTGGCGCTGCCGGAAACGACCGGGGCTTGGTTTGAGTGGTCAACCAAGGCGCGGTAATATTGCCCCGTCGTGGGATAGTATACGACATCACCCGCGACATAAACGGTGGAGCCCGACCAGCGCACCGGCTGCAGCGCGTTGGAGTTGTAGCTCTCGAGGGTGCCGCTGGAGGCGATGTTGATGCTGGTCGTGGCATTGGCGGCGCCGACCGCGTTGGGAAAGAGTGGGGCCGGGATGAAGTCCGCCCGCAACTGCGTCTTTTGCTCGGGATTGTTGCCAGGCAGGTTGGCCACGCCTTCGACATGAATCACGGGTGCGCCCGCCCAATACGTGGTGTTCGGCGGTGTCTGGCTGCTATGCCCGGTGATGCATTTGTAGAGCGTGCCCCCGTAAAGCGCGGTGTCGTTGGCGGAGTATGAAGCCGACGAACTCCATGCGGCCGCGTTCGAGACCGCCCAGTAGGTGGCCTCGGGCGGGGTCTTGCCGGTGTGGGCCAGCAGGCAGCGGTAGACGACATTGTCGTAGGTGACGATGTCGTCGGCGGCATAGGGGGTGGAATTATTCCAGGCTCCGGGTGCGCTCACCCAGTTCGCGGTGGCATCGGACGGTGGCACCATGGAAGGACCCGCCGCGCTGGTGCATTGATACCACTGGCCGCGATACCAGGCGGCGTAACCGGCCGAATAACTGGTCCCGCTGCGCCAGTTTGAGACATGGCGGTTGGTGACCAGGATTTTGACCGAGGCGGTTATGCCCATGCCGTAATTGGGCAGGGCGGGAGTGGACGCGGCGTTGAGGGTACGGGTGGCCTTTGACCCGCTGGTGGTCCATCCGGTCCAACTGCCGTTGTTCAGGGCGCTCATCGCCAGTTCCACTCCGGTTTCCGCCACCTGCATGCCCAACCCGGCATTGTAAGAACGCGCGCTCAGGTTCATGGCGCGGCTGCTGAGGGTGAGATAGGTGGTAACGGCAATGGCCAGTACCGCCACGAAGCACAGGGCGACGAGGACCACGGAGCCCCTTTTACTTTGTCGGGAGGAGACCATCAGTCGGACCAGGTCTTGTTGCGCAGGGTCAGGCGGGGCGAATTTCCCTGGAGAACCGGGGTCCGGGTGCCGTTGGCGCTGTTGCCGGTCTGTGAACGGAAATCCACCGCGACTTTCTTGATGCTGGTAATCTTATTGGTGAAATCGGTCACGCGGCTATCGTTGGCGTCATAATAGGTGAAGTCAAAATCCAGCAGGTTGGTGAGCAGGACCACGGGGGTGCCGTCCGCGGGAGCGGTGCGTGTAACGCTGCCCGCAGGTATGCTGACGCCACTGACCGTGGTGGCGCTGGGGTAATAATGATAGGCCGCAGTGGTCGTGCCCGAACTTGCCACAATCGAGAAAGTGACCGCCGAAACGCTGGGGGCGGTGTCGTCAGGAAAGCCGGACGCCAGCCGCACGTCACGGGCGAAGTACGCCAGGGCACGACGCGATTCGGATTCGAGCTGTTGCTGATTGGTCAGGCGGTTCAGATTGCGGCCCAGAAAACTGAAAGTTGAGAGCACCCCGGTCATGACGATGAGCGAAAGGCTCATGCCCACGAGCAACTCCACGAGGGTGAAACCGGCATGGGATGGGTGGCGAAGCATGGTCACGAGCGCTGGAGGGTCTGGTTGAGCCCGTATTTGCCGAAATAGGCCGACTTCACCCGGGTGTAGGTGCGGGATGTGATGCCGCTCGGTTTCACGGTCCAGGTGAGGGTAAAGGTGACCTCGCGCAGGTTGGTGGCACCTGAGACATTGGCCACCTGGCGTGACAGCGCAAAAGTGGCGCCAAAAGCGATGTTGGTGTCGGACATGACACCAAACTCCTCCATCGTCGCCGGGCGCCAGAAGGCCGTGTTGGTGACGCCCTTGTTGGTGTGGGCGGCCGTGCAGTAATACCAGGTGTTGCTGCTGCTGGCGACGTCGCCAATCGCGTAAGCCGTGGAAGAATTCCACGCCTTCCGGAACTGCTCGTCGATGGTCACCGTGGTGGGGCCGGCAGCGAGACCGACAATATCATTCGAGCTGCTGGAAGTGTCCCAAGGAAGGAAACGCAGGTTTTCGATCTCCTGATCCAGGATCTGCGCCGCCAGGGTCTGCCTGCGGGCGGTGGCGAGCATTTCCGAGCCGATGGTGACCGCCTGGATCAGGCCCATCAGTCCGACGACCAGAATGGTCGCCCCCATCATCACATCGATGATGCTGAAGCCTGCGGAATTATGGCGGCGTAGTCGCACGATAGGGAACTGTGACCTGTTGCGGTCACTAAGCAATCGCGACCCGATTGCGACAAGCCCGGAGTGGCCGGTGGGGGCTCAAGGCTCATGCGGAACCATGCGGCATGGGATCGGAAATGCAGGGCGGGGTCTCCTCCTTCGCCGGGCCTACGGAGGACAGGTCCGAACCCCGCCATTTAGATTTCCACGCTGAATTCCATCGTTCTCTTTCTCGTAATCGTTCTCGTTCTCGACGCGCACTTTCCAAACCGAGAAAGAGAAAGATTAAGAGAACGAGAAAGATTGGATTCTAGCCGGAGAAAGGAAGGCGGGGATCGGAATCCCCGCCCTACATTGCAATCCCAGGTCAAAGCAGCCGGTGCGCCTGCGCCCAGCGGACGAATTCCGCCTCGAGCTCGTCAAACGAGCCGGTGACGAAGAGCGGGTCCTGAAAATGCCAGATGTCGTAGGGCTGGGCCGCGATGCGCTCGGGCACGGCGGGAAGCTTCGTCACCTGGTCGGTCAGGCTGTGCAGGGTCTCACCCGAGGAGGAGATGATGCCGTTGCCATAGATGCGCAGGCCGCCGGGATTCCGGATCAGCCCGAATTCGACGGTGAACCAATAGATGCGGGTCAGCCCCTCCTCGACGGCGGGGTCGGTGCAGGCGAGGGCCGCCTGGCCGATCTTCTGGTAAAAGTCGGCAAAGCGCGGGTGCATGATCATCGGCGTGTGGCCGAAGATGTCGTGAAAGCAGTCGGGAGCGGGCGTGTAGTCGAGTTCGTGGCGGCCGCGGACGTAATCGGTGCAGGGAAAAATGCGGCGGGCAAGGTAGCCGAAGAAGTCGTGCGCATCCAGGAGCCCGGGCGTGCGCGCCAGCCGCCAGCCGGTCGCGCGGGCCAGCCGGGCCGAGACGGCGGCGAGGGCGGGGATGCGGTCGGATTCCAGCGCAAGGGCCGCGAGCCCGGTGAGAAACTCGTCCGCCGCCCGGCCGGGCAACAGTTCTACCTGGCGCGCGTACAGGTCGCGCCAGACGGACTGTTCCTCAGTGGTATAGTCAGGATAGGGGCATTCGTCACCCACGGGCAGCGGGGCGTTGAGCTTGTGCGGGATGCAACGCGGATCGTCGCCTGGGCCGGGCGGATTCGATGGCGTCGAAACAATGGGTGTGGGCATCGGCGGCGGGGTGGGGTGGGCGGGCGCGGGGTACGCCCTTTCGAGGCGCGATGGTAACAGCGGCGTTGGCGCCGGGCCATCGCCCTAATGGCGTAATATACCGCAAGTCCCCGCGCGGTCGGCGGATTTTTGCTTCGCCCCGCTGCGAGCCTCGCCCAGCATGAAGGCACCAAACCAACCGGACCATGCGCCTCGCCACCATTTTGCCCCGCGCCAGTGTCGAACCTGTTGTTGTCGCCGCCGCCCCGGACGGCTCATGGATCGAGTTGGCGGGGCTCGCCGGCCGTCCCATGTCCCGGCTGGAGGACGGCCTGCCGTGGGTGCTCGCCCACACCGCGCACCTTACAGCCCGCGCCGCGGCGTGGGCCGGGCCGCGTTACCGCGAGAGCGAGTTTTCCTATCTGCCGCCGGTGATGCGCCCGCCTTCCATCCGGGATTTCTACGCCTTCGAGCAGCACGTGAAGACCTGCCGGGCGCAACGCGGCCTCGAGATCCCGCCGGCCTGGTACGAACTGCCGGTGTTTTATTTCACCAACCCGAGCGCCCTCTGCGGCCACGGGACGGACGTGTGGGCCCCGGCCGGCTCGCAGGAACTCGATTACGAGCTCGAGCTCGGCATCGTGATCGGCCGCGCCGGCCGCGACATCCCGGTGGCGCAGGCGTGGGATCACGTGGCCGGGTTCACCATCCTCAACGATTTCAGCGCCCGCGATCTGCAGCGCCGGGAGGTGCCCGTGGGTCTCGGACCCGCGAAGAGCAAGGACTTCGCCACCGGTCTCGGCCCCGCCCTCGTCACGCGCGACGAATGCGCCGACCGCATCAGCGGCGAGAAGCTCACCCTGGCGATGTGCGCGCGCGTCAACGGCCGCGAGCTCTCCCGCGGCACCACGGCGAGCCTGCATCATTCCATTCCCCGCCTCGTGGCCCAGGCTGCCCGTGATGCGGAGCTCCATCCCGGCGACATCCTCGGCACGGGGACCGTCGGCACCGGCTGCATCCTCGAACTCGGTCCGGAAAACACCGGCGGCTGGCTCAAGCCCGGCGACGTGGTGGAACTCGAGATCGAACGCCTCGGCGTGCTGCGCCACCGCATCGTGGCGCGGCCGAAGTAGGAGGCCGCCGTCGCAGCGGCGGAACGCTGAACGTCGAACTTTGAACGCTGAAGGTTAAGCCGTTGCGCAGGTAGCTACGAGCGTGAGCGAGTGGGCCACACGCTGCGTACGCCAAAACTCCACTCGCTCACGCTCGTAGCTACCATCCGGACTTCAGCGTTGGGCGTTAAACGTTCAGCGTTCGGCGTTCCCGCGCCCCGCGCGGGCCGGGCCGATTCACCGGTTCAGCAGCGCGGCGACGCGGGTGCGCCCGCGCACGCTGAGCTTGGCGAAGATGGCGGCGAGCTGCGTCTTGATGGTGAGGGGACTGCGCCGCAGCTCGGCGGCGATCTCGGCCGTGCGCATGCCCTCGCGCACGCGCATCGCGACCTCGCGTTCGCGTTCGGACAGGCGGGCGAGCAGGGCGACGGCCCCGGGGGAGAGCGGCCGGTGCCGGTCGCCGCGCGGGCGGCGGTAATCGAGCTGGATGTGAAAGGCCGGCGGCGTGCCCGGACCGCCGGGCGTGTGCAATTTGATCCGCGCGTGCAGTCCGCGCGCATGGTCGCTCACCACGCGCGGCTGGGCGGTGATTTCGGAGCCGGTGGCATGGTCGGCGGCGAGCGCGAGACAGGCATTGGCGAGACCGGGCGGCAGGGCGAAGGCGTCGCGCACGCGCAGGGCGGCCGCCTTGCGTTCGCCGTGATTCCACACGGCACAGGCCCGCGCGGCCTCCACGTTGAACCACAGCGGCTGCAGCGCGCGGTCGAGCAGCAGCAGCCCGACCGGCACGTCCTCCAGCATGGTTTCGTAATGGGCGAGGCGCAGCGCGGCGCCTTCCGGCGGGGGTGTCGCAGGACGGGAGGACATGCTGCGCAACATACAATCCTGCCGCCCGAGCACAAGCCGCGGCTTACTCCCTTTGGCTGATGGACCCGGCGCAAGGTCGCGGTTAGATTGCGGGCACCCCGCCACACCCACATGAGCACGACATTTTTTGAAAAGCCCGCTGCGTCCAAAACGACCGCCAATCCCCTCGGCCTGCGCGGGGTCGATCACATCGAGTTCATCGTCGATGACGCCGACCAGTGGCGCGATTTCTTCCGCGACAAATTCGGCATGGCAACGCGCTTCTACGCCGATGAGTCCACGGGCGTGAAGGGCCGCCGCGCCCACGTGGTGGGGCAGGGGCGCATCAATTTCATCGTCGCCGAGCCCCAGGGCCGCGGCCCCGAGGCGGACTTCATGCGCTGGCACCTCGACCGGCACGGCTGCGGCGTGCGCGACGTGGCCTTCCGCGTGAAGGATGCGCGCCACGCCCTCACCGAGGCGGTGCGCCGCGGGGCGAAACAGGTGCGGGCGCTCGACGAGCACGCCGAGTTCAACGGCGCCGCCATCGCCACCTACGGCGATACCATCCATACCTTTATCGAGCGCAAACCGCACACCGGCTTCGCCCCCGGCTACCAGCCCGTGCCGGGCGTGGTGGAGGACGGCGACATCCACTTCGCGATGATTGACCACGTCGTCGCCAACGTGGAACACATGGATGAGTGGGTGAAGTTCTACGAGGAGGTCTTCGGCTTCGACCTCTTCATGCACTTCGACATCAACACCGGTCGCAGCGCCCTGATGTCGAAGGTCGTGAGCCCGACCGACGGCTGGGTGAAGCTCCCGATCAACGAGCCCTCCTCCGCGAATTCGCAGATCCAGGAATTCCTCGACCAGTACCGCGGCCCCGGCGTGCAGCACATCGCGCTGCTCACCCCCGACATCATGCGGACCGTCGCCGAGATGCGGCGCATGGGGCAGGATTTCCTCGACGTGCCCGACACCTATTACGACGCGGAATTCGACGCCCGCATCGGCGCCATCGAGGAGGACAAGGAGGAACTCAAGCGCCTCAAGATCCTCGTGGACCGCGATCATGACGGCTACCTGCTGCAGCTCTTCACCAAGTGCGTCTTCACCCGCCCCACGCTCTTCTTCGAGGTCATCCAGCGCCGCGGCCGCGCCCTCGGTTTCGGCGAGGGCAACTTCCGCGCCCTCTTCGAGGCCATCGAACGCGAACAGGCCCGGAGGGGGACGTTGTGAGGGAGTAGCGAGTAGCGGGTAGTGAGTAGCGAGTAGCAGGCTTATCCACATGAAAGACACCGGACACGGTAGTTTGCCAATGGTAGGGTCCGGCCTCCGGACGGGCCGCAAGACGCTGAGCCTGCCGAACCACCCGTCCGGAGGCCGGGTGCTACCCATCTATCCTCCACTCGCTCACGCTCGTAGCCACAGTCAATCCGCAATGGCCAATAGCCAATAAGCCATAACCAATAAGCAATTTTCCCCCATGCACTACCTCCGCCTCGGCTCCATCCCCCGCAAGCATCACGTGAAGTTTCCGCGCGAGGCGGCGGCGAGTTTCAAGGGCGAGGGGCTGCACTATGAGCATGTCGTCACGACCGAGGGCTTCGACCGCGCCTACTCGATCCTCTACCACACCAAGCCGCCGACCCGGGTGAAAAGCGTTGAGCGCTTTGCCGACTGGTCGCTCCAGCCCGGTGCGCCCACGCCGCTCCGGCACCACCACCTCAAGTCCGCCGCCATGGCCCGCTCGGGCGATCCCTACACCGGTCGCGTGCCGTTGATGTTCAACCCCGACATCACCTGCAGCCGCTGCCGGCCGGCGACCGCCATGGCGGCGGACTACGACTTCTACCGCAACGGCCGCAGCGACGACGTCATCTTCGTGTGGCGCGGCGCCGGCTGGCTTGAGAGCAACTTCGGCCGCCTGCGCTACCGGCAGGACGACTACATTGTCATCCCCCGCGGCACCATCTACCGCCTCGTGCCCGACGACATCGCGCAGGAGGACTACCTCATCCTCGAATCGGCGCATCCCGTGCGCATCCCCGCGCGCTACCTGCACCCCGAAGGCCAGATCCGCCTCGGCGCGCCTTACAGCGAGCGTGATTTTCACGGCCCGACCGAACTTGCCCCGCGCGACGACGAGGGCGATTTCGCCGTCCTCACAAAGGACCGCGGCCGCTTCACGAAAAACATCCTGGCCAGCCATCCCTTCGATGTCACCGGCTGGGACGGCTGCCTGTATCCGTTCACCTTCAACGCGAACGATTTCGAGCCGCTCACCGGCACCGTGCACCTCCCGCCGCCCGTGCACCAGACCTTCGAAATCAACGGCTTCGTCATCTGCACCTTCGCCCCGCGCTATCTCGACCATCATCCGGAGGCCATCAAGGTGCCGTGGGCGCACGACAACACCGAGGCGGACGAGGTGCTTTTCTACGTGCGCGGCGAGTTCGGTTCGCGCAAGGGCGTGGAGCCCGGCTCGTTCACCCTCCACCCGCAGGGCATCCCCCACGGCCCGCACCCCGGCACCACGCTCAAGAGCATGGCGGCCGCGCGCACCGAGGAACTCGCCGTGATGTTCGACACCGCGCAGCCCCTCGAGCTCACCGCGCAGGCGCTCGCGATGGACGATCCCAATTACCCGCTGAGCTGGCTGGGATGAGGCCTGTAGGAGCGGCTTTATGCCGCGATGTTGCGCTCCCAATCGCAGCTTAAAGCCGCTCCTACAATGAAGTCAGGTGCTTTCCACAAGGACGCAAAGATTGTGTCCCCCGCCCGTTTCCTGCTTCCTGCCTGCAACCTCGATCTCCCATCTCCGATCTCCCAACTCCGAATATATGATTCTCGACTTCGCCGGCCTCGATGTCCGCAACGCCTACCAGTGGATGATCTCCACGATCCTTCCGCGTCCCATCGCGTGGGTCTCGACCATCTCGGCCGACGGCAAGACCAACCTCGCGCCGTTTTCCTTCTTCCAGGGAATCACGGCGAATCCGCCGACGCTCATGTTCGTCCCGGTCAACAACCGCCAGGGCGTGAAGAAGGACACCGTCCGCAACATCGAGGCCGTGCCGGAATTCGTCGTGAACCTCGTCTCGCATGATCTCGGCGCGCAGATGAACCTGACGGCCGCGGGGCTGCCATACGGCGAAAGTGAATTCGAGAAGTTCGGGATCGAGGCCGCGCCGTCCACGACCATCCGCCCACCCCGGGTCGCGGCCGCCCCCATTGCCTTCGAGTGCGTCCTCGACCGCATCATCCTCATTGGCGAAGGCCCGCTCGCCGCGAATGTCGTCTTCGGCCGCATCCGCACCGCGCACATCCGCGACGACGTGCTCGGCGCCGACGGCAAGCCCGACTCCGCCAAGCTCGACCTCATCGCCCGCATGGGCGGCGACAACTACATGACGACACGGGAGGTTTTCACGATCAAGCGGCCGGACTGAATTCAAATCTTTCTCTTTATTCTTAATCTTTCTCTTTCGTCAGGGCGAATGGCCCGTCGGCCCAAACGGGAGAAAGAGAAAGATAAAGAGGAAAGAGAAAGATTTCTGTGACCCCTGACTCATCACCCATCACCCTTTCTCCCCCATGACCGACCTCGTCATCCTCTCCGCCACCCGCACCCCCATCGGCGCCTTTCAGGGCGGCCTCGCCTCCGTGCCGGCCTCACGGCTTGGTGCCGTGGCCATCAAGGGCGCCCTGGCCCGGTCCGGCGTCGCCGCCGCCAGCGTCACCGATGTGCTCATGGGCAACGTCCTCCAGGCCGGCCAGGGCCAGGCCCCGGCGCGGCAGGCCGCCATCCACGCCGGCCTCCCGCAATCCGCCCGCGCCGTCACCGTGCACAAGGTCTGCGGCTCGGGCCTCCAGAGCGTCATGCAGGCCGCGCACGCCCTCGGCGCCGGCATGGGGACCGTCTTTGTGGCCGGCGGCATGGAGAGCATGTCCCAGGCGCCCTACCTGTTGCCCAAGGCCCGGGACGGTTACCGCCTGGGCCACCAGCAGGTCATTGACTCGCTCGTCACCGACGGACTCTGGGACCCCTACAACAACATCCACATGGGCAACTGCGCGGAAAAATGTGCAGCCAGGTATGCCTTCACCCGCGAGCAGCAGGATGCCTACGCCATCGAATCCTTCCGCCGCGCCAATGCCGCGCAGGCCGACGGACGCTTCGCGCAGGAGATCACCCCGGTCGAGATCGCCGACGCCAGGGGCAACGTCACCAAGGTCGAGCACGACGAGGGTCCGGCCAAGGTGAAGTACGACAAGATTCCGACCCTGAAGCCTTCGTTCCAGAAGGACGGCACCATCACGCCGGCCAATGCCTCCTCGCTCAACGACGGCGCCGCCGCGCTGGTTGTCACCACGGCCACCCATGCGCGCACCGCCGGACTGAAACCCATTGCGCGCATTGTTGCCTTCGGCGCCCACGCGCAGGAACCGGTGTGGTTCACCACCGCACCGGTGCCGGCCGCGCAGGCAGCGCTGCAGGCGGCGGGTTGGAAGGTTGACGACGTTGACCTCTGGGAGGTCAACGAGGCTTTCGCGGTTGTTCCCATGGCCTTCATGCAGGAACTCGGCGTGCCGCATGCGAAGGTGAATGTCCGCGGCGGCGCGATCGCGCTCGGTCATCCCATCGGCTGTTCCGGCGCGCGCATCCTCGTCACGCTCATCGCCGCGCTGCAGGAGCGCGGCTTGAAGCGCGGCGTCGCCGCCATCTGCATCGGCGGCGGCGAAGGCCTGGCCGCATGCGTGGAACTGATGTGAGCAATTCTTTAACCACGGATCACACGGATTTCACGGATCAAGCGATGCTGCACGGCAAGGTGACCGAGGCTATCATTGGTGCGTCGATGATGGTTCTGAATAAATTGAAACCGGGGTTGGACGAAAAGCTGTATGAACGGGCACTCGTCATCGAATTGACGAAGCGCGGGCACAAGGTTGATCAGCAGAAAGTATTTCCTGTCAGGTATGATGGGGTGGAAATAGGAACCCTGATTCCCGATCTGATCGTGGACGATGTCGTGATTACTGATCCCAAAGTTGTGGTCGATCTCAACGAAGCTCACATTGCCCAGATGATCGGCTACCTGAATATCACCCGGCTCCAAGTCGCACTTCTTCTAAATTTCAAACATTCCAATCTACACTGGAAACGCATCGTCAGATAGTTCTTATCCGTGCCATCCGTGTGATCCGTGGTTAAAATTCATACCCCGATGACTACCCCAAATTATCTCTGGCATCCCGACAACCACGCCTGGACTCGTGACTCGCACCTCGCGCGGTTCATGCGCCAGCACGGGTTCGACTCGCAGGACGATCTGCACGCCGCCTCCGTGCGCGACACGGCCTGGTTCTGGGACGCGGCGATGAAGGACATGGGCGTCGAATGGTTCACGCCCTACGCGCAGGTGAAGGACGACTCGCGCGGGTTTCCTTGGACGAAGTGGTTCACGGGCGGCGAGGTCAACATCGCCCACAACTGTGTGGACCGCCACGTGCGCGACGGCCACGGCGATGAGGTGGCGCTGTATTACGAGGCCGATTCCGACCGCCCGGAGGACCGGCGTGCGCTCACCTTTGCCGAGTTGAAGGAGGCCGTCGACGACTGTGCCGGCGCGCTCCGGGCCATGGGCATCGGACCCGGCGACAGCGTTGCCCTCTACGCGCCGATGCGGCCCGAGACCGTGGCCGTCATGATGGCCAGCTTCCGGCTCGGCGCGCGCTTCGTCCCCATCTTCTGCGGCTACGGCGAGGCGGCGGTCGTCGAGCGCATCGAGTCGTGCCAGGCCCGCGTGCTCTTTGCCGTCGACCATCTCCACCGCCGCGGCAAATCCGTGGCCACCGGCGTCACCGCCCGCGCGGCCGCGGAGCGCGTGCCGAGCGTGCAGCGCGTGATCTGCTTCGACCGGCCCGAGTGGACGCGCTTCCTGTCGGGCGCCCCGAGCTTCGACGGCTGCGAGCGCACCGCCGCCGAGGAGCCCTGCCTGCTCATCTACACCAGCGGCACCACCGGCCGGCCCAAGGGCACCGTCCACACGCACGCCGGCTGCCTGGCCCAGATGGGCAAGGAGACGCGCTATGCGTTCAACCTGCAGCCCGGCGAGCCGTTCTTCTGGTTCACGGACATCGGCTGGATGATGGGTCCGTGGGAAATCATCGGCTGCCTGCTTTACCGCACGCCGGTCGTGCTCTTCGACGGCGCGCCGGATTTCCCGGACAGCGACCGGCTCTGGCGCACGCTGGAGCGCCTCAAGGTCGTCACCTTCGCCGCCTCGCCAACCCTCGTGCGTCTTTTCATGCGCGCCACCGAGGGCAAGGGGCCGGGCGGCCACGATCTCTCGCAACTCCGCCTGCTGGGCTCGACCGGCGAACCGTGGGATGAGACCTCCTACCGCTGGTATTTCGAAAACGTCGGCGGCGGCCGCTGTCCTGTCATCAATATTTCCGGTGGCACCGAGATCGTCGGCTGTCATCTGTCCGCCACTCCGCTCATCCCGCTCCGTCCGTGTTCGCTCGGCCGGCCGGGACTGGGCATGGATGTCGACGTCTTCACCGACGAGGGCAAATCCGCGCCGCGCGGCTCCGTCGGGCACCTGGTCTGCAAGCAGCCCGCGCCCTCGATGACCAAGGGTTTTCTCAACGATGATGCGCGGTATTTGGAGACCTATTTCAGCCAGTTCACCGACGTGTGGTATCACGGCGACTGGGCGCGGCAGGACGAGGACGGCACCTGGTTCGTGCTCGGCCGCAGCGACGACACCATCAAGGTCGCGGGCAAGCGCGTGGGTCCCGCCGAGGTCGAGGGCGTGCTGACGTCGCACCCGGCGATCAGCGAGGCCGCCACCATCGGTGCGCCCGACGAACTCAAGGGCCAGGTGCTGGTGTGCTTTGTGGTGGTCAGGCCCGGATGGGCGGACCCCACGGAAGCCGAACTGATCGCCCATGTGGCCGCGCAGATGGGCAAGCCCCTCGCCCCCAAGGCCGTGCACGTGGTGGCGTCCCTGCCCAAGACCCGCAGCGGCAAGATCCTCCGCGGCACCATCCTCCGCGTCCCGCCCCTCACAACCGGTTCGCCCGCAGCTCACTCAGCGGATAAAACGTGCCGCGCCACACGATGCCGCGACGCCATAGGGTGACGACCATCGAGCGCACGACTGCGTAACCGAAAACCGCGGCGCCAAATGGCAGGAGCAACCCGTGCCACCACGGTCCGCCGGTGAACCGGGTCTGATCGCAGCCGAGCCCCAGCATGAGCCCCACGGCGGCGGCATGCAGGACCCACGCCGCGCCCTGCGTGAGACCGAGCGCGGCCAACGGCCAGAGAAAAAACAGCAGGCAGGCAACCGCGCCCAGGCCGATCAGCCACCCGCGGTAGTCCGCGGCGGCGTAGCCGTTCTTTTCCAGGCCGCGGATCATGGCACCGATGCTCCCGTACCAGGCCACCCAGAGGGAGTCGCGGCCGAGGAGCATTTCGCAACGGGCCCCGTGCGTTTTGAACAGCCTGCCGAGCTTGATGTCGTCGTCGGGACGCAGCCGGAGCGGTTCATGTCCGCCCAGCGCGCGGTAGGTGGCGGTCCGCACGAGGCCGAAGGCACCGACACTGCCGTGCGAATAGGATCGCGAATTCGGGATAAGCCAGGGGCGCAACCCGGCGGTGAACGCAAGGCCGAAGGCGTTGACGCACACGCCCAGCGCGTGGCCGGGTTGTTGTAGGGCGGGGTCTCCTCTTCGCTTGGCCTACGGAGGACAGGTCCGAACCCCGCCTCGTTTGCATTGTAGCTACGAGCGTGAGCGAGTGGGGAACGGTCCACTCGCTCACGCTCGTAGCCACGAATGGCGGGGTTCGGAGACCCCGCCCTACACAGCTCCGGGATGGCGGCCAGCAGATCGAGTTTGGCCGCCAGGGCATGGGCCACCGCGCGGCGCAGCACATCGGGGTGAAAATGGATGTCGGCATCGGTGAACAGGATGAACTCGCCGGTCGCTCCCGCCGCACCGAGATGCAGCGCGTGGGTCTTGCCCAGCCAGCCCGGCGGCAGACTTCCGACCTGGATGACCCGCAGGCGCGGTTCGCGGGCGGCGTGGGCCTCGAGCACCGCGCCGGTGTCGTCCTCGGAGCGATCGTTGACGGCGACGAGCTCCCAGTCGGGATAATCGAGGGCGAGCATGGTGGTGACGGCCGCATCCACGGTGTGCCCTTCGTTGCGCGCGGCGAAGACGACCGAGACCCGCGGCCAGCGCGCCGGCGGCGGATCGGCCAGGACGGCCAGCCGGCGGAGCCGGCGATTGCCGCACGGCACCACGACGGCGAGCACCAGCCAGCCGGTGGCGGTGATCAGGCCCAGCGCAAGGAGTAGGGACGGAAACATGTGACCGGCTCAGGCCGGTTTCGCCGGGACCGCGACTGCGGCGCGGCCGACGAGCACCTTGTCAATGCGATGGCGGTCCATGTCCACCACCTCGAAGCGCCAGCCGCCCCACTCGAACCAGTCGCCCGCGGCGGGGATGCGTCCGAAATACGTCATCACGAAACCGCCGAGAGTCTTGTAATCCGCGTCGTCCTCGCGCGGCAGCCGGGACTTGAGGCCGATCAGGTTCTTGAGTTCGCCCACGGGCAGGGTGGCGTCGATCAGCCACGAACCGTCCTCCCGGCGGCGGATCTCCGCCTGGGCCTGCCGCGGGCCGTGATCGGGCAGGTCGCCGACGATGGCCTCCAGCACATCGATGAGCGTGACCAGGCCCTGCACGGCGCCGAACTCGTCGGTGACGATGGCGATGTGCTTGCCGGTTTTCCGGAACTGCTCGAGCAGCTGGGCCGCGTTGAGCGTTTCCGGCACCGACAGCGGCGCGACGAGGAGGTTCTTCAGGGTGGAGGGCAGGCCGATGGCAGAGTTGGCCCAGATGGCCTTGACCGAGACCATACCGACCACGTGGTCGCGGTTGCCGTGAAAGACCGGGAAGTGCGAGTGCCCGCTGGTGACGATCTTGCGCCAGTTGACCTCCTCGGAGTCGTCGAGGTTGAGAAAGACGATCTTCGGCCGCGGGGTCATCAGGCTCGTGACCGACCGCTGGTCGAGCGTGAGCACGCCTTCCACCATCTGCTGCTCCGCGCGCTGAAAAACCCCGGCGTGCAAACCCTGTTCCACCAGGGCCCGCACCTCGTCCTCGCTCACCCCGGGCTCGGCGGGATCGGGTCGCACCCGGATGAGCCGCAGGATGCCTTCGGTCGCGAGTTCAAAGATGCGCAGGAACGGGGCGGCCAGCCATGCGAGCATGCGCATCGTGCCGGCCAGCAGGCTGGCGACCTTTTCCGGGTGGGCCAGGCCGATGCGCTTCGGGACCAGTTCGCCGAACAGCAAGATGAAGGCCGTGAGGCCGAGGGTTACGATGACGAAGGCGAGTGCCGGGGCGGAGGGGGCCAGCCAGGGCGTCCGGGCCAGCCATTCGCCGAGCGGACCGGCCAGGCGCGCGCCGCCGAGCACGCCGGCGATCATGCCGCTGAGGGTCAGCCAGAATTCCACCAGCGCCAGGAACCGGGCCGGATTGGCGGCGAGGGTCAGGGCCTGCCGGGCTGCGGGGTTGCCGGCCTCGGCCTGGCGCCGGAGCTTGGCCTTGCGGGAGGAGACCACGGCGGTTTCGGCCATGGCCAGCACTCCATTGGCGATCACCAGCAGGCAGATGAGCAGAATCTCGACGGGAAGGCCAAACATGCGATGGGAGGGAGGGTAGGGGATGCGACTGCAGTTGCAACTCCCCGCACGGTTTGCGTTCGGATGTAGGGCGGGGTTTCCGAACCCCGCCTGGGAGCGCGACCAGCCTGCCCTCCGTAGGCCCGGCAAGGCCTCGGTCGCAATCTTGCACCAACTATCCAAGCCGAGAAAGAGAAAGATAAAGAGAACGAGAAAGATTGGATTCTAGCGGGATGCACAATAGGCGGGGAACGGAATCCCCGCCCTAGATGTCAAAGCCGCGTAACTCACCGTAATTCCCTTGGAGGAAGGGGCTAATACAGCGGCGTAAGGCCCCCGCAGACTCGCCACCGGCCCGGCGAGCGCTCACAATGCCCGACCATGAAATCAACCGGACTGAAGCGGCAGACCGTATTTGATCAACCCTCCTGGCGGCTTGCCACGGATGCCGTGGAGGCGTTCGTCACCTGTCGCGGCGGTCACCTGGCGCCGGTGACCTTCCAGACTGCCGCCGGCCCGGTGCAGCCCTTCGCGATCGCGCCCTGGCACGGTGAAAAACTGCCCAAGGGCTCGCCCGGCGTGCTCAAGCCGCTGCGCGGTGATTTTTTCTGCGCACCTTTCGGCAGCGGACCGCGTCCGTGGCGCGGTGAAAACCATCCGCCCCACGGCGAGACGGCGGAAGGCGCCTGGCAGCTGCTCGGTCGCGAATCAGGCCCGGCCTCCCTGGTGGCGGAGTTGAAAACCCGCGTGCGTCCCGGCCGCGTGGTGAAACGCATCGCCCTGCGTCCCGGCGAAACGAACCTCTACCTCCGGCATGAATTCCACGGCATGAGCGGTCTGATGTCCTTCGGCCATCACGCCACGCTGAAGTTTCCGGCCAAGCCCGGGTCCGGGCGCATCGCGCTCAGCCCGTGGCGTTTCGCCCAGGTCTGCCCGGAGCAGTTCGAGGATCCGGCGCTGGGCGGGTACAATTCGCTCCGGCGCGGGGCGGTCTTCCGCGACCTGCGCCGCGTGCCGCTGGCGGCGGGCGGGACCACCGATCTCACGCGCTATCCGGCGCGGGCGGGTTTCGAGGATCTCGTGATGCTCTCGGCCCGGGCGGACACGCCCTATGCCTGGACCGCCGTGACCTTCCCGGAGCAGCGCTACGTGTGGTTCGCGCTCAAGGACCCGCGCGTGCTGGCCTCGACGGTCCTGTGGCACTCCAACGGCGGCCGGCACTACGCGCCGTGGAGCAGCCGGCACCGGGCCGTGCTCGGACTCGAGGAGGTGACGAGCAATTTTCCATTTCGGCCTCGCGGCCTCCGCCGCCTCCAATCCCGTGTCGCGGCGCGGCATCCCGACCGCCCGGCGGCTCGACCCGCGCCGGCCCCTGGTCGTGCCCTACATCATGGCCGTCGCGGCCATCCCGCGTGGATTCGACACGGTGCGCACGATCAGTTTCCGCGGCGATCACCTCGTGCTGCGCGCCGCTTCCGGCCAGTCCGTCCGCCATGCCGTGGACCTTTCCTTTCTGCATCCCACTCCATGAAACGATCCGAAATCAACGCCATCTACCGCCAGGCCCTGGCCTGTTTCGCCCGCCACCACTGGGCGCTCCCGCCCGCGCCCCGCTGGGACATCACCGACTTCGGCCTGCGCGATTTTCCGCGCTTCGGGCTCACGCTCATCAACCTCGCGACCGAGCCGGAGTATTGCGAAAAACTCATGTACGCCCGCCGCGGCCAGACCACGCCGTGCCACACGCATGCGAAGAAGAAGGAGGACATCATCTGCCGCAGCGGCGAACTGACGCTCCAACTGTGGCCGAAGCAGCCGGTGGCGGGTGCGGCCCTGCCCCCGACGCTGACGGTCCCCGTCAACGGTACGCCGACGGTCATCCGGACTGGTGAGCCGTACGCGCTTCCGGCCGGGTCGCGCGTCACCCTCGTCCCCGGCGTGTGGCACGCGTTCTACCCGACCAGCGACGAGTGCATCATCGGGGAGGTCTCGACCGCCAACGACGACCTGCACGACAACTTCTTCCTCAACCCCGACATCGGCCGCTTCCCCGGCCTCGAGGAAGACGAACCCGCCGCCATCCGGCTGATCTCGGAAAAGTAATTCTTAACCACAGATGGGGGCATCGCTTATTGGTTATTGCTTATGGCTTATTGATTATGTCCGACCCTGGTTATTTCTGTGCCTTTTGTGCCTCTTGTGGCCATGCCTTGGTTTGTATCCGTGCCATCAGTGAAATCCGTGGTTAAAAAATAACGTCTCCCTCCCATGCGCTCTGGAATTCTCGCCGCCGGTAACTGGCTCATCGATCATGTTAAGCTCATTGATTCGTGGCCGCCCCAGGACGGCCTGGTCAGCATCACCAGCCAGACCGCCGGCAACGGCGGCGGCCCCTACAACGTGCTCAAGGCGCTGGCCCGACTGCGGGCGGCTTTCCCGCTGGCCGGTCTCGGCCTCGTGGGGGACGACGACAACGGCCGCGCCATCCAGTCGGACTGCGATGCCCACGGCATCGACCGCACGCGGCTCCACATGCATCCGGTGGCGAGCACGAGCTACACCGACGTGATGACGGTCAGCGGCACCGGGCGTCGGACGTTCTTCCATCATCGCGGCGCCAATGCGCTGCTCGGGCCGGAGCATTTCGATTTCACGGACGTGAAGGCCAGATACTTCTACCTCGCGTACCTGCTGCTGCTCGACGCGCTGGATGCGCCCGATGAACGCGGGGTGCCGCGGGCCGCGGCCGTGCTGCAGCGGGCGCGGACGGCGGGGCTGAAGACCGCGCTCGACTGCGTCAGCGAGAACAGCGACCGCTTCAAGTCGGTCGTCCTGCCGGTGCTGCCGTACGCCGACGTCCTCTTCACGAACGATTACGAGGCGGAGAAGATCACCGGGCGCACCCTGGGTCGCGGCGAGTCGCTCAATCGCGCCGAGGTCGAGGCCGCGGGCCGCGACCTGCTCGCCTCAGGCGTGCGCGAGTGGGTGATCCTGCATTATCCCGAGGGCGCGTGTGCGGTCGGTCGCGACGGGACGGTCGCCCACCAGGGCAGCGTGAGAATGCCGCCGGTGGAAATCGCCGGCACCGTGGGTGCGGGCGATGCCTTTGCCGCCGGTGTGCTCTACGGCCTCCACGAACACTGGCCGATTGCCCGGGGCCTGGAACTCGGCGTCTGCGCCGCCGCCGCCTCGCTGCGCCACCCCTCCTGCTCGGAATCCATCGCCCCGGTCGCCGACTGCCTCGCCCTCGGCGCACGGTACGGCTACCGTTGAAATACCTAAATACCTTTAACCACGGATTTCACGGATGACACGGATGGGAACCAATCGATGGCCGCAAAAGGCTCAAAATACTCATAAGAATTCCAAGGCTTTGGGCTTTGAGCATTATGAGCCTCTTGTGGCCATTCCCAGGGTCCTGCATCCGTGCCATCCGTGAAATCCGTGGTTAAACAAACACCCTGCCGCCATGATTGACGCCCTTATCCGCCTGCTTGGTCCCGACAATGTCCTCACCGCCAAGGAGGATCTCATTCCCTACGGCTTCGACGGCACCGCGGCATTGAAGCAACTGCCGCGGGCGGTGGTCTTTCCGCACACGGCCGGGGAGATATCCACCATTCTGAAACTGGCGCGCGAGCACCGCACTCCCGTGGTCACACGGGGTTCGGGCACGGGCCTGAGCGGCGGCAGCGTGCCCGTGGCCGGGGCGCTGGTGCTGTGCGTGCTCAAGCTCGACCGCATCCTCGAGGTGGACGAGAAGAACCTGACCATGCTGGTCGAACCCGGCGTGGTGACCCAGCGGATCTTCGACACCGCCGACGCGGCGGGACTCTTCTACCCGCCCGACCCCGGCTCGATGAAGATCAGCACCATCGGCGGCAACGTGGCCGAGAACGCCGGCGGACTGCGCGGCCTCAAGTACGGCGTGACGCGTGACTACGTCATGGGACTCGAGGTGGTCCTCGCCGACGGATCCATCTGCTGGCTCGGCAACAAGTGCGTAAAGGATGTTGCCGGCTACAATCTCCGCGATCTCTTCATCGGCAGCGAGGGCACGCTCGGCGTGATCACCAAGGTCCTGCTCAAGCTCCTGCCCAAGCCCGCCGCGCGCCAGACCCTGCTGGCGACCTACGCGCAGATGGATGCCGCGGCCGAGACCGTGTCGGCCATCATCGCGGCGAAGATCATTCCCTGCACCCTCGAGTTTCTCGACCGCAAGACCATCCGGTGCGTGGAGGATTTCGCGAAGGTCGGCCTGCCCCTTGACGCCGAGGCGCTGCTGCTGATCGAGACCGATGGTCACCCGGCCGCCGCCGAGGACGAGGCGGGGCGGATCGAGGCCCTGGCGAAGGCCAATGGCGCGACCTCCGTGAAGCGCGCCGCCAATGCCGCCGAGGCCGCGAAGCTCGCGACCGCGCGGCGCAGCGCCTTCTCCGCGCTGGCGCGGCTCAAGCCCACCACGATCCTGGAGGATGCCACCGTGCCCCGCAGCGAGCTGGCGAAGATGATCCGCTTCATCGAGCAGACCGCGGCGAAGCACCGCCTCGACATCGCCACCTTCGGCCATTTCGGCGACGGCAACCTCCACCCGACCTTTTTGACGAACGAACGCGACACCGCGGAGATGCACCGCGTGGAAACCGCGATGAAGGAAATCTTCGATTACGCGCTGTCGCTGGGCGGCACCATCACCGGCGAGCACGGCGTGGGGCTGGCAAAGAAGGCGTACCTCCGGCAGCAGTTGGGCGAGGGGAGTTACCGGCTGCTGGAGATGGTGAAGCGGACGCTGGATCCGGATGGCATACTGAACCCGGGGAAGATTTTTGAGCGGAAATAAACGCTTAACGCTTAACGTTTAACACTTAACGCTCAAGGGCATGCAATTGACTAAGTTCAACCTGGAAGAGCGTTTGCTGGAGTTTGCGGCCCGGATAATCCGGGTGTCGGAATCGATGAAGCGCAGTCGTGCCGGCAATCACATAGCCGACCAACTGCTGCGCTCGGGCACCTCACCCTTCGGACATCACGGTGAAGCCGAGGGTGCGGAATCGCGTGACGATTTTATCCACAAGCTGAAGGTTTGTTACAAAGAGCTGCGCGAAAGCCGAAGATGGCTGCGGTTGGTGCAGCGAGCGGAGCTCATCACCCGGCCCAACCTGCTGGACGGTTTGCTCAGCGAGGCCGAAGAACTCGTCCGCATCTTTGCCAGCAGCATCCGCACGGCCCAGCGCAATCGAGGAGGGGTCGTCACTTGAGCGTTAAAAGTTCAGCGTTAAACGTTGAGCGTTCTCCGGATGAGCATGCCGCGTCAGGAAACCTGCTGGCGAAAATGGACTATTCCATCCTCCAGCAATGCATGCACTGCGGCATGTGCCTCCCCACCTGCCCGACGTACGCCGAGACGGGGCGGGAGCGGCATTCGCCGCGGGGGCGGATTGCGCTGATGCGGGCGATCGCCGACGGCGAGCTCGTGGTGACGAAGAGCTTTGGCGAGGAAATGTACTACTGCCTGGGCTGCCTCGCCTGCACCACGGCCTGCCCGGCCGGGGTCAACTACGCGGAACTCTTCGAGACCGCGCGCATCGAGGTGGAACGCCAGGGCGTGCTGGACTCGCCGAAGCGCGACGCGATCCGCTGGTTCGCGCTGCGGCTGATCTTCACCCGGCCGCGGCTGCTGCGCCTGGTCGGACGCCTGATCCGGCTGTGGCAGGTCAGCGGCCTGCAGGGATTCGCGCGGAAAACGGGGTTGATCAAACTGCTGCCCGGGCGGCTGGGGGAGCTCGAACCGCAGACTCCGGTGATCCGGGCGAAATTTTCGCACCAACTCATCGCCCCGGTGGAAGCGGCCCGCGGCGCGCAGCGTTACCGCGTGGCCGTGCTCACGGGCTGCGTGCAGGACCTGATCTTCAGCGAGATCAACCGCGCCACCGTGGATGTCCTGATCGAGAACGGCTGCGAGGTGTTCACGCCCCCGGTGCAGCCCTGCTGCGGTTCGCTCCATGCGCACAACGGCGACGTGGATTCCGCCCGGGAGCTCGCCCGGCGCCAGCTCGACCTGATCGATCCTTTCCAAGTCGACGCAATCATCTCCAACGCCGGCGGCTGCGGCTCGCACCTCCGGCACTACGGCCACTTGCTGGCCGACGATCCGCTGTACGCCGGCAAGGCGAAGGAATGGTCACGAAAGCTGAAGGACGTCCATGAGTGGCTGGTGGAGATCGGCTTCCGCAAGCCGAAGGCGCCGAAGGAACGCTCAACGTTTAACGCTCAACATTTAACGCTCAACGAACAGAGCGCCGGCGGCGCGATGGAAAATACTTCAGCGTTAAACGTTAAAAGTTCAGCGTTGAGCGTTCATGATAAGCCAGCGCCACAGGCGCTGACTTATCATGAGTCCTGCCACCTCTGCCACGGGCAGAAGGTGAGCGGCCCGCCGCGGGAGATCCTGCGGGCGCTGCCGGGGTTCGAGCTGCGCGAGTGCGCCGAGGCGACCTGGTGCTGCGGCAGCGCCGGCATCTACAACATCACCCAGCCGGAGACGGCGGCCTGGCTGCAGGAGCGCAAGACGGGCCATGTGCGGGCGACGGGCGCGGACGTGGTCGCGACGGCGAATCCCGGCTGCCACTTGCAGCTGGAGAACGGCCTGAAGCAGGCCGGCGATACGACCACGGTGGTGTTGCACCCGGTCGTGCTGCTGGCCCGCGCGTACGCGGCGGAGCGAAAAGACTGGGATTAAGCGCAAAGACGCTAAGGCGCAAAGGTCGGCGACAATGGGACCGGCTTATACCAACGGCCTATAAAATGGGATTTTAGGATACGTCTTCAAATTGTGTTTTATGCCTTCAGTCCCCATGGCGGTCTGGCTGTAGGAGCGGCTTTACGCCGCGATCAGGTGCGCAATCTCGCGGCGTAAAGCCGCACCTGCAGGAGGGCCGTCTATTTTGAAGACGTACCCTAGGATCTGGGGTAGCTACGAGTGTGAGCGAGTGGATCGCACACTGCGTACGCCAAACCACCGCTCGCTCGCGCTCGTAGCTGCCCGAAGGTTCGATTGTTACAGGCGATTGGGATAACCCCCATGCATTGAGGCGTCCCCTTACTCTGACCTTCGCGCCTTTGCGTCTTCGCGCTTAATCCGTTCTCCAAATTTCGAATTACGTCAGCTTCGACAGGCGCGTGGCGGTGTCGGCGCGGAGACGCTCGATGCGGCCAAGGGCGAAATCGGTCACGGACAGCGTCTCATCCTCGACCAGCGGCGTGAGGTCCAGCGCCCAGGCGACCTGCGTGAAGGCGTCGGTGGTGTGCGACGAGTGAAACGTGGCGTTGGCCTGGCGGCGTCCGATCGAGGCGGTGTCGTAGCGTTTGCCGCCGACGACCTGCGACTTGAAAACCTGGATGAGCTGGAGCGCGAGCTCCGGGTGGGCGCCGCAGTCCATGGCGACCTTCTCGTCATCCAGCAGCCAGTCGAGCCCGCGCCACGCTTCGACTCCGAGCACGCGGGCCGGCCGCTGGGCCTTGGGGAGGGAGCGGATGGCCTCGAGGCAGCGCAGCATGACGCCGACGTGGGTGTCGTGCTTGTCGAGGGGCTGGTGCAGGTAGACGGTCTGCGGACGGCAGGCGGAGAAGATCGCGGCGAGATCCGCCCGCACGCCGGGATGTCCGGGCCGCTTCACGTCGGCGCTGGGGTGGGCGAGTTGGAGCTGCAGGTTGTACTTCCCCAGGCGGGCGGCGGTGCGCTGCTCCTCCACGCGGACGAGCTTCATCTGTTCGTCGGTGTGGTTCGCGAAGGGGCCGGTCCGCGGCGAACCGGCGCCATTGGTGACGACCACGCCGGTGAAGAACCGGTCGGTGCGGCCGTAGCACTCGGCGACGGCGGGATACGCGTTGATCTCGATGTCGTCCTGGTGCGCGATCACGCACAGGTGCGTGGTGCGGGCGAGGGCGGCGGCGGCATCGCCGCCGGCCGGGACAAAGATATCGGCTTCGGGTCGGGAGAATTTCATGGGAGGGACGGAAGGAAGGGAAAGCGTACGGGAGAGGGGGGAGAACGCTCAACGCTTAACGTTTAACTTTTAACGTTCAAGGGGAGGAGGCGGTGGGGGAAAACGCAGAACGTCGAACGTCGAACACCGAAGTGGCCGGCGGTGTAGCTACGAGCGTGAGCGAGTGGTGGACATGCAGCGAATGCCAAACTCCACTCGCTCACGCTCGTAGCTACCCTCCGGCACTTAAGCGTTCAGCGTTAAAAGTTCAGCGTTCAGCGTTCCGGCGCGGCCGCCGCGCCGGCCCGTTATACTCCGGCGACTTCCTCCAGGATGCGGCGAATCGCGTCCTGCTGCGCCTCGATGCTGCGGACCAAGGCGAACTGGGTGCGGCAGCGGTCGAGGTTGTGCCGCGGGTGCTTGATCTTGTAGTAGGTGTCGCCCTGCAGGTAGTCGGTCAGGAAGCGCAGGCCGTTCTCGTAGGTCATGAGCTTGCCGGCGAAACCGAGGTGGGCCCGCTCGGTGGCGTTGAGCACGCCGCCGACGGCGGAGGCGAGGTAGCCCTCGACCAGCACGCGGAAGTAAGGCAACTCGAGGCGCATGTTGTCCGCCTGCGGGTCGTCCTCCGCCGTGGAACTCGCGGAGGTGCGCATCATCTCGCCGAAGTCGTAGAGGGGCAGTCCGGGCATCACGGTGTCGAGGTCGATGACGGCGACGGACCGGTGGGTGGCGTCGTCGAGCATGACGTTGTTGATCTTGGTGTCGTTGTGCGTGACGCGCTCGGAAACCTCGCCCTTGGCCAGCAGGGCGAGCAGCACGTCGGCATCGGCCTCACGGGAAAAGGCGAACGCGATCTCGGATTGGACCTCCTTGGCGCGGCCGGCGCTGTCCTCCGTCACGGCGCGGCGGAAGTTCTCGAAGCGGCTGCGGGTGTGGTGGAAATTTGGGATCGTCTCCTCCAGGCGGCCGCCGGGGAGGTCGGCGAGCTGGGCCTGGAAGTTGCCGAAGGCGACGGCGGCCTCGCGGGCCTCGGCCTCGTTGGTCACGCGGTCCACGGTGTGCGCCCCCTCGACGAAGTGGTAGAGGCGCCACCAGCCGCCGAACTCATCCCGGATCACGGCGCGGCCGTCCTGCGTGAGGGCGAGGGCCAGGGCGCGGGAGTCCGGGCCGGTCCGGGCCACGAGGTGGGCGGTGACGCGCTGCACATTGGCCATGAGCGCGGGCACGTTCTTGAAAATGTTATGGTTGATGCGCTGGGCGATGTAGCGCTTGGGCGCAGGGCGGCCCTCGTCGAAGTGCACCACAAAGGTGTCGTTGATGTGCCCGCTGCCGTACGGGGCGGCGGAGACATACCGGCCGGCCAGCGGATACTGGCGCAGGATATCGGGGAAGTGGGCGGGGACGGGCGTGCTGCTCATGCGGGAATCAGAACTTGAAACTCGAGGGCCTGCCCGGCGGCGAGGGTTTTCGGGCGCGGCCAGGCGCAGGCCCCGGCGGCCGTGAGTTCGAAACGGTTGAGGCTGAGGCGTCCGCCCAGCACGGTCAGCGTGACCTTGGTGAGGCGTTTGGTCGGCTGCAGCTTCACCGTGCCCCACGCGTGCCCGACGGTCCACGGCCAGGTGACGGTCCGCTTGGCCGGGGCGAGCCGCATCACGCCGGTGAGCGCGGACCAGTGGCAGCCGGTGAGGGCGGGGATGAGTCCCCAGCTGGCGAGGGCGCGGGCGTAGTGGTGGCCGCACTCGGCCTCGTCAAAGGGGTTGCGCTTGCGGCCGTCGTAGCGGGCGCGGATGTCGCGCACGACCTTGAGCGCATCGCGCAGCATGCCCTCCTGCAGAAGGTGCAGGGCGACGCAGTATTCGAAGCCCGTCATGACCTCGGTGTAATAGGGGAACGGACGCGCGGGCCGGTTGCCCCGGGGGTAGGACGCCATGAGCAGGGCGGTCTCACCGCCGAGCACGTAGCTCCGCATGTGGTTGAAATGGCCCTCGAATCCGGCGCGGCGGTTGTGCGCGAGCACGGCACGGAGGGCCTCGCGCTCGTGTTCCGGATCGAGCACATGGCCGAGGTCCTCGAAGTGGGCGTTCACCTGGCCGGCGAGCTGGTCCACGAGGCAGCCGGCGCCGAGCTGGTAGTCGGGGTTCGCGGGATCCTTGGCCCCCATGCCGGCGGCGAGACCGGTCCGAACCTGGTCCCAGCTGCCGGGCGGGCGGATGTGGTGCTCGTAGTAATCGCCGTTGAACAGGTTGGCATCCACCCAGGCCCGGCCGCGGGCGGCGAGGTCGTCGCATTTCGCGGCGAACTCCGTCTCGCCGAGGGCGCGCGCCATGGCCGCGGCCGCACGGAGGGCGCCGAGGTACCAGGAGGCCATCTGCGGGTTGGGGCCGAAGTACTCCACGTCCATCGTGTTGTGCTGGCAGCCCTCCATCACGCCGTCCTGGTCGGCGTCCCAGCCGCCGGGGAGCCAGGCGAATTCCAGCGCGCGGCGGGCGTGCGGCCAGAGCGAGCGCAGCCAGGCGGTGTCGCCGGAGAGGCGCCATTCCCGGTGCAGCTTGAGGAGGCAGCCCATCTGGCCGTCGGCGGCGGCAAGCTTCCAACTGCTGCCGGGCTTCAACGGCAGGGCGACGCGGAAGGCCATCAGGCCGTCCGCATCCATGGTGTGGTCCGAGAACTCCACCTCGCGCATCAGGCGCGCCAGATCGGGAAAGAGCAGGGCGGTGGCGTGCTCGTAGTTCCAGACGTGCGTGCAGCTGCCGTGACAGCTGCCCTTGCGGTCGAAACAGCCTTCCCAGCCGTAGAAGCGGCCGTCGGCGGTGCGGAAGCAGGTCTGCGAGCGCAGCGTGGACAGGTTGTTGAGCGCCGCCTCGCGGACCTCGGGCGGCAGGCTGCTCTCCGTGACGCTGCGGACAAACGCCACGGTGTCGTTTTCCAGCGCGGTCCAGTGCCTGGCCGCATGCGCGGCGGCGGCCCAGGCGTCCGCGAATTGCGTGGCGTAGTGGTTGCCCACGATCGCGGGCTCCTCGCCGGCGGGGACGCTCCACGACTGGCGGTTCGGGAAATGCCACGCGATGACGAACTCGAGGCTGCGTTCACTCGCGGGCGGCACCTCGACGGACACGGCCAGCGATGCGGTAGGCGTGTCGGTCTTGGCGGTGCGCTCCTCCAGCCGTCCGTCCGCGGAAAAGTCATCCCAGAAATCGAGCAGGGCGTCGCTCCACCCGAAGTCGGCCCAGGCGGTGCGGTGGGTGACGCCGCGCCGGGCGGTCGTGGCGAGCGCGAGGGTACCCCAGGCCGGGTGGTTGGCGGCGACGCCTTTGGACGCAAGCGTGACGCCGTGCAGGCCGTCCGCGGTGCGCAGTGCATTGAAGTTCTCCTGCGCGCCGGTGGGCCCGAGTTTGCCGCGGAATTCATCGAGCTTCAGCGCGAAGCCGTCCATGCCGACGAAATTGGGCAGCACTGCCGCGACCGCGGCCCGGACCGGCGCGCGGGAAGGGTTGCGCAGCACCACGCGCACGAGGGCGACCGGCAGGCCGCTGCGGGCGCTGTCGCCGGGGATGAGCGGATTGAACACCTGCATCGTCGCCCGCAGCGGCATGGCCTCGTCGGCGAGCTCCAGCTGGGCCAGCGGGTAGGCGGCGTGGAATTTGCATCGGCGGAAGCGGGGCAGGCCGGCATTGGGCACGGGTGCGCCTTCCGCGCCCTCCCAGTCGCCGACCGGCAGCGGTCCCTCAAGCAGCCGCGTGACCGGGGCCTCGCCGCGGCGGGCGGCATGCAGGGCGAAAAACGGGGCGGCGCCGCCCTGGCCGGTGGGCGTGAACCCCTTCGCGGGCCGGTTGGCGACCTCCCAGTGCCGCCACGCGCCCCAGCCGCAGAAGGAGACGGTGCCGGTGCCGATGCCGCCGACGGGCAGGGCGACGCGGGGCAGCTTGTCGCCGGTGTAGGTTTTGAGAATGGGCCAGGGTTCATGAGAGGAAATACGGCTTCAGTGGATGAAGGCATGTGCTTATGGCTGCAATTGCCTTATGGCCGAACCCTGACGGTTTCCGCGCTCTTTTTGATTTTTGTGCCTGCCCTCCGTAGGCTTGGCGAAGGAGGGGTTAAAAAAGCTTGGCGGGATATTCGCCGGATTGCACCAAGGCGGCGATGGAGGCGACGACGCGGGGCTTGTCCTCGCGGTAGGTGACGCCGAACCATGAGCTCTCGGTCGGCAGCACCTGGACGGTCGCGGCGCCGGTGGCGATCATGGTGGAGACGGCGGCGGGCAGGTAGAACTCGGCCTTCGGTTCGTGCCGCCGTTCGGCGAGGAATCCGCGCAGCTGCGCATCGAGGCCGGCGAAGAGCGCCGGGGTGAAGGCCCAGCAGTTCAGCGAGGCGATCTCGGCGCCGGAGTACTTTTTGCCGGGGCCGATCTCCTCCGGCAAAATCCCGGTGTGCTCGACGATCGAAACCAGCCGGCCGTCGGCCCCGGCGGCGCAGATGCCGCGGGCGACCGCGCCGTGCTCGGACAGCGTGTTGGCCAGCCGGTAGCCGACCATGGCAAAGGGCGCGGCGAGGGAATGCGGCACGCGATGGCCCGACATGGGATCGAAGCCGCGCGGTGCGACCGCCGGGCCGGTCAGGAAGCGGCCGAGCCGCGCAAACGAATCCGCGCCGTAGAAATCGTCGGCGTTGATGACGGCAAAGGGTTCGCGGATGGCGTCGCGGGCGCACCACACGGCGTGGCCGGTGCCCCAGGGTTTCTCGCGGCCGGGCGGGGGCGTGAAGCCCTCGGGCAGGGCGTCGAGCGACTGGAAGACATAGTCCACGGCGATGCGGCCCGCGTACTTGGCGCCGATTTGCGTGCGGAAGACCTCCTCGAAATCGCGCCGGATGATGAACACCACGCGGCCGAATCCGGCGCGAAGGGCGTCATACACCGCGTAGTCGAGCACGGTTTCGCCGGAAGGGCCGACGGGGTCGATCTGCTTGAGGCCGCCGTAGCGCGAACCCATGCCGGCGGCGAGGACGAGGAGCGTGGGATGCATCGGCAGCGAGGAGAGGCCAACCGGCGCGGCCGGTCAATGGCGCACGATGGTACATGTGTGACAGGTAAAAATTTGCGCAATGGACTGACACACGGGCAATGGCAGGTAGGGCGAACCGTCCCCGGTGAGCCGTCCGCTGGTGGAACGTCAACCGGCTCGGCGAGGACGCCTCGCCCTACCTGCTGCTTAGCAAGCGAGCCGCATCCGAGTCGGCGCTTTACCCCGGGGGACATTCACTCTGTATCCTCCTGCCATGAAACTCCGCCGGCTGCTCCCCTGGTTCGGACTGCTGACCGCGGTCCATGCCCTGTCCGCCCAACCCGCCCCCGATCCGCGCGCGTCGGCGCTGCTCGCGGCCTCGCTGGGCTTTTGCGAACCTCTCTGGGATGAACGCGCCGGACTGCTTTGGTCCGCAATGACCGGCTCGGCGCGCCGGCACGACATCCGCGGCAGTTCCACCTATGCGCTCGGGCTGATGCAGCGCGACCAGCCCGGCGACCGCGCGCGGGCGCTGCGCGTGATCGACCTCGTGCTCGGCCAGCAGATCCGCGATCCCGGCCAGCCGTGGGACGGCACCTTTTACCGCAGCGCGGAGGAGCCGCAGCCGGGCCAGTTCTCGGAGCGCTGGATGAACTACGATCCCAACTGGCGGTATTTCATCGGGACGGACTTTGCGGTGCTGCTGCTGGAATATGCGGACCGCCTGCCGCCGGGCCTGGCGGCGCGCCTGGAGGATGCCATCCGCCGCGCGATCGAGGGTGAACTGCAGGAGAAGCGGCTGGTGCCCAGCTACACCAACATCGCGCTGATGCACGGGTTCCTGATGACCTTTGCCGGGCAGCGGCTGGGCCGGCCGGAATGGGTGCGGGACGGCGAAGCCTGGTGCGAGGCGGTCCATGCCGGATTCAGCGAGCACGGCTCCTTCGAGGAGTACAACTCGCCGACCTATTACGGGGTGGATTTCTACGGTCTGGCCCTGTGGCGCAAATACGGTCCCACGGACCGCCTCCGCCAACTGGGCGCGGAGATGGAGGCCGCCCTCTGGATTGATACCGCGCGTTTCTACCATGCCGGGCTGCGCAATCTCGCCGGGCCCTATGACCGCGCCTACGGCATGGACATGCGGCGCTATGTTTCACTGACCGGGGTGTGGCTGGCGCTGGTGCTGGACCCGCCGCAGGTGCCCCTGCCGGATCCAAGCGGTCCGATGGGGCATGCCCACGATTTCATTTTCGGCCCCCTGGCCGTGATCACGGGGGCGCGGATTCCGGCGGAGGCGCTGACGCACTTCCGGCAGTTTCAAGGCGAACGCCAGGTCGAGCGCCAATTGCCCGGCGGCCGCACCGCCACGGCCTGGCTCGGTCGCCAGGTCATGCTCGGCGGGGAGATCACCGGCCTGTCCCGCGCCGCGGGACCCGCGAGCCGCACGATCTTTCACCCTGCGACCATCCACTGGGTCATGCCGGACGGCGACATCGGCTGGGTTCTCCTGCGCGAGTGCCCGCGGGTGGATGCGCGGGCAAGTGAGAACCTCCTCGTGATCCGTGCGATTGGCGACTCCACCCTCCAAGTGTCAGCCCCCGGCCTGACCGCCGCCGAGCTCGGACGCGACGGCTGGAAGCTGCCGGGCCTGACCGTCACGGTGGAGACCGATGCCCTTGGTTTTGAAATCACGCCCCGCGAGGGCGGCTTCGACCTGAAGTACCGCGAGGCGACGAAGATCGTGCTGCGGACGGCGGAGAAATGATGTAGGGCGGGGATTCCGATCCCCGCCTTCCCTCCTTCGCCACGCTGGAATCCAGCGTTCTCTTTCTCGTAATCGTTCTCGTTCTCAACGCGCACTTTCCGAGCCGAGAAAGAGAAAGAGAACGAGAAAGATTGAATGCCCGTGCTGGAATAGAAGGCGGGGATCGGAATCCCCGCCCTACATTTAGCCCAAAAGAAAAAGGGCGGCATCCCGGAGGATGCCGCCCTTGAAGGCAGATCAGCTGTTCAGTTTAAACCACTCAGAAGGTGAGGGTCGTGCTGAGCAGCCAGTTGCGGGCCGGTGACATGGCGAAGGAACCTTCGGAGTACTTTTCGTCGGTCACGTTGTAGATACCGAGGAGGTCCGGAACTTGTAGCCCATGAACTCCAGGGATAGGCGGCCGTCACGTCGAAGACCATGTAGTCGCCGGCCTGGTAGCCGGCACCGAGCGGATTCCAATCCACCGAGCGGCTGACCACGGTCTCGGAGGAGTAGCGCATACCGGCGCCGAGCGCGAGGCCGCGGGCCGGGCCGTCCGTGAACGTGTACTTGCCGAACACGTTGAAGCGGTATTCCGGCACGTTCTCCACGCGGGCGTTCCACAGGATGTACGCGTCGCGCTGGGTCGCGGTCAGGTTGTTCTCGTAGTAGGTCGAACCGGGCTTCGAGTAGATCGGGCGTTGATCCTCGACGGTCTCGGCCGTGGGCATCCAGGAGGCGTTGATCAGCGCCTGGAAGTTGCGGATCGGGGTCCAGATGACCTCGGCTTCCGCGCCCTCGATCTCAACCTTGTTGCCGTAGGAACGGACACGGAACACGCGGCCGGTGCTGGAGGCCGAGGCACTCACCAGGCCGGAGCGGGCAGCGCCCGCGATCCAGATCGGGTTCGTGTTGTAGTTCATCGGCTCGTTCACGTTGGCCTGCGCCACGCCGTCGTCTTCACGACGGTTGATGCGGTTGGCGCTGAAGAGCGACAAGGTACCGACGATCTTGCTGTCGTCGCTGGTGTACTTGAGGCCGATCTCGTAGTTCTTACCTTCTTCGTTGGGGACCATCTTGTAATAGCCCTGGGCCTCGAAGAGGGCCTTGATCTGCGCACCCGTCGTGATCGCCTGACCACGGTAGATGAACTGACCGGCCAGGCCGCGGGAGGCGTACTCGTCGATGATGCCCTGGGCGATGAGCATTTCATCACCCGTGAACATGCCGCCGACGTTGCCGGCGTTGAACTTGAAGATCTTGGCCGTGGTGGCGTAGACGTTCAGGTTCTTGTTGATCGCGAAGGACGCGCCACCCATCCAGGAGTCACCCTTCTGGTCGAGGCCGATGGTCTTCTGGTAGTTGACCGAGTGACCCCAGACGTTCTCGGGGTAGGCCACGGGATCGAGGAACATGTCCGGGAAGTAGGTGTACCAGGGGAAGTTGTTCACCTGGGGCTGGAAGCGTTCCCACTTCTTTTCTTCACGGTAACCGGCCAACACCGTCAGGCGGTCGTCCATGAGGGAGGCCTGATAGTTGATATACATACCTTCCAGTTTCGGCTTGTAGCCGTCGAGCGCATTGCGGTCGTCCTGGAAGTAGGTGTTGATGTCGGGAGCCATTTCGTATCCGGGATCCCAGTTGTTGAAGAGCTGGCGGACGGGCTTGATGGCACCGGAGCGGTCGTAGACGAGCTGGTTTACCGGCACGCCGCCGAAGTCATGCCATCTTGTTCGTACCGGCATAGTCCGGATTGGAGGTCGTGTTGCAGGCGCCGGGCAGGAAAGCCCAGTTGAGATCCGACTGCGCCGCGCCACCGAGGTACTGCTGCGTCCAGGTGGAGCGCTGGTAGCCGGTCAGCACCTTGTTCTTGATGCCGAACAGGTCGAACTTGAAGACCAAGTCCACGTTGTGCACCTGCGTGTAGCGCCAGTAACCCGAGCGGTTGCCCAGGCCGATGTTCCAGTGCACGCCGTCGGCGTACGGGGTCTGGATCGCGCCACCCTGGCCGACCGAGAGTTGTTCACGGCGCGGTCATTGGTGTAGGTGTAACGGGCATCGAGCCATTCAAACGGGGACAGGTCCGCCGTGGCGGTGAGAGACCTCGTCCTCGTTGTCGTGGTAGGCGCCACGGGCGGTGTAGTTGAAGCCTTCATCATGGATGAAGGTGCCCGCGGCGTTGGTGTAGTACGCACCACGCTCAACACTCGTGTAGGCCGGCAGCCAGAGGTCGCCGGTCGAGTACGCTTGTTGTTGATGTACGTCGCATAGGCGAGGGTCGGGGTCGTCGTGGCCTGGACCACGTTGGCGCCGAGACCGTTGCCGGCGTTGGCCGCGATCGTGCTGGCGAGCGTGGCGGTCGAGGAGCCGTAGGCACCCGAGGTGGAAGCCGCCTTCCAGCCCGCGAAGTCGCTGTAGATCCAGTCGTAGTCGTTCCAGTTGTAGCGCTCCTTCAGGTACTCGAACTCGAGGTTGATGGTCAGCTTGCCGCTGTCCAGGGGCTTCAAGGTCAGCGTGGGCGTGAGATTGAAGTTCTTGTGGTACTCAAAGCGACGCTCGCCCTGCAGGTCCTGCCAGGCGCCGACGAAACGGAAGGCGGCCTTCTTGGACAGCACGGTGTTGTTGTCGATCTTCACCTTGTGACCGCTGTTGTCATCGATCTGGTAGGTGAGTTCGGTCGGGATCTTGGTGAACGAGGGGCGCTTGGTGACGTAGTTGATGACGCCGCCGGGATAGCCCTGGCCGAAGAACACGGACGCCGGGCCCTTCACCACTTCCGCGCTCGACGTTGTCGAGATTGTGCGAGATGTAGCGGAAGACGCCGTTGCGCATGAGCGTGTTCACCTGGAAACCGCGCATCGTGAAGCCGCCCTGGGGGGTGGCTTCGTTGGCGGGCACGCGCATCTTGAAGCGGGTGTCACCGGCCGCCGCGGCCGAGTAACGGAACAGATCCGTCAGCGAGCGGGCGTTGGTGTCATCGAGGAACTCGCGCGAGATAACCGAGATGTTCATCGGCACCTTTTGGATTTCCATGCCGATGCGGGTGGCCGTGGCGGCGTTGGTCTTGAGGTAGCCGTAGTCCTTGTCGGATGAGACTTCAAAGGGCGTGAGCTTCGTCACTTCCTCGTCGTCGTCAGTCGTGATCGGCGCCTGCTGCGCCCGGATGGGAGCGGCAGAAGCACAAATCAAGACGGCCAAGCAGGCGACCAAGCTTCGCTTGGCCACCGGTACTGGGTATTGGGTCTGTTGGTTCATTGGGTTTTGTGGTTTCTGGATATGATCCGGATTGGAACGGACCAAAGGGGGGCTGGGGGCGTCGGCGCGGACCGCCTCAGGCGGCTGGAAGGGCCAGCCGGGACGACACCGGACTGGCGGGAAAAAAAGGGTCTCTGCGCCCGACGACGGCCATTCCCGGAACAAACCACCCCCGGTGGTATCCGGTCGGGAAATCAGTACCGACCGGATGCGTTCAGAAAGCAGCAACGGTTCGGGCGCAGAGGAAAGCTTGGGGGGTGGATTCAGCAAACCGGCCCCATACTGCCCGCATTCTTCGACGGAAGGTACCTTCGTCGTTACCTAATATCAGGTATCACTGCGAACCCGTCGGCAGGAAGCGACTGGCGCACCCGGGCTTGCCCGGATGGTGGGCGTCGGCTTCCCGGCCCAGCTGCCCGGTGAATCCGGGGCGGATGATGCGGCCGTGATCGGTGATGCGCACGATGCCCAGACGGATGGATTCGCGCACCAGCTTGGCACTGCTCGTGACGCCGAGCTTGCGCATGATGTTGCGCCGGTGTGTCTGCACGGTCGCGGCGCTCAGCGCCAGCACGGCCGCGGCCTCTTGGTCGTCACTGCCGTCGCCGATGATCTTGAGCACCTTGATCTCCGCGGCCGTAAGTTTCTGCCACAGGCTGCTGGGCACGATGCGGTCGACCACGATGTCCCGGAAGGCGGGGCTCACATAGGCCCGGCCGCACGCGACCGTTTCCAGCGCCTCGAGCATGGTATCGAGATTCTCGTGCAGCGTGTCGAGGATGCCGTCGAAACGGGCATTGCGCAGGGAGTGGAGGCAGTGCTCGTCCCGCCGGCGGCAGCCGAGCAGCACCTTGGCGGACAGGTTTTCCTCGATGACCGCCTGCAGCAGATCGATGCCGTCGTAATCGGAGAAGGTGAGGGTCAGCAGGACCAGGTCGGCCGGGCGCGCACGCAGGGTCGCCAGGGTCGCCTTGCCCGAACTGCAGGCCTCAACCTCGGCGCGCGGAAAGGCGTGCTGGCAGATGAGCTTCAAGGCCTCGGCGTAGACCTGGCCCCATTTGGCCACCACGATCCGATGCACGTGCGCGGTGGCGGAGCGTGGAAGCTTTCTCAGACGAATGGCCGGGTTCGGCGGGGGCCGAGTATTTTTGGACACGATGCGGGGGGCGGTAGCCCATATTGGTTCATCCGGGCGGCGTTGTGGACAATAATATTACCTAATTTCAGGTAGGCGGACAAATGCAAAAAAGGGCGGCATCCCGGAGGATGCCGCCCTTGAAGGCAGATCAGCTGTTCAGTTCAAACCACTCAGAAGGTGAGGGTCGTGCTGAGCAGCCAGTTGCGGGCCGGCGAGAGGGCGTAGGAACCCTCGGAGTACTTTTCGTCGGTCACGTTGTAGATACCGATGGAGGTCCGGAACTTGTAGCCCATGAACTCCCAGGGGTAGGCGGCCGTCACGTCGAAGACGATGTAGTCGCCGGCCTGGTAGCCGTTGCCGAGCGGGTTCCAGTCCACGCCGCGGCTGACCACGGTCTCGGACGAGTAGCGCATACCGGCGCCGAGCGCGAGGCCGCGGGCCGGGCCGTCCGTGAACGTGTACTTGCCGAACACGTTGAAGCGGTACTCGGGCACGTTCTCCACGCGGGCGTTCCAGAGGATGTACGCGTCGCGCTTCTGGGTGGCGTTCAGGGTATTGTTGTAATAATCCGAACCGGGCTTCGAGTAGATCGGGCGTTGATCCTCGACGGTCTCGGCCGTGGGCATCCAGGAGGCGTTGATCAGCGCCTGGAAGTTGCGGATCGGGGTCCAGATGACCTCAACTTCCGCGCCCTCGATCTCAACCTTGTTGCCGTAGGAACGGACACGGAACACGCGGCCGGTGTTGGCGGCCGAGGCACTCACCAAACCGGAGCGGGCGGCGCCCGCGATCCAGATCGGGTTCGTGTTGTAGTTCAGCGGCTCGTTCGCGTTCGCCTGCGCCACGCCGTCGTCTTCACGACGGTTGATGCGGTTGGCGCTGAAGAGCGACAGCGTACCGACGATCTTGTTGTCGTCCGTGGTGTACTTGACGCCGATCTCGTAGTTCTTGCCCTCTTCGTTCGGGACATTCTTGTAGTAACCTTGGGCCTCGAACAGGGCCTTGATCTGCGCACCCGTCGTGATCGCCTGACCACGGTAGATGAACTGACCGGCCAGGCCGCGGGAGGCGTACTCGTCGATGATGCCCTGGGCGATGAGCATTTCGTCACCCACAAACATGCCACCGACCGTACCACCGTTGAACTTGAAGATCTTGGCCGTGGTGGCGTAGACGTTCAGGTTCTTGTTGATGGCGAAGGACGCGCCGGCCATCCAGGAGTCACCCTTCTGGTCGTACAGGTTGGTCTTCTGGTAGTTGACCGAGTGGCCCCAGACGTTCTCGGGATAAGCCACGGGATCGAGGTGCATGTCCGGGAAGTAGGTGTACCAGGGGAAGTTGTTCACCTGGGGCTGGAAGCGTTCCCACTTCTTCTCTTCACGGTAACCGGCGAGCACCGTCAGGCGGTCCTCGAGGAGGGAGGCCTGATAGTTGATGTACATGCCCTCGAGGACGGGCTTGTAGCCGTCGAGCGCATTGCGGTCGTCCTGGAAGTACTGGTTGATGTCGGGAGCGAGCTCGTATCCGGGATCCCAGTTGTTGAAGATCTGGCGGACGGGCTTGATGGCGCCGTTGCGGTCGGTGATGATCTGGTTCACCGGCACGCCGCCGAAGTCATACTTCGCGACGTTGGTGCCCCGGTAGTCCGGATTGGAGACCGTGTTGCGGGCGCCGGGCAGGAAGGCCCAGTTGAGGTCCGTCTGCGCCGCGCCACCGAGGTACTGCTGCGTCCAGGTGGAGCGCTGGTAACCGGTCAGCACCTTGTTCTTGATGCCGAACAGGTCGAACTTGAAGACCAAGTCCACGTTGTGCACCTGCGTGTAGCGCCAGTAACCCGAACGGTTGCCCAGGCCGATGTTGAAGTGCACGCCGTCGGCGTACGGGGTCTGGAGCGCACCACCCTGGCCGACCGAGTTGTTCACGGCGCGGTCATTGGTGTAGGTGTAGCGGGCATCGAGCCATTCGAACGGGGACATGTCCACCGTGGCGGTGAAGACTTCGTCCTCGTTGTCGTTGTAGGCGCCGCGGGCCGTGTAGTTGAAGGCCTCATCCTGGATGAAGGTGCCCCCGGCGTTGGTGTAGTAGGCGCCGCGCTCGACGCTGGTGTAGGCGGGAATCCAGAGATCGCCCGTCGACGTGCGCTTGTTGTTGATGTACGTCGAATAGGCGAGGGTCGGGGTCGTCGTGGTCTGCAGCACATTGGCGGCGAGGCCGTTGCCGGCGTTGGCCGTGATCGTGCTGGTCAGCGTGGCCGTCGAGGAGCCGTAGGCGCCCGTCGTGGCCGCGTTCTTCCAGCCCGCGAAGTCGCTGTAGATCCAGTCGTAGTCGTTCGCGTTGTAGCGTTCCTTCAGGTACTCGAACTCGAGGTTGATCGTCAGCTTGCCGCTGTCCAAGGGCTTCAAGGTCAGCGTGGGCGTGAGATTGAAGTTCTTGTGGTACTCAAAGCGACGCTCGCCCTGCAGGTCCTGCCAGGCGCCGACGAAACGGAAGGCGGCCTTCTTGGACAGCACGGTGTTGTTGTCGACCTTGACCTTGTGACCGCTGTTGTCGTCCAGCTGGTAGGTCAGTTCGGTCGGGATCTTCGTGAACGACGGGCGCTTGGTGACGTAGTTGATGACGCCGCCGGGATAGCCCTGGCCGAAGAACACGGACGCCGGGCCCTTCACCACTTCCACGCGCTCGACGTTGTCGAGATTGTGCGAGATGTAGCGGAAGACGCCGTTGCGCATGAGCGTGTTCACCTGGAAACCGCGCATCGTGAAACCGCCCTGGGGGGTGGCCTCGTTGGCGGGGATACGCATCTTGAACCGCGTGTCACCGGAGGCCGCGGCCGAGTAACGGAACAGATCCGTCAGCGACTTGGCGTTGGTGTCATCGAGGAACTCGCGCGAGATAACCGAGATGTTCATCGGCACCTTCTGGATTTCCATGCCGATCTTGGTGGCCGTGGCGGCATTGGTCTTCAGGTAGCCGTAGTCTTTTTCGGATGAGACTTCGAAAGGAGTCAGCTTCGTGATCTCCTCGTCGTCGTCAGTTGCCGTGACAGTCACCGGCTGCTGCGCCCAAAGGGACGAGGCAGACAGGCCGATCAGGGCAGCCAAACAGGCGGCCAAATATCGTTTGGTCACCGATGCTGGGTAGCTGGTTTCTTGGTTCATTGGTTTTTGGGTTTAATCTGGTCCGACTGGTACAGCCGGACCAAAACTGGTGGACAGCGGATCTCTGCGCCTGCCGGCCGCGGTCCCGGAACAAACCACCCCCCGGTGGTATCCGGCCGGCGAAATCAGCAACCGGCCGGAATCGTTCAGAAAGCTGCGGCAGGCAAAACGCAGAGAAATTGTCCGATGTAAAATAACCCGCCCATACTAGGGGCTCGCCGGGTCGAAACCTACGGCGCAATCCTACCCAAGTTTGATGAGTTTTCTGAATAATCGCCCAACCGGCCGCCGGGCCGGTATCAGGCGCCGGTGGCGGTCAGGCCACGGGGTTGATTCGAACCAGTCCGAGGCGCGCGACCTCGTGGACGAGCTTGGCGCTGGTGGAAACCTTGAGCTTGCGCATGATGTTGCGCCGGTGCGTCTGGACCGTGTTGATGCTGATGCCAAAGCGTGCGGCGGCTTCCTGGTTGTCGCAGCCCTCGCCGATCAGGCGGATGATCCGCAACTCCATCGCGGTCAGATCCTGGGCGCCGGTGTTCGCCGGCAGCTCGTCGATCAGGTACCTCCGCAGGTGGGTGCTGATGTAGCCTTCGCCGTCGATCACCTGCTGCATGGCTTGGCGGACGGTTCCGAATGACTCGGTGGCGGTGTCGACCGCGCCGTCGAACCGGGCCGTGCGGAGCGAGAGGAGGATATGCTCCTCCCACTGCGAAGACATGACCATGATGCGCGCGGCGAGGCGTCCGCGGTTCACACGCTCGAGCAGCTCCACGCCGTCCATGTCGTCGAAACTCAAGCCCATCACCAGCAGGTCGGCCGGCTGGAGTTCCATCGCGCGCAGCGCCTGGGCGGCATGCCCGAAAAGGCGCACCGTCGCGTCGGCAAAACACTCCAGGCTGGCCATGCGAAGCGCATCCGCGTGGAGACGGTTCTGCTCGGCAATGACCACGCTGGCCACTTGCGGTTGCGTAGCATAAGGCAATTGGAGATCCTGGGTGCGAACGGGAGGATTCATGCGGGGGGAACAGACATAAAAGACGCTAATGGCTCGTCCACGATATCCGTACGGAATCAGAATCGTTTCATATTCCGTGTAATGGTCAATGGTTTGATACCTAAATTTAAGTATATAATACCTTCGGATCGTAAGCTAATGGTCGGGCCGGTTTACGGTGTACCATGGGTATTAGCACTTTGGGATTTGCCAGGAATCCGGCCGTCCCAAAGCAAAAGGCGGCACCCTTGAGGGGTGCCGCCTTTGCCGGCGGGCCGCGAGTCGGGATCAGCCGGCTCAGAAGCTGAGGGTCGTGCTGAGCAGCCAGTTGCGGGCCGGCGAGAGGGCGTAGGAACCCTCGGAATATTCCTTGTCGGTCACATTGTAGATGCCGAGCGAGGTGCGGAACTTGTAGCCCATGAACTCCCACGGGTAGGCCGCCGTCACGTCAAACACCACATAGTCGCCGGCCTGGTAGCCGCCGTTGAGCGGATTCCAGTCCACCGAGCGGGCGACCACCGTCTCGGAGGAGTAGCGCAGGCCGGCACCGAGGGACAGGCCGCGCGCCGGGCCGTCCGTGAACGTGTACTTGCCGAACACATTGAGGCGGTATTCCGGCACGTTCTCCACGCGGGCGTTCCACAGGATGTACGCGTCGCGCTGCTGGGCGGCGGTGAGGACGTTGTTGTAGTAGTCCGAGCCGGGCTTCGAATAGATCGGGCGCGTATCCTCGACGGTCTCGGCCGTGGGCATCCAGGAGGCGTTGATCAGCGCCTGGAAGTTGCGGATCGGGGTCCAGATGACCTCGGCTTCCGCGCCCTCGATCTTCACCTTGTTGCCATAGGAGCGCACGCGGAAGACGCGGCCGGTGCTGGTGGCGGTGGCGCCGACCAGGCCGGAGCGGGCCGCCCCGGCGATCCAGATCGGGTTGGTGTTGTAGTTCAGCGGCTCGTTCGCGTTGGCCTGCGCCACGGTGTCGTCCTCGCGCCGGTTGATGCGGTCGGCGCTGAACAGCGAGAAGGTGCCGACGATCCGGCTGTCATCACTGGTGTATTTGACGCCAACCTCGTAGTTTTTGCCCTCCTCGTTCGGGACCATCTGGTAGTAGCCGAGCCCCTCGACGATGCCCACGAACTGGGAGACCGAGGTGATGGACTGGCCGCGGTAGACAAACTGGCCCGCCAGGCCGCGGGCGGCGTACTCGTCGATGATGCCCTGGGCGATCAGCTGCTCGTCACCCACAAAGACGCCGCCGACATTGCCGGAGTTGAACTTGAAGATCTTCGACGCCGAGGCGTAGACGCTCAGGTTCTTGTTGATGGCGAAGGAGGCGCCGCCCATCCAGGAGTCGCCCTCCTGGTCGTAGGGCACCGTCTTCTGGTAATTGACCGAGTGCCCCCAGACGTTTTCCGGGTAGGCCGTGGGATCCAGGTACATGTCCGCAAAATAGGTGTACCAGGGGAAGTTGTTGACCTGCGCCTGCATGCGTTCCCATTTCTTTTCCTCGCGGTAACCGGCCAGGACGGTCAGGCGATCGTCCAGCATCGAGGCCTGATAGTTGAGGTACATGCCTTCCAGGGTCGGCTTGTAGCCGTCGAGGGCGTTGCGGTCGTCCTGGAAGTAGGTGTTGATGTCGGGCGCGAGTTCGTAGCCGGGATCCCAGTTGTTGTAGATCTGGCGGACGGGCTTGATGGCGCCGGCGCGATCGTAGATGACCTGGTTCACCGGCACGGCGCCGAAATCATACTTCGCCGTGTTGGTGCCGGCATAGTCCGGATTGGAGACCGTGTTGCGCGCGCCGGGCAGGAAGGCCAGGTTGAGGTCGGTCTGCGCCGCACTGGAAAGGTACTGCTGCGTCCAGGTGGAGCGCTGGAATCCGGTCAGCACCTTGTGCTTGATGTTGAACACATCAAACTTGAACACCAGGTCGAGGTTGTGCACCTGCGTGTAGCGCCAGTAGCCCGAACGGGCGCCGAGGCCGACGTTCCAGTGGATGCCGTCGGCATAGGGGGTCGTGAGCGCTCCGCCCTGGCCGACGCTGTTGTTGACCGCGCGGTCATTGGTGTAGGTGTAGCGGGCGTCGAGCCACTCGAACGGGGCCATGTCCACCGTGGCGGTGAAGACCTCGTCCTCGTTGTCATGATAGGCGCCGCGGCTGGTGTAGTTGAAGGCCTCGTCCTGGATGAAGTTGCCCGCGGCATCGGTGATGTAGGCCCCGCGCTCGACGCTCGTGTAGGCCGGCAGCCAGAGGTCGCCGGTCGCCGTGCGCTTGTTGTTGATGTAGGTCGAGTAGGCGAGGGTCGGGGTCGTCGTGGTCTGCAGCACATTGGCGGCGAGACCGTTCCCGGCGCTGGCCGTGATCGTGCTGGTCAGCGTGGCGGTCGAGGAGCCGTAGGCGCCCGTGGTGGCGGCGTTCTTCCAGCCGGCGAAGTCGCTGTAGATCCAGTCGTAGTCGTTCGCGTTGTAGCGTTCCTTCAGGTACTCGAACTCGAGGTTGATGGTCAGCTTGCCGCTGTCCAGGGGCTTCAGGGTCAGCGAGGGCGTGAGGTTGAAGTTCTTGTGGTACTCGAAGCGGCGCTCGCCCTGCAGGTCCTGCCAGGCGCCGACGAAGCGGAAGGCGGCCTTCTTGGAGAGGACCGTATTGTTGTCGATCTTCACCTTGTGGCCGGAGTTGTCATCAAGCTGGTAGGTCAGCTCGGTCGGGATCTTCGTGAACGAGGGCCGCTTGGTGATGTAGTTGATGACGCCACCGGGGTAGCCCTGGCCGAAGAACACGGACGCCGGGCCCTTCACCACTTCCACGCGCTCGACGTTGTCGAGATTGTGCGAGATGTAGCGGAAGACGCCGTTGCGCATGAGCGTGTTCACCTGGAAGCCGCGCATCGTGAAGCCGCCCTGGGGGGTGGCCTCGTTGGCGGGCACGCGCATCTTGAACCGCGTGTCACCGGCGGACGCGGCCGAGTAACGGAACAGATCCGTCAGCGACTTGGCGTTGGTGTCATCGAGGAACTCGCGCGAGATAACCGAGATGTTCATCGGCACCTTCTGGATTTCCATGCCGATACGGGTGGCCGTGGCGGCGTTGGTCTTGAGGTAGCCGTAGTCCTTGTCGGATGAAACCTCGAAGGGCGTGAGCTTCGTCACTTCCTCGTCGGTTTCACCGGTGGTCGCGACGGCGGCGGACTGGGCCCGCAGCGAGGCGGACGACAGGCCCACCAGCGCGGCGAGACCGGCGGCCAGGATGAGCCTGGCCGGGTGGTTGGTTGCTTGGTTCATGTGTTTTTGGGTTATGCGTTGCTGATCCGGTCCGCCGGAGCGGACCAAAAGGGGCGGTCGGGAATGGTCTCTGCGCCCGCCAACCGCCGGTCCCGGAACCAACCACCCCCCGGTGGGTATCCGGCCGGTGAAATCAGCGGCCGGCCGGATGCGTTCAGAAAGCAGCTGCGGGACGAGCGCAGAGAAAGTGAGTCAGGAAAACGAACGCGCGCATCCTAGGGAGCCCGCGTGAATTTTGATACGGGTCCGGCTTACCCAAGATTGGGTAAGGATTCGGTGAAACCTCCCGCGCGGGTTGGAATGTAGGGCGGGGTCTCCGAACCCCGCCTTTCCTCATCTCTATGCTAGAATCCAATCTTTCTCGTTCTCTTTATCTTTCTCTTTCTCGGCTTGGAGAGTTTGCGCATGATTGCGACCGAGGGCGGTCGCGCTCCCAGGCGGGGTTCGGAGACCCCGCCCTACATCAAGCCCCGCGCCGACGCCACCGGACTGATGCGCACCAGCCCGAGGCGCACGGCCTCGCGCACGAGCTTGGCGCTCGTGGACACCCGGAGCTTGCGCATGATGTTGCGCCGGTGGGTCTGCACGGTGGCGATGCTGAGGCCCAGTTTTTCGGCCGCCTCCAGGTTGTCGCTGCCGTCGCCGATGACGCGGAGCACGCGCAATTCCGCCGTGGTCAGATCCCGCGCCGCCCGCGTGGCCGGCAGGTCGTCGATGAGGAAGCGCCGCAACGGGATGCTGATGTAGCCCTCGCCGCGGATGACGAGTTCCAGGGCGCGCCGCACGGCCTCGAGCGATTCGGAGGCCGTGTCCACGGCGCCCTCGAACCGGGCCGTGCGCAGCGACAGCAGGATGTGCTCCTCCCATTGCGAGGAGATGATCAGCGTGTGGGCCGCCAGCCGGCCCTGGTTGACCCGGGCCAGCAGTTCCACTCCGTCCATGTCCTCGAAACTCAATCCCATCACCAGGATGTCGGCCTGCTGCCGGCGCAGGGCGGCCAGCGCGTCCGCCGCCCGCCGGTGGATCTGCACCGCGGCCCGGGGGAAGCATTCCGCGCACACGAGGCTCAGCGCTTCGGCGTGAATGCGGTTCTGTTCGACGATGAGGATGGTGGCGACATGGGCCGGGCCGGCGGAAGGGTCGAGCGATGGGATCGGAGGAACAGGCAGCTCCATGGAGAGGGCGTGGGACATGGCTTGGGCGGGTTAAGGTTCCGGAAAGTTCATGGCGACGCCTCCCGGGGTTCCCGATTGCAGGGCGCCTGTTACCCTAATTTGGGTAGGTAATACGTGGAACCGCCGCCGGGAAGAGATTGCCCGGCGCCGGCGGGGTCGCGAAGCTGGCCGCGATGTTCCCGCTCAATCCTCTGCTCCAACTCACTCCCCTCCGCACGCAGCGCGGCGTCACCCGCCTCGCCGAGATGATCTGGCAGGATCCGCAGCTCCTGCGCGTCGAGGTCACGGCCAACCGCCCGGACCATGTGCCGCTGACCGTCGCCAAGAAAGCCCCGCGCCGGGCCGCGCGCGACGGCGGGAGCTGGGGCCGGCTGTACGACCAGCGGTGGGCGCGCGTGGCGATCCCCGCCGGCGCCGGACGCTGGCTGCACTGGGACGAGCAGGGCGAGGCGACCCTGTTCGTGAACGGCTTGCCCTTCTACGGCTTCGACGTGGCGCACCGTTACTGCGAGCTGCCCGCCGGCACGCGCGAGGTGTGGGTCGAGAGCCTGTGCGTGCAATCCGCGATCTGGCATCCCGACGCGAAGGGGCTGGGGGCCGAGGGCAACATTTTCCGCGGGGCGCGGCTGCTCCGGCGCAACGACGAGGCCTGGGCCGCCTATCACGATCTCAACTGTCTCTACGACTGGATGCTCGACCTCCGGGCCCGGGAATTTCCCGGCGTGCCGCGCGAACTCTTCAGCCAGACCCAGCAGCCGGCGCTCACCGACGTGTCGCCGCTCTACCGCCGCCTGCTGCGCGGACTCGACACGGCGCTGGACGCCTTCGACACGGCCGGCGTGGGCGCCCTGCGTCGCGAACTGGCGAAAATCTACCGGGAACTGCGCGACACCGCCCCGCTGAGCCGCGCGGCGCTGACCGGCCACTCGCACCTCGACCTCGTCTGGCTCTGGACCGAGCAGGTCGGCGAGGGCAAGGCCGTGCACACCTTTGCCAACGTGAACCGGCTCATGACCCTCTACCCCGAGTTCCGCTTCGCGTACTCGCAGCCGGCCAGCTACGAGGCGGTCGGCCGGCGCTCGCCGGCATTGCTGCGCGCCGTGCGCGCCCGGTTGCGCCGCGGCCAGTGGGAGGCCACCGGCGGCATGTACGTGGAGAGCGACTCGCACGTGGCCTGCGGCGAGGGTCTCGCGCGCAGCTTCATCCTCGGGCAGGAATCCTTCAAAAAACTCACGGGCCGGCGCTCGCGTTCGCTCTGGCTCCCCGACCTGTTCGGCTTCAACGCCTGCCTGCCCCAGCTCATGCACCTGAGCGGGGTGGACTATTTCTTCACCACCAAGACCACCTGGAACACCGTCAACCGCTTCCCGCATTCGAGCTTCGTGTGGCGCGGCCCGGGCGGACACGCGGTCGTGAGCCATGTGACGCAGGGCGTGCAGTTCAACAACGAGCTCAAGGTCGAGCAGCTCCGCGCGGCCTCGCACCAGCACCAGCAGGGCGACCTGCACGACGAGTTTCTCATGCCCAACGGCTGGGGCGACGGCGGCGGCGGTCCGAGCGAGGAAATGTGCGAGCGCGCCCGGCGGCTGTCGGCGCTGCGCGGCCTGCCTGCGCTCCAGTGGGACCAGCCCGAGGCGTTCTTCGACCGCCTGGCGGAAAAGCGCGCCCAGCTGCCCGCCCTCGATGGCGAAATCTACCTCGAATACCATCGCGGCACCTTCACGACCCAGAGCCGCGTGAAGTCGCACTTCCGCGCCCTCGAGCGCGCGCTGCAACTCCGCGAGGCCGCACTCGTGGCGAACCGCGGCACGGCCGGCGCCGATCTGGCCCACGCCTGGCGGCGCATGGTCTTCGCCCAGTTCCACGACTACATTCCCGGCAGTTCCATCCCCGAGGTGTACGCCAAGGGCCTGCCCGAACTCGCGCAGCTCGCGCGGGAACTGGAGACCGCGGCAAAAAATTCGCTGGGCGGCAAAGGCGACGCCTGCCTTTTCAATCCGCTGCCGTTCGCCCGGCGCTGCACCGTCGGCGGCCGGGTCGTTGATCTCCCGCCGCTCGCGGGTGTTCGCGCCGCGGATGCCGTGGTGCGCGGACTCGCTCCTGTCACGGTCAGCGGTCGCACACTCGGCAACGGCCGCGTCACCGCGAAGCTCGATGCGTCAGGGCCGGCTGGCCGCGCTGGCCGTGGACGGCCGCGCCGTGGAACTCGCCGCCGGCGCGGGTGAACTCGTGGTCTATCCCGAGCAGTCGGCGAACTTCGGCCCGTGGGACATCGACCGCCACGCGCTCTCGCTCGGCCAGCCCGCGCGCGGCCCGGTGAAAATCACCGCGGAGAAAAACGGCCTCGCCGTCACCCGCCGGGTCGGCGACGCCAGCACGGCCACGCTGCATTACTCCCTCGAGCCGGGCGCGAGCGTCCTGCGAATCACCGTCGAGCTCGACTGGCACGAGCCCGATACGATGCTGAAGCTGCACTTCCCGACGCACTACCGCGGCCGCGAGGTGCGTTGCGGCACGCCGTTCGGCAGTGTGCTCCGCCCGCAGCTCGCCACGACCCGCGAGGCCGAGGCGATGTGGGAATGGCCGATGAGCCGCTGGGCCACGGTCAGCAGCGAGGGCGAGCGCTCCGGGCTTTTCGTCGTGACCGAGGCGAAATACGGCGTGAGCTGCCGCGACGGCAACCTCGGCGTCACGCTCCTGCGCACCCCGCGGCACGTCGGCTACGAGGAGCATGCGAAGGCCTATCCGGCTCATCTGAGCCGGTTGCCCAGGCCCGCCACCGTCTTCACCGATCTCGGCCGGCACACGATCGAGCTGGCCGTCGGCCACTACGAACTCACGGCGCCGCGGGCCGAGCAGCCGGCGGTGCAGGCGGACAACCTCTTCACCGTGCCGGTCGCCTACCGCGGCCGGCCGTTGGCCTCCGCTTTCGGCGGCATCGAGGACGGTGAAACCCTGATCCCGCACTGGGCCAGGCCCGAGGGCCGCGACCAATGGGTGCTGCGACTGCACGAGGTATCCGGACAACGCGGCGCTGCACAGCTCAAGCTCGCCGCCGGCTGGCGCGCGCAGAAAGTCAACCTCCTCGGCGAACCCATGGGCGCACCGCTGCGCGGCAAGACCGTCACCTTCGCCCCCTACGAGATCATCAGCCTGCGACTGACCCGGAAGTAAATCGCAGGGCAGGGCGGGTCCGCCGAAGCCTGCGAAGGGGAATCGTGCCGCCTCCGAGCCGGCGAAGAGGGGCGGGTCCTGTCCTCCGTAGGCCCTGGCGAAGGAGGAGACCCGCCCTACTTCGGCCAACTGCTCCACCCAGTCCGCCCCGGCGGCCACGGCCGCAGCGTGGCACCGCGGGTCAATGTTTCGGCCGGAGACAGGCAGCACCACGCAGCTTCCCGATGTAAGCATGACGCGTCCGCTCAACAGGGCGGCGAGGGGAGCGGCGCCAGCGGACTCCGCAACTATGCCGGCGCGGCAGGCGAGCAGGCTGATGGCACCCGTGATTTCCGTGGCGGAAATCGTGACGTACTCGTCCGCCATGCCGGCGCAATCGGCCGCCGCCGTTTCCGGCCCCACGACGACGACACGGGCCGAGGGTTTCAGGGCTTGCAACACGGCCGCCGCCGCGGCCGGCAGGCCGCCACCCGCGGGCACCAGCAGGGTGTCGAGTTCGGGCGCCTGCTCCAGGATTTCCAAAATCATCGTGCCCTGGCCGGCGATCACGGCGGCATGGTCGGCGGCGTGCACGAGGGTACCGCCGGTCCGCGCTGCCAGCGCATCGGCATGGGCCCGGGCCGCGGGATAATCCGCGCCGTGCAGCACGACGCTGGCGCCGAGACTGCGGCAGCGGGCGACCTTCACGGCCGCCGTGCCGGTCGGCAGCACGACCGTGACCGGCACCCCGAGCATGCTGCCGTGGTAGGCGAGTCCGATGGCGTGGTTGCCGGCGGAAGCGGCGATCACGCCCCGGGTCCGCTCCGCCTCCGTCAGGCAGAGCAGGGCGTGGCGCGCGCCGCGCTCCTTGGCGGAGCCGGTGCGCTGCAGGTCGTCGCGCTTCAGCCGGAGTGTGACCCCAACCAGCGCGGACAGGGCCGGGACCGGCAGACATGGCGTCTGGCGGATGCCCCCGTTGAGACGACGGCGGGCGGATTCAACATCGGCGAGGCTGGGATACGGTTGGGCTTTCATGTTGGAAAAACAAAAAGCCCTGAGCGGTGAAGCTCAGGGCCGGGGAGGAAATCGCGGTTGTTTGGTTTCGTTATGCAGCCGCGTGCCGCCGCCCTGAGTCGGGGCGAATAATAAGGACGGCGAGAACGAGGACGCAGCGATGCATGGGAAACTTGAAAATGCTAAGCACGCCAAGCCGCCCCCTGTCGAGGCCTCTTTCCGTCCCGCCCCTCGGATCGTACCTTTGGCGTACCCGCTCCACCAGGTGCGCCCTCGGCCGCTTTGTCACGTATTACGTGACAAAGCTAGTTCCGGCAGTAGAGCGGATCTTCAGCCCGTTCCGTGCGCAGTGAAGGTTCGGGCATATTCGCATGATTCTCGTCTAAGCGAGGCTTCATCCTGGCAGGTCGGAGACCTGCCCTACTGGTGCAATTCCTTCCAAAGGCATTGTCACGTATTACGTGACAACGGGTACGGGTTTCCGGAGAACGACGGCGGAGCGCGCCTGCAGCATTGTCACGTAATACGTGACATGCAGGCCTGGCGTGGCGGGGTCAGGTGAGTTCCAGCTTCACCTGCACGGTGAGTTTTCCGCGGCGGCCGCGCTGGGTGAGGGTGAGGCGCGGCTGGGTTTCGGGGAGGAGCGTGGTGACGAGGTAGGCTTCCTTGCGCTCCTTCAGCACGTCCTTCCACACGGGCGCCTCGAGGGGCAGTTCCTCGACCGCGGCCTCGATGCCGGCGGCCCAACTGAGAAGGGCGCGGCCGCGGCGGCCCTGGATGACGGCGCGGCGGTTCTTTGCGTCGAGGGTGATGGGCAGCGGCGTGGTCCAGTTGAAGACCACCCCGTCACCCTGCGCGACGGCCCAGTCATCGGTGATGGTGAGGGTATCGGCTTCCGGCGCATCCCAGGTGCGCGTCCACTGCGTGAACCAATCCTCCCAGCCGGCGGTGAGCTCCATCGTGGCGTGGAAGGAGGTCTCGTCGCCGCGTCCGCGCGGGGTGATGTCGGCGAAGATCGGGTTCTTCGGCTTGGGCCGGGCGCCGCCGGCGGTGAGCGGCGTGAGCATGTTGTGCCGCTGCGCATGCTTCATCATGTCGGCGAGCGGATTGCTGTAATCGCAGATGGCGAAGTCCTTCGCGAAGGTGTCGCCGGCGAACTCGAGGACGAACGAACCCTTGTCCTCGTGCGTGTGCGAGGCGCCGGACTGGTTGCCCATGAGGAAGAGCTTCACCCATTCGCCGCCGAGCCGGCGGTGGGAGGACATCTGGCCGATCGTCGGCATGTCCACGAGCGGACGCAGCCCGGGTCCGTCCGCGGGGACTTCGCGCGCAAGGTTCTGCGCGAGGATCGAGATCGGCTGGCCGCCGGTGCGGGCGATGGATTTGCGGAAGATGGTGACCCAGTGCGAATCCGGCATGAGCCACGCGAGGAAGGCGGCGCCCTCCTGCGGGACGCATTGCGCGTCGCAGATCAGAATCATCTGCGAATCGTCCGCGGTGCTCACCAGCGTCTCGGCCATCGCGGCGGTGGCGTAAAGCGCCTTGGGCACGAGTGTCCGGGCGTCGAGGCCCCGGGCGCGGGCATAGTAATAGAACGTGATCAACGCCTGCCGTGCGGTGAAGGTGAAGTAGGCGGGGCCCTCGGTGTAGCCGCCGTCGGGCAGGAGGATTTTCGCGAGGTTGTCCTGCAGGTCGGCCAGCGCGAGGTCGGTGTAGGGGGCGACGCGGGACTGGTCGGGCTTCGGGTAGGGTTCCCACCGCACCGGCAGCGCTTTTTCCAGCACGAGGTAGGCGAGCATGCGGCCGGGCATGAACCAGGCGGTCTGGTTGCACCAGAAGATGTAGACGTACCACCAGGCGTTGTAGTTGTTCGTGCCCTGGCCCTCCTCGGCGAGCCGGCGCAGAATGAGCTGGCGGCCGTAGTCGGTGAACCACTCGCCGCAGAGGTCGAGGATCAGCGCGCAGTCATACATCACGAGGCTGGGCACAAAGGCGCGGTGCTCCCACTTGCAGCCGGCCATCCAGCTGAGGAAGGACGGATCCCAGCGGGTGGCGTGGGCCATGCACATCGCGTAACGCGCGGCGAGCCGGCTCAAGGACTTGTCGCGGAACAGCACGGCGGCCTGCGCGGCGTTGGCGCCGTTGGTGAGCAGGAGGTTGCCGGTGTCGCGCACGCGGTTGAAGCGCGTGTCGTTCCAGAAATTGACGTACTCGGTGGTCATCCGCTCCGGCGCGACTTTCCGCGCGTCCTCGGCCAGTTCCCACAGCGGGGAGGACCGCGGACCGCCGCCCTGCGCGAGCGCCGTCCGGGCCTCGGCCAGCTCAGCGCCGGTGAGGTGTAGGCCGTAGGTCGGCTCGAAGGTGGGCTCGTACGACTCGGGCTTGAGGTAATCCTCCCAGCGCTCGTCGAAGCGCGTGAACTGGCGGAGGTAGCGCTCGAGGGTCGGCCCGTGCTGCAGGCCGATCCAGTTGAACCAGCCGCAGGCGCTGCCGGCGGAACGGGCGGGAGCGGCGTGGATCTCGAGGGTGAGACTCTGCAGGCGGCGCGCGCCGTCGAGCGGCAGGAGCAGTTCGCGCTTCTGCGCCTCGAACGGCGTGCTGAGGATGCGGCGCTCCCCGGCATCGGTGCCCGCGATGAGGGCGACGCGGGCGCCCGGCGGCGCGGTCAGCGAAAACATCAGCGTATCGTAGTCCGCGCAGTCCACGGCCAATTCCCGGCTCATGCGCAGGGCGGGGGCCTTGGCGTCCGCCGGCGGACGCTGCCAGTCGTACTGCACCCAGGCCCATTTCTGCACGACGACCAGGCCCTCGGCCCCGCCGGGGTGGATCCGCCACTGCGGCAGTCCGCTCAGGGTTTCATCAAAGAATGCCTCGAAGATGGCTTCGGCGGCGTTGATCGGAGTCGTGAGCATGGGGGTAATACAGGTAGAAAGAAGATTGGGGATCGTTTCAGCACTTTTCACTCGTGCATGGCGTTGCGAGGCCCAAGTGCTCATTTGTCCGTCAAACTCCCCCCTGCCAATCCGGCGTTCATCCTAGCGGTATGATGCGATGGTGACGCGGGGTCGGACCCCAAAAAATCCCATGAATCCTGTACGTTACGGCGTCATTGGCGCCGGTGTCATTGCGAACTACATGACGCGCGCCTTCACCGAGGGCCGCGGTTCCATCGCCACCGTGGTGGCAGACATCAATCCGGCGGCCGCGCAAAAGGTCGCGACCGCCAGCGGGGCCCCGAAGGTGGTGACCGACTGGCGCGCAGTCATGGCCGATCCCGCGGTGGACGCGGTCTACCTCGCGACCCCGCCGTTTCTGCACAAGCCCATGACCATCGCGGCGCTGCAGGCCGGCAAGCATGTGTGCTGCGAAAAGCCCTTCATGCTCACGCAGGCCGAGGTGCGCGACGTCATCGCGGCCCAGAAGGGGACGGGACTGCACGTGAACTGCGCCTCCTCGCGCTACAACTGCGCCGGCACGGCCCAGAAGGCGAAACAGATGATCGCCACCGGCGAGCTCGGCCAAGTTTATCATGTGTCCTTCACTCAGGTGAATCCGCCGACGAAACCCGGCGCAACCCTGCCGGACTGGCGCAACGACCCGGCCCGCAACGGCGGCGGCATCTCCTTCGACTGGGGTCCCTACGATCTCGACTGGCTCAGCTTCGTGCTGGGCGACCTCTTCCGGCCGCAGCTCGTCTTCGGCGCCCTCGGCAATTACTTCCCGCTCACCGCCGAGCGTGTGCCGCCCTGCCTCGGCGTGGACGGACGATACACGGCGCAGATCATCTGTGAAGGCGGCCTCACGATCCTGTGGGAACGCCGCGCGGGGGAGCACGGCCCGGCCCGCCACTCCATCGAACTGCGCGGCACCAAGGGCGGACTGGACACCTACTTCATGCCGATGCCTGAAAAATCCGGCATGCAGCATCACGCCTACGTTGGCACGGAGGAATTGAAGACCACTCTCCTGCCGGACGCGCCGCCCTCGTGGGAGGATGCCATCATCAACCCCGTCCGCGAACTCACCGCCGCGATCCGCGAAAACCGTCCGCTCACCAACACGCCGGCGGATAATCTCCGCATCCACGGCGTGCTCGACGCCCTGCACGCCTCCGGCCGCACCCGGCAGGCGGTCAAGGTGGCGGAATGAGTAATGTGGAAAGCTGGAAAACCGGAATCGAACCCCAGTCCAGACCTGATTTCCTGATTTCCACATTCATAATCGTCCAGTCTTCCTTCTAGTTCCTTACTCCCATGGCCCTCCCCAACGAACTCATCCTGTTCAACAACCATTTCGTCATGCACCGGCGGCATTATCCGTACCGGACGCGTTTGGCGATTGCCGCCGACACGGGTTACGACGGGTACGAATTTCATCCCATCGAACCCGGCGACGACAAGGTCTGGGACGAGGCGACGGCGGCCTACCGCGCCAGCGGCCTCCGGCGCGCCGGCATGTACATCGTCTCGAAGGGCATCAATGACGACGACCACGACAAGTTCGACGCCGAGGTGGTCCGCGCGAAGCGCATGATCGACCGCCTCGCCGCGATTGATCCGTCGGCCTTCGTCAATTTCACCATCCTCAGCAATCCCGGCGGCAAATCCACGCCGGACTACCGCGAGGCCGGTTCCGCCAAGGCCGAGGCCCGGCACTGGGAGCGCACCGCCCGCATGCTGCGCGAGGTTGACGCCCATGTCGCCCTGCGCGGGCTGACCTGCAACCTCTACAACCACGTGTGGTTCATGATCGACACGCCCGCCGCGGAGGTGCGCGCGATCCAGGAGAGCGGCGCCAAGGTCATCCGGCCCGGCATCGCGCTCTTCCACGCGTTTTTCCACCTCGGCGTGCCCGACCTCCACGAGGTGATGGCGCAGCCCGGGATGGAACGGCTCGGCTACTTCGCCGTGCTCAACGGCTGGCCCAAGCCCGCGGAGCCCTTCCGCACGCGTCCGCTCGACGACGGCAACATCGACGTGGCGGCGGCGCTCGGCCTCGTCTGGGCGCGCGGCTACACCGGCCCCATCGTCTCGCAGGCGTACGATCTCGGCGGCGACGCCTGGCTCACGGCGAAGCGCTCCATCGACTACATCCGCGAGATTTACGACCGCTACCAGCGCAACCCGGCGTTGAACCCGCACGCCAGTGCCTGATTGATGTAGGGCGGGGTCTCCGAACCCCGCCTTTCATCCCCGCGTTGGAATCCAATCTTTCTCTTTATCGTTATCTTTCTCTTTCTCCTGCCTTGAGGTTCAGCGCATGATTGCGACCGAGGCGGGGTTCGGAGACCCCGCCCTACAATTTTCAGAATCATGTCCCGCATCGTAAAAATCGAAATCGGCCGCTTCGACTACGCGGTGGCGGGCGAGTTCAAGTTCTTCAAGCCCGGTCCCGACGGCCGCGTCACCCGGCCCTCGGTGCTCGTGCGGCTGACCGACGACAACGGTGTCATCGGCTGGGGGCAGTCCGTGCCGGTGCCGACGTGGACCTATGAGACGGTGGAAAGCGTGCTGACCACTTTGGAGCATTATCTGGCCGAGGTGGTGATCGGACGCGACCCGGCGGATTTTGCCGGCCTGCACGCCGCCATGAACACGGCGATCCGCCCGGCCTTTTCGGTCGGGCAGCCCCTCTGCAAGGCGGCTCTCGACCTGGCCTGCTACGATCTCGTCGGCCGCCAGCGCGGCGTGCCGGCGTGGCAGCTGTTTGGTAATCCCGGCACCCCGGTAGAATCGCTCACCCTCAGCTGGACCGTCGCCTCGCCCAAGTGGGAGGTGATCGAGCGCCAGCTCGCCGAGGGCCGGGCGCGCGGCTACCGCAATTTCAACATCAAGGTCGGCGCGCCGCAGACGGCCGACTACGATCTCGCACTCGCGCGGAAGGTCCGCGCGTTCGCCCCCGACGGCTTCCTCTGGGCGGATGCCAACACCGGCTACACGCCCGCCGAGGCGCTGGCGATCGCGCCGAAATTGCGCGACGCCGGCGTGGATGTCCTCGAATCACCGCTGCCGCCGACTCAAGTCCGTGGCTACCAGGCTTTGAAAAAGCAGGGCGCGCTGCCCGTGCTGATGGACGAGGGGATCGTCGGTCCCGAGGTTGCGACGGAGTTCATCGCGCTCGACATGCTCGACGGCATCGCGATGAAGCCCGCGCGCAACGCCGGGCTGTGGCCCTCCGTGCAGATCGTGAACGAGCTGCGCGAACGCGGCCTGATGGTTCTCGGCTCCGGGCTCAGCGACCCGGATTTTTCGCTGCTGGCCTCCGTGCATTTGTTCACATGGAGCGGGCTGACGCGGCCCTGTGCGCTCAACGGTCCGCAATTTCTGGCCGACAGCCTGTTCGGCGGCGCCCTGGCGCCCAAGGCGGACGTGCTGGCCCGGCCCGCGGCGCCGGGCCTGGGATTTCTTCCGGATGAGCGAGCGACGGCTTGCTTGCGGCCGGTGGCGAGGCTGTGATCGCACGCCCCCTCGTTAAGAATGCCCCGTCCTGTCGCCCGTAAACTCCGTTTTGCCCTCAAGTTCGCCGCCGGCGTCTTTGGTGCGGCCCTGGGACTGACTCTCCTGGCCCTGGGCACGGCGGCGTTTTTCCGGCCGGATCTCAGGCAGCCACCCGTCAGGCCCAGCGAGCGCGAGGCCGAGGCGGCCCGGAAGGCGCGCAACCCGCAACTCACGCCGGACCGGCCGCCGCTCGTCTGGCGGGACGTGGACTACAACGAGGGTGAGCGCGGCGCCTGGTGGCCCAAGGGCGAGTCGCCGATTCTTTCCGCCCTGGTGAAGGAAGGGAAACTCCCGCCCGTGGCCGAGCGCATCGGGCCCGAGCCGCTGGTGATGGCGGGACTGGAGGAGCCCGTCGGCCGCTACGGCGGCACCTGGCACCGGCTCGCGACCAACCCCGAGGACATCGAGGGCGTGATCGCCTCCCGGATTTCCTACATGCCGCTCGTGCGCTGGTCGCCGCACGGCTATCCCATCGTGCCGCACCTCGCGAAGTCGTGGACCGCCTCGCCCGACTCGCGCGTGTGGACCCTGACGCTGCGCCGGGGCCTGCGCTGGTCGGACGGCCAGCCGTTCACGACGGATGACATCATGTTCTGGTGGGATTGGGAGGCCATGTACTTCAAGTCGGGCAACCTGAGCTTCACCAGCTACTCGTTCATGCAGCATGCCGGCCGGCTCGGCCGCATCGAGCAGGTGGATCCGCTGACGGTGCGCTTTGTGTTCGAGGATCCGCACACCCTGTTCCTCGAGCGGCTGGCGAGTTCCTGGGACTGTTTCCGGCCGGCGCACTACCTGCGCAAGTTCCATCCGCAGCTCGGCGACCAGGCGCTGATTGCGGCGCAGATGAAGGCGATGAACCTGCCGAGCGCGGACGCCCTCTACATCCGCATGGTGAACCGGCTCAACCCCGAGCATCCGCGCATGTGGCCGTGGATCTACACCGAATACCGCTCGTCGGCCCCGCACGGCTTCGTGCGCAATCCCTACTATTTTGCCGTGGATCCGCAGGGCAACCAGCTGCCCTACCTCGACCGCGTGCTGTTTGACATCAAGAACCACGCGATGATTTCCGCCGCGATCGCGAGCGGGGAGATCACGATGCAGGACCGGCACATCGACTTCGAGGACTACACCCTGCTGGCCAGCGAGGCCCCGCGCCGCGGCTACCGTCTGCTCCATTGGTTCAATGCGTCCCGCACCATGGCGCAGTACAGCCCGAACCTCAACCGCCGCGTGGATCCCGCCGATCCCGCCACGGCCTGGAAGCACCGGCTGCTGAACGAAAAGACCTTCCGGCACGCGCTGTCGCTGGCCATCAACCGCCGCGAGATCATCGCGGCGGTCTACAACGGGGTCGGCGAGCCGGCGCAGAATTCGCCGGGGCCGGGTTCGCCATACGGCAATGAAAGGCACTTCCATGCCTTCACCGCCTACGATCCGGACCGCGCCAACGCCCTGCTCGACGCGCTCGGGCTGACGCGGCGCGACCACGAGGGTTTCCGCACCTTTCCGGACGGCACGCGCATGAACTGGTTCCTCAACCTGGCGGAGAGCTACCCGCCGGACACCTCCCAGATGGTCGCGTCGCAGTGGGAGCAGGTGGGCGTGCGCACCACCGTGCAGATTCATCCCCGCACCCTCTGGCAGGTGGAGCAGGCGGCGCTGGAGCACGATTTCACCGTCTGGCCCGGGCTGGAGGAGTTCATGCCCATGCTCGACCCCCGGTATTATGCGCCGATCAACGGCTCGTCATTTTTCGCCCCGGCCTGGGGCCGGTGGTATTTCTACGGGGGCATGCGCGGCAGCCTGGAATCGAAGCAGTCCGGCATCGAGGGCCCGCCGCCCGGGCACCCGGCCCGCCGCGCCATGGAACTCTACGACCTCGCGCAGATCGCGCCGACGGCGCAGGCGCGCATCGGTTACTTCCGCGCCCTGCTTGATATCGCGGCGGAGGAACTCTGGAGCATCAGCATTGCGACGCCGACCCCGGGCCTTATCGCGGTGAAGGACGGATTCCGCAACGTGCCGGACGGGGCGCTGGCCGGGTATTTCTTCATGATGCCGGGCAACACGGGCATGGAGACCTACTTCTGGGACAAGACCAACGATCCGCCCGGCGTGGAGGAGCGCATCAAGGCCTCCCTGGTCAATCCTTCCCGGCTGCCGGCCGCCGGCGGCGCGGGCGGGGCGGAGTCCTCCCTCGGCGGCCGGCTGATTTCCTGGAGTCTCGGCCTCGCGGCCGGACTCGCGGCCGTGCTGCTGGGCCTGCGGCATCCGTTCATCTGGCGCCGGCTGCTCACGCTGGTGCCGACCCTGCTCCTGATCTCGGTCATCGTGTACACCCTCGTGCAGCTGCCGCCCGGCGATTTCATCGCCTCGAAGACCGCCGAGCTTTCGCTCAACGGCGACCCGAACGCCGCCGCGCAGCTGGAGGACATCCGGAAAAACTTCCACCTCGATGAACCCGGCTGGCGGCGGTACTCGCGCTGGATGGGCTTCGACTGGTTCCTGACCTTCGCCCCCACCGACCGGGGCCTGCTGCAGGGCGACCTCGGGCGGTCCATGGAGCGCAACCAGTCGGTGAACGAGGTCCTCGGCGACAGCATCATCCTGACCTTCACCATCTCGATTCTGACCATCCTGTTCACCTGGGCCGTGGCGCTGCCCATCGGCATCTACTCGGCCGTCCGGCCCTACACGGTGGGCGATTATGCGCTGACCCTCGTCGGTTTCTTCGGCATGTCGGTGCCGCCCTTCCTCTTCGCCCTCGTGCTGATGTACATCAGTTCCGAATACTTCGGCGTCAGCGTCTCCGGCCTCTTCAGCGTGCGCTATGTGGCCGACCCGACCTGGTCGTGGGGCAAGGTGGTGGACCTCCTCCAGCATGTCTGGGTCGCCGTCGTCGTGCTCGGCGCCGGCAGCACCGCCGTGATGATCCGCGTGATGCGCGCCAACCTGCTCGACGAATTGAAGAAACCCTACGTCGTCGCCGCCCGCGCCAAGGGCGTCCGCCCGCTCAAGCTCCTCCTGAAATACCCGGTGCGCATGGCGCTCAACCCCTTCGCGTCGGGCCTCGCGGCGCTGTTCCCGCAGCTCATTTCCGGCGGCGCCATCGTCGCCCTGGTGCTCAGCCTGCCCACGGTCGGTCCGCTGCTGATGCTCGCGCTGTTGAACGAGGATTCCTACTTCGCGGCGTCCATGCTCATGATCCTGAGCGTGCTCGGGGTCCTCGGCACGCTGGTGAGCGACCTCATTCTGCTGTGGCTGGACCCGCGCATCCGCCTGGGAGGAGGCACCCGATGAACCCCGACCAGCCGGAAATCCGCACCGAGGCCGTCCTGTCGCCCTGGGAACTCACGCTGCGCCGCTTCGTGCGGCACAAGCTCGGCATCGCCGCCTTCTTTTTCCTCATCGTGCTTTATCTGCTGGCGCTGGGTTGCGAGTTCTTCGCGCCCACCACCCGGGCCTGGCGCAACCTGGAGTATTCCTACTGTCCGCCCCAGCCGGTCCACTTCGACCTGCGCGGAGGCTTCTACGTCCATGCCGTGGATCGCTACGACAATCCGGTCACCTTTGCGCGCAGCTACACCCTCGACGAGAACATCCGCGTGCCGCTCGGCTTCTTCGTGCGCGGCGAACCGTACAAACTGTGGAACCTCATCCCGATGGAGCGGCATTTCTTCGGGGTGGACCGTGACGCGCTCGCGGCGCAGGGGCGGGCCGGGGAAAGCGGCGCCGTGTTCTACCTCATGGGTTCGGACAAATACGGCCACGACGTGCTCAGCCGCCTCTTCTACGGCGCGCGCATCAGCCTCTCCGTCGGCCTCATCTCCATCATCGTGACCTTCGTCCTCGGCGTCACCCTCGGCGGCATCTCCGGCTATGCCGGCGGCGGCTGGGACAACCTCATCCAGCGCCTCATCGAGGTCATCAACGCGCTCCCGCAGCTCCCCCTCTGGCTCGCCTTCGGCGCGATTTTTCCGGCCGAGTGGTCGCCGCTGAGCGTGTATTTCTGCGTGACCATCGCCCTCAGCCTCATCGGCTGGACCGGCCTGGCCCGCGTCGTGCGCGGCAAAATTCTTTCCTTGCGCGAGGAGGACTACGCCGTCGCGGCCCGGTTGCTCGGCGCCAGCCACGCCCGCGTGCTCTTCCGCCACCTCGTGCCGGGATTCACCAGTCATATCATTGTCACGCTTACCCTGAGCGTTCCCGGCATGATCCTCGGCGAGACCGTCCTCAGCTTTTTGGGTCTCGGCCTGCGCCCGCCGATCGTCAGCTGGGGCGTGATGCTGCAGGACTGCCAGAATCTGCAGACCGTCGCGAACTACCCGTGGCTGCTGGCTCCGGTGTTGTTCATCGTGCTGACGATTCTCTCTTTTAATTTCGCCGGCGACGCCATGCGTGATGCGGCAGATCCTTACAGCAGCAGGTGATTTTTTATTAACCGCTAATGGGATTTCACCAATGGGTGAAATCTGAGCAGAAGCTCCGGCTGATCGACCCCGCCGACGGATTTGGGGTCTGCTGATCGCAGACTTTTTGTTGTCGGGCTGGGTCCACGAACCCCGCCTTGGCGGCCACTGGAGATGGGTAGCTACGAGCGTGAGCGAGTGGAACGAATGACCACTCGCTCACGCTCGTAGCCACAAATGATGAAAAGGCGGGGATCGGAATCCCCGCCCTACAATTATCAAAGCCCGCGATGAGCGGGCCCCAAGCTCACCGCGCAGGCGATTAGCCGAAGCCGCATTCTGTAGATTTCGCTCATAAGCGAAATCCCATCAGCGTTTCAAACCCCCGTTCAGGTCTTCAGGCTAAGCTTCACCTCCACGCGCAGCGTGCCGGACTTTCCCCGCTGCTTCAGCGTCAACCGCGGCTGGGTGGCGGCGTGCTTCCACGCGTACTGAATCACTTCCCAGCGCGCCTCGACGGCCGTGCGCCGCGGATCCAGCAACGGCAGTTCATCCACCTGTGACTCGACATCATCGGGAAACGTCAGCACCGCGGTGGCCCGGCGTCCCTCGATGACGGCCTTCCGGCCTTCGAGCCGGATGGGCAGGCGGGTGGTCCAGTGGAAGATCGCACCGTCGCCCCTGGCCACGGCCCACTCGTCCGTGATGGTGAACGTGTCCGGCGCCGGCGAATCCCAGGTGCGCTGCCAGCGGGTGAACCAGCCCTCCCAGCTGGGCGTGAGGTCGAGGGTGGCGTTGAAGCGGGTGGCGTCGCCGGAACCGCGGGGCTTGAGATCGATGGCGCACGGATTGGCCGGCGCCGGCCGTTCCGTCCCGCACCACGGCGTGAGCATGTTGTGCCGTTGCGCGTGCTTGAGCTGGGTCGCGATGGGATTGGCGTAGTCCACGCAGCCGAAATCGAAGGCGAAGCTGTCGCCCGCGCATTCGAGGACAAAGCTGCCCTTGTCCTCATGCTGGTGGTCGCCGCGCGCCTTGTTGCCGATGATGAAGAGCTTCACGGGTTCGGACCCGAGGCGGCGCACCGAAGCCATGTAGCCGAGGTCCGGCATCTCCACGAAGGGCGCGAGGGCCGGACCTTCCGCCGGGATGTCCCGGTCGAGCGGCAGAATCGCGAGCATCGGTGCGACGCCGGCGCGGCGCACGGATTTCCGGTAGAGCGTGACCCAGTGCGAGTGCGGCATGAGCCAGGCAAGAAACGCGAGTGCCTCGCCGAACACAAAATTGGCGTCGCCGGTCAGGATCAGGTCCTGGCCGTCGTCGGTGGACAGCAGCGTCTCGGCGAGCCGCTCTGTGCGGAGCAGCGGCGCCGGCACGAGCTGGCGCAGGTCCTGCCCGCGCCCGCGGCTGTAGAGCAGGGCGGAGACGGCGGTCTGCTGCGCGACCCAGCTGAAATACGAGGCGCCCTCGACGTAGCCGCCGTCGGGCAGCAGGGCGTGGCCGAGATTTTCCAGCAGGTTGGCCCACGCGATGTCCGTGTGCGGCGCCACGCGGTCCGCGGGTTTCGGGTAATGGCCGAGGCTGACCGGCATGCACCGCTCCAGCACGAGCAGACTGTAGAGCCGGCCGGGGGTGATGCCGCAGAGCTGGTTGGTGTGGTACATGTACTCCCACCACCACGAGGCCTGGCTCATGCCGCCGTGCGCCTCGGTCGCGAGCTTGCGCAGGATGAGGTTGCGCCCCAGCGGCGTGAACCATTCCCCGCACAGGTCCAGGATCATGGCGCATTCCCAGCCGATGAGCGCATGCGTGAACCCGCGCTGGTCCCAATTGCCGCCGCGCAGGTGCGCGAAGAAGATGTCATCCCAGTGGTCGCAGTGCGCAAGGCTGAGGGCGTAACGGGCGGCGAGGCGGCACAGTTCCTTGTCCTGCCACAGCAGGCCGGCCTGCGCGGCGAAGGGTCCGTGCAGCATGATCTGCTTCCCCATGTCGCGCTCGCGGCGGAAGACGTTGAAATTCCAAAAATTGACGTACTCGCCGATGAGCGGCTCGGGCGGCGTGCCCCGGGCCTTCTCCGACAGCTGGCGCAGTTCGCGGGTCGCCGGGGAGTCGGCGAATTTTTTTCGCACCTCCACCAGTTCCTCCGCGTTCACCATCAATCCGTACGAAGGCTGGAAAGTCGGCTCGAACTCCGCCGGCTGCAGGTATTTTTCCCAACGCTCGTCGTAGCCGGCCCATTGCTTGAGATGAAAGGGCAGGCGGGTCGTGCTCTGCAGGCCGAACCACATCAGCCAGCCCGAGCTGGCGACCGGGTGCGGGTGGCGCACTTCCACCGTGAGCGAGAGGATCCGCTGCGCGCCGTCGAGCGCCAGCCACTCCTCGTGCCGGGTGGCGCCGCAGGGTCGGCCCGTGCGGGCGCGCGGACCGGCGTCGGTCTCCGCCGCCAGGCTGATGACGCTGTCCTCGGGCAGATTGAGGCAGACCATCACCCGGTCGTAGTCGCGGCAGTCGAGCGCCTCGTAGCGCCGCTGGACGCGCAGCACGAGGCCGTCCGGCCCCGGCTGCTCCCAGTTGAAGGTGACGAACGACCAGCCGGGCGTGAACTTCAGGCCGGTGACCCCGGGGGTTTCGGTCTGCCACTGGTCGAACTCGCTGAGGCTCGGCTCAAAGAACGGCTCGAAGATGGCCTCGGCGCTGTTGATGGGGATAAGGCGCATGGGAAGGGGGAAACACTGCCGGAGTAACTGCCGGGGAACAAGCGTGGGCTGCGTAGCGGGCCAACGTCCCGGATTAAAGTATTCGGGTAGCTACGAGCGTGAGCGAGTGGATCATATGCTGCGTACGCCAAACCACCACTCGCTCACGCTCGTAGCTACCTTGCTCAGGATGGGGGCAACCGGTGGTTGTGGCCCCGCCCCAACCGCTCACCCCTAGCTCTTCAGCTTGGAATAGTCGCAGCCGAGGAAAATGCCGTCCTGCCCGGCGAACTTCTTCTGGTATTCCTCGCGCGGCGCGACCTGGGTGGACGCGCTCTGGTAGTGGAACTGCAGGGCGCGGCGGCGCAGGTTCGACTGGTTGGCGGGCGTCTCGTGCGGGAGCAGGCCGTCGAAGATCATCAGGCCGCCGGGCGGCAACTCGATCGGCACCGCGTCGGCGGGATCGATCTCATCGGTGGTGAGTTCGCAGTCGACACGCGTCCATTCGTGCTTGCGCGGACCCTTGATATGGCCGCCGGGAATGACGTGCATGCAGCCGTTGGCGACCACCGCGGGGTCGAGGGCGATCCACACGCCGGCGACGCCGTCGAACCGGTTGACCGAGAAGTAGGCGAGGTCCTGGTGCCAGGGCTTTTCCGCGCCGCCGCCGGCGGGCTTGCATAGCGCCATGCTGGAATACGGCCGGTAATCCTCGCCGAGCACGGCGCCGATCAGCGCGCGCAGCTTCGGGTGCTGGTTGGCGATGTAGTCGTAGATCGGCAGCTCGTTGGTGTAGGACTGGAATTTGCGGATGTTGTCCGCGAGCTCGTCGAGCCGGTCGGGCCGGGCCTCGTACGTGCCCTCGACCTGAAAATGAAAATCCGAGGTGCGGCTCTTGAACAGCATGCCCCGGCCGTTCTTGATCTTGTCGCTATATTGACCCTTGCCGAAAACGTGCTCGGTGAGCGTCTCATTGAAGGCGTATTTGCGCACCAGCTCGTTGATGCCTTCCGAGGCCGCCTTCACCTCCTCCGGGGTCAGGGCATTCAGAAAGGCCAGGTAACCGTCCTCGCGATAGCGGGCGATCATGTCGGCGTCGGGCTTCTCGGGCAAAGTGGGGAAGATGTTGGGGGTCTTTGTGTGCATCGCGCATATAGTAGCAGGACGGATAGGGCATATTAAATGGACAGATTCCGCCTGCTTTTGTACTTATCGCTCATGACCCCAATCACGCTCGGCGATGTCGTGGCCACCGGCCGGCTGGAGATCAGTTCGCCGACGGGCATCATCCGCTGCGAGCCGGTGTGGGAATTCAAGCCCTACCGGCTGGTCGATTTTCTGCTGTGGTGCGTGCTGGACGGCGTGGGTACGGCGTGGATCAAGGGCCGCGAAATGCCGCTCGGGCCCGGTACCTGCCTGCTGCTCGAGCCGGGATCGGCCCTGAGCGCCGTGCACGACCCGAAGCGCCGGCTGCGGGTCTTTTATCTGCATGCGGATTTATACGATGCGCAGGGCCGCAAGCTGGATGGGACGACGCTCGCGTTGCCGCCGCCGCCGGTGGTCGTGAACGACCTGTCCACCTTCGAGCCCCTGGCCCGCCAGGTGGTCGAGGCCAACGCGGCCACGGATGCCTCGGCGCGGCTGCGTTGCCAGCTGGCGCTGCGGCTGGTGCTCCTGCAGATCCATGCCGCCGCGCAGGCACCGCTGATGCGCACCGATGGCACGAAGCTTGCCGCGACGCTGCTGGCCGTGAAGGAAAACCCCGGCCGGCCCTGGACCGTGCCGGAGATGGCGGCGCAGGCGGGCCTGTCCGTGTCGCAGGCCGCCCGCCGCGTGCGCGAGCTGACCGGGCACAGTCCGCGCGAGTTTGTGATTCGCGCCCGGATCGACCGCGCCCGCCGCCTGATGGAGGAGTCCACGCTGAGCCTGAAGCAGATCGCGGAGACCCTGGGCTACACCGACATCTATTTCTTCCACCGGCAGTTCAAGGCCGTGGCCGGTGTGACGCCCGCCCGGTGGCGGCGGGAGCGGGGGGTGTAGGGCGGGGTCTCCGAACCCCGCCATTTAGATTCCCACGCTGAATTCCATCGTTCTCTTTCTCGTAATCGTTCTCGTTCTCGACGCGCACTTTCCGAACCGAGAAAGAGAACGATTACGAGAACGAGTAAGATTGGATTCCAGCTGGGAACAGATGGAAGGCGGGGATCGGAATCCCCGCCCTACATCAAACCCTCACTGAAACTTCACCGACCACTTCGTGACATCACCCGTCGCGATGACCGGCAGCTTGCGGGTGCTGACAGCCCCGGCGCCGGGCACGGCGAACATGATGAAGCCGCTTTCGCCCTTCGGTCGGATCAACTGGCCGGAGAGCGTGCGGGTCTTCGCGTTCCATTTCACGCCGCGCAGCTCGCGGCCGCCGCTCTGGTGGAAGCTGGTGCCGAGCGGCCAGGGGTGGGATCGCGGTTTGCGCAGGACGACGAGTTTCACGGCGAAACAGTGGAAACCGATGTCCAGCACACCCGGCCCCGACTCCTGGATCGGATGGCCGAAGTCGCCGGGGTGGCGGTAAGTGCCCGCCGGCCGCAACGCGCGCGGCACCTCGCCGAGATATTGGCCCGACCAGAATTCGTACGCCCAATAGCTCGCGTTCTTCGGCAGGCCGAGGCGGGAGAACTCGACCTGGAAGCGTCGCGCCAGGCTGACGTTTGAACCCGTCTCCAGGGGCGGCTCGGTCCAGTTGAAAAAGGCGACCAGATGCCATTCGTCCCAATCCGATGCCATCGGCAGCGACCAGACGCAGGCGCCCTGCGGTTCGGTTTCGACCGGAGGCGGGATCGCGGCGGCGTGATCCGCGGCGGCGAGTTGGGCCGCGGTTTTTCCGCCGGATTTTGACTCCTTCGCCTTGATGAGTTGGAGGTAGGGCAGGGTGCCGGTTTTTACCGGGTGGAACAGATCCACCGGCGTGGCCGGGCGGTCGTTCGGCGGGAGCGTGGCTTGCAGCACGGCCCAGCGGTCCTCGGGCAGGTCCGTGAGGTCGTCGCCGAGGTCCACATGGCCGGCGCCCATGAAGGTGACCGTGGCGCGGACGCGCGCCTCCTCGAGGGTGCCGGGGAGTCCCACCAGCAGGCACGAGGGTTGGAGCAGCGCCCAGTGGTGCTTGAAGAGATGGCAGGCGTACGACGTGTAAACCTCGCGCAGGTGGCGCCAGCCGAGGCCGGCGTTGCCCGTGTCCATGTTGGCGTAATTGATCTCCGCGATGCCGGCGGCGGCATAGTCGGTGCCGGAGCAGTCGATCATCATCGCCTTCTTCCCCTGCGAATCGAGTGCCTCGTGCGCGATGCGGAAGGCGGTGCGCACGGCCTCGCGGGCGCGGGCGTTGACGAACTGCGGGTTGTGGCGGCCGCGCAGGAGCTTGCCCGTGACGACGCCGGCGAAGTCCCATTTCACGAAGCGCACGCCCTTTTCGGCGAGGCGGGTGAAGTTCTCCCGCAGCCAGCCCTGCGCGCCGGGATGCGAGACATCGAGGGCGTAGATCGGGCAGAAGGGTTCCCAGAACCAGTTGTAGTTGTTGTGCGGCTTGCCGTCGGCGCCGCGCAGCAGCCACTCGGGATGCTCCTGCGCAACCGGGTGGCTTTCCGCGATGCAGAGCACGCCGACCCAGACGCCGAGGTCGAAGCCCTCGCGGCGCAGGCCGGCGCTGAGCCAGCCGAGGCCGTGGGCGAAGCGCTCGTTCTCCTCGAAGTACGAGGGGATGTTGTCCTTCTCCCAGCCGAGATCGACCTGGATGAAGCGCAGGCCGAGCTTGTGCAGGTTGTGCGCGCGGGCGGCGCGGGCGGTGGCGAGGGTGTTCTCCTCGCTCGTGCCGAGGCGGTAGGGATACCAGCTGCACCAGTTGGCCAGCGGCGCGATGGGATCGGCGAAGCGGTTGCGGGTCTTGATGCGCCGGCCGTGGCCGTCGAGCAGCGCGAGCGGATCGGAGCCGGACTCGAGGACAAAATCGCCGAGGGCGAGCGTCTCGCCCGGTTGCAGCACATAGTCGCCGCCGTCGAAACCGAGGGAGAATTCGCGGAAGGCCGGCACGCGCACGGGCGCGCTGGCGGTGACGCCGGCGGACTTGGTCACGGCGCCGTCCACGTTGGCGGTCGTGACCCCGGCGGACGTCGCCGTCTGCTGGCGCGCGCAGATTTCCGGCAGCCAGCGGTCCACGGTCTCGAAGCCGACCAGCAGCGCGCTCCGGGTCCGCGGGCAGTAGAAGAGCGTGTGGTTCTGGCTGACGAAGGCGCCGGTGGAGCCGTCGAGGGCCTTGAGGCCGTCGCTGCCGGTCAGCATCTGCCGCGGCGTGCGCACGCGGCCCGTGTAGGCGTTCTGTTCCAGGATGCGGACGTCGGCCGGGGCCGGTCCGAGGCCGAGCTTCTTGCCGGCCAGGAGGGTCGCGCGGTTGAGCACGACCGCGCGCGTGCCGCGGTGAAGCAGGCTGGCCGTGACGCGCAGCCGGTATTTGGTCTCAGCGACGAGGGCCAGGGTCAGCTCGACCTGCGCACTGCGCCAGACCGCGGCGTCGCGCCGGGCGGGACCCGCGCGCAGCGCGTGGTTCTTCCCGTCGATCTGCAGGACCGGGCCAACGGGTCCGAGCGTGAACGGCCCGGCGGTGAAGGTGAGTTTTCCGGCGCGGAGGAGGGATTTCATCGGCAAGGGGTGGGGCGAAGGTTGGGGGTAGGGCAGGTCTTTGACCTGCCTTTTTACGTTTATCCGCGGTGGAGCGTGCACAGGGCGGGTCAGACCTGTCCTCCGTAGCCTCGGCGAAGGAGGAGACCCGCCCTACTCAGCCAATCCGCCATGTAACGCAATACGTTACATGGCGGTTTGGGTGGCTGGTCAGAGCAGCACTTCGCGGGCGTCGTTGGCGCGGCTTTCGTTGGCGCACTCGATGAAGCGGATGAGCTCGATGGTCTCCTCCGGGTCGATGGGGGCCTGGCCGGTGCGGAAGAACTCGACGACGGTCTCGGCGAGGCAGGTGAAGAAGCCCTTTTCCTCGGTCTGGCCGTTGATGTGGACGCTGTTCTTCTCGAAGTGCACGAGGCCGTGGTATTCGTAGTTGCCGGTGCGGTTGCAATGGACGGAGCCGATGCGGCCGTCGGCCCAGACGCCGGTGATGAGGTCGAAGCTGTCGTTGGAGACGCAGCGCACGCTGCGGCAGCCGCGGCCCATGGTGGTGTAGAGCATCTCGATGGGGTGGATGCCGTACCAGAAGAAGCCGGGGTTGGTGGGCTCCAGGGCGGCCGGACCCTGGAACTGGGCGCCCTTCACGAGCGGCCGCGTGGCGGGGGTGACGACCCGCGTGATGGCGCCGGTGAAGCGGAGCGAGGAGGACGTGAAGAGCGGCACGTTGAACTTCTTCGCGACATTGAAGATGCCGCGGGCGTCGATGGCCCGGAGGGCGAACGGCTTGTCCACGAAGACCGGCTTGCCGTTGGCGCAGGCGGCGATGCGCTGGAACTGCTCGAAGTGCACGCGGCCGTCGAGCGAGGTGTGGAGAATGGCGTCGCTGGCGGCGACGACGGCCTCGATGGAGTCCAGGATCTGCACGCCGAACTTCTCCTTCAGGTCCTTGGTGTAGCCGGCCACGCGGCCGATGCTGGATTCCAGGTCATGCGAACCGCCGGGCCAGGCGGCGACGACCTTGGCGCCGGCGACCGGCGACTTGGCCGCCGGATTGTTAAACGCGTCGCTGAAAACGATCACGTGTGAGGTATCGAGGCCGATAATGCCGATCTTGATGTCTTTATTCATGGTGTAACTGGTTCGAGGCGGAGGAAAGCGGTGTCATGGCGGGCGAGTTCGCCCTGCCAGCTGGCGGCGGGCCCGCTGGCCGATTGCCCGCGCCAGAGATCATGGACCCGCCACTGGCCGGGGAGGGCCAGTTGGGTCCACGCGATTTGCACGGTGGCCGGGGTTTCGTCGCGGTTGCAGAGGCCGACGGCGTACGCGCCGCCGGTCAGCGGCCGGATCCAGGCCTCGAGCGTGTCGCTGAGCACCACCCGCCGGGCGGGCAGGGCGAGCGGGTCCTGGTTCACGGCGATGGCCCCGGCATTGGTGAGCAGGGCGAGGGCGTCGCGGTCGAGGGAGGCGGGGTCGCCGGCGAGGACGAGCGGCGAGCCGCGCAGGCACCAGAGGGCGAAATGCGTGCGCTGTTCCGCGCGGGTGAGGTTCACGGCGTGGAGATTGCGGCTCCAGCCGATGCGCCCGATCATCAGGAAATCGAGGTCGTTCCAGCGGCCGGGGCCGACAAAGGGATCGCGTTCCTCGCCGTAGAAGCCCGCCGCAGAAATGGAGCCCCAGGTGTCCTTGAGGTCGCTGCCCGTGCGCCACAGCTGGCCGCCGGCTTCCGCGCCCCAGGTCTCGACCGCCGCGAGTCCGTACTGGCAGAGGCTGAACAAAATGTCGCGCGGCTGCGCCTGCAGCGCCCGCCCCATCTTCTGGTAGGGCCGCAGCCAGTCGGCGCGCTCGAGGCCGGCGGCCTCCAGGTAATAGGAGCACCAGTCGTACTTCAGCAGGTCGAAGCCCCACGCGGCGAATTGCGCGGCGTCCTCCGCCTCGTGTCCGAGGCTGCCGGTGCAGCCGCCGCAGGTGAGCACGCCGGGCGAGCTGTAGAGGCCGGCCTTGAAGCCGCGGGCGTGCAGCCAGGCGGTGTAGGCCGGCATGTCGGGGAAACGTGCGTTGGCGAGGATGCGGCCCTGGGCATCGCGGGCGGGACCCGCCAGCGCGGGATCCTCCACGACGGCCTTCCAGTAGCCGGCCTGCCGGCCCGTGGCGGCCTCGCGCTCGCGCAATTGCGCAAGGACGGCGCTGTCGGCGGCGGGCCGGGTCATCCAGAAATCATCCAGGTTGACGTAATTCCAGCCGTGGTCGGCGAGGCCGGTGGCGAGCAAGGCATCGGCCGCCTCGCGCACGAGCGCGGCGGAAACGCTGCCCGACATGCAGTACCAGGAGCTCCAGCCCATGGGCGGGGTGAGGGCAAGGGTGTCGCCGACGACAATCTCCAGCGTGTGGGCGGCGCGGCCCCGGGCGTTTTCCGCCTGCAGGCGCACGGCCAGCGTGCCGCGGGTGGCGGGTGCGGTGCCCTGGATGACCTGGCTCGCGGCATCGAAGGTGAAGCCGTCCGGCAGGTCCTCCGCGGTGAGCCGCAGCGGCCGCTCGCCGGTGACGTTGACGCGCTGCAAAAACGGGTGTCCCGGGCGCACGCCGGCGCGGGCGGGCGTATGGAAACGCGGGGCGGGATCCGCCGGGGGCGCGAGCTGCGGCGCAGGGTCGGGCGCGAGGGCGGCGGTCACCGGGGCCGCGCCGGCGTGGGTGATGACCGGGTTCAGCCAGTCGGCGCGCGCAAAGGGATCGCCCCGCACATCCACCACCAGCGCCAGCCGGCGCACGCCTGTGAGAGGGACCTCGGCGGGTACGGCGTGGCCGCTGCGCTGCTGCCAGGGACTGCGGTACAGCACGCGGTCGTCGCCGACGACGAGGAAGCGCGCGGTGGTGAGCGTGCCGGTGGTCTCGTCCACGCCGGTGAGGGCGGTGAATTTTTCCGCCCGGCCGTCCAGGGCGATTTCCAGCCGGCTGCCGCCCACGGTGCCGAAACCGTTGGCGTAGGTCTTGCCGCCGACGCGCAACGGGCCGTCGCCAAAGGCGAGGCCGGCTTTCGGGACGTGCCAGTTGGCCTGCTGGGTTTCGCGCAGGTCGAGCGATTCAATGCTGGTTTCCATGGCGAATCCGTTCAGGGCGAGCAACAGGGCGGCGCACCCCAGCCGGGCCGGGGCAGGAATCATGGTCCGCATTGAAACGGAGGAAGCCGGGAGCGGCGAGAGCTGATTCATGGACAACGGGGCGCGTGGGGCGGGGGAGGAGCGCGGGCAAACGGATTGCTGGCAGTGGGGCAAGCCCCGGCCGGCGCGACAATCCCCGGGGCAACCTACCCGTAGGATTTTTGGCGGGCCCGGGTCCATTCTCCCGGTCGTTCTCGTTCTCTTACTCGTTCTCGTTATCGTCTCCTGGCCCGGGCTAAAACCCTGAGAGAACGAGAACGAGTAAGAGAACGAGAACGAAAATACGCCGGATGCGATTGTTCGGCCGCTGCAGTTCGGGTTGAGCAGGCTGCATGCAGGGACGAAGTGGCCCCGGGGTTCGGAAGGGGGCCGGCGGAAATTTTGTCGCCCCGGCGCGCCGGCGGATGATGCTGGCGGCATGAACAACTCCAACCTCCGCCCGCGGCTGCGCCTGCTGGCCACGGGGGGCACCATCGCGGGCGCCCAGACGAGCGGCGACGGCCGCGGCTACACGGCCGGGGCGTTTTCGATCGCGGATCTCGTGGCCGCCGTGCCGCAGATCGCCGCGCTGGCCGAATTGACGGTCGAGCAGGTGGCCCGCATCGGCAGCCAGGACATGAACGAGGGCGTGTGGCGCCAGCTGGCCGGGCGCGCCCAGGCGGCGCTGGACGATCCCGGGATCGCGGGCGTCGTCATCACCCACGGCACGGACACGATGGAGGAGACCGGTTATTTCCTGAACCTGGTCCTCAAGACCGCGAAGCCGGTCGTGCTGGTGGGGGCGATGCGACCCGCCACGGCGATCAGTGCCGACGGGCCGATGAACCTCTACAATGCCGTGGCCGTGGCGGCGGCCCCGGAATCGGCCGGACGCGGCGTCCTCGTGGTGGCGAATGACGAGATTCATTTCGCCCGCGAGGTGGCCAAGACCAACACGACGCAGGTCGGCACGTTCAAGTCGCCCAACCGCGGACTCGCCGGGCTGATCCACAGCGGCCGGCTGCACTATTTCGGGCCGACCGTGCGCCGGCATACCGCCGCGAGCGAATTCGCGCCGCTGGCCGCGGGCGGGCTGCCGCGCGTGGACATTGTGTATGCGCATGCCGGCATGGGCCGGGAGCTGATTGATGCCGCGGTGAGCGCGGGCGCGCGCGGCGTGGTCATCGCCGGAGTCGGCGACGGCAACATGCCGGCGGCGGCCCTGGCCGCCTGCACCGCGGCGGCGCGCGCCGGGGTCGCCGTCGTGCGCAGCTCGCGCACGGGTGGCGGACTCGTGGAGCGCAACATTGAGGTGGATGACGACGCGGCGGGTTTTGTCTCCGCCGAGGAACTCAACCCGCAGAAGGCGCGGGTGCTGCTGATGCTCGGGCTGGGGCGCACGCGCGAGGCCGGGGCGCTGCAGGAGTTGTTTCGCGTCTACTGATGCAGGTTGAACCACGAATGCACACGAAGGGACACGAAGCATTGGCTTTGGGTAGGGCCCGGCCTCCGGACGGGCTGATCGGCATCCGCAAGCCAAACCGTCCGTCCGGAGGCCGGACGCTACCCAAGTCCGAAGCAATCGCGTGGTCGAAGCCAGGTGGCCCGAACATTCGTGTCTCTTCGTGTCCCTTCGTGGTTTTGGATCGAATGGATTAGCCAAAGCCTACGCGATGCATCCAGATGTTTTCCAGCTTCCGGTGTGGTTCGACCTCGGGGCGACCTTTGCCTTTGCGCTGACCGGCGCGCTGGCGGCGATCAAGCGCGGCTATGATGTGGTGGGCCTGCTTTCGCTCGCGATCGTGACCAGCCTCGGCGGCGGGCTCATCCGCGACGGGATTTTTCTGCAGCAGGGCGTGACGCCCCTGCTGACCGATCCGCGCTATCTTTATGCGATTGGGGCCGCGGCGCTGCTCGGGCTCGTGCTGGGCGAGCGGGTCAACCGGTTCCACCGCCTGATCGCGGTGGTGGATGCGGTGGGGTTGGGCGCGTATGCGTGCTTTGGCGTGCAGAAGGCGCTGTTGGTCGGGCTCGGTCCGACCGCGGCGGTGTTTGTCGGCGTGATCAACGCCGTGGGCGGCGGCCTCCTGCGCGATGTGATCACCCGCGTGGAGCCGCTCGTCTTCAAGCCCGGGCAGTTCTATGTGCTCGTGGCGCTGGCAGGCGCGGTGGTGTTCGTGTTTCTCACCGCGCAATTCGGTGTCGCGCCGACCCCCGCGGCGTTCGCGGCGATCGCGCTCACGTTTGTGTTCCGCGCGCTGACGATCGCGTTCAACTGGCGGACGGAGGCGGTGTCGGCGGGATTAAAGATGTAGGGCGGGGTTTCCGAACCCCGCCTTTGAATGTCTATACTCAATCGAAGGCGGGGACCGGAATCCCCGCCCTACATCCGGAAATCAAAAGGCGAGCGGTTCGAGTTCACCGCAGGAGGGCCGCCCCGGGGGGAACGGTCAGCCGCGGACGGGGTTGAGGCGGACGTAATTCCATTTTTCGGCGTAGCTGTCGGCAGATCGCATCAGATGATCAAAAAACTCGGGCTGCCAAACAGGCGGTTCCACTCCGGCAAATTTGACGAGCTGATTTGAAGTCCAGCGTTTCCAGTCGCGCAAGAAAGCAGTGAGCCTTTTCGCATTGGGTCCGGGCCGGGCGAAGAAGGCGCGGCATGATGACGCAGCAGGCTGGGCGCCCTTCCAGGCATTGGTCAGAATCGGCGAAGCCGTTGGTGTGGTCAGGATTTTGCGCCGTTGGGCGCAACAGGTGGTGATGAAGTACAGGGGGTGGCGTTGCCAAACCTGGGTCAGGCGTGGCAGATGATCACGGTCAGGCATGCGCCGATTGTAGGGCGGGGTCTCCGAATCCCGCCAAGGGGGCAGCGCGACATAAAGAAGAAGAAGGCGGGGATCGGAATCCCCGCCCTACAACAATCGAAAGCAAGGCGGCATTCGGAGATGCCGCCCTACATCACTCCAACCCAGTCACGTTGACGTCGTTGGCGTACTCGACGGTGAACTTGACGGTGAGCTCGCGTTTTTCGGCGGGCTTGAGGTCGAGGGTCCACTTCAGGGTGCCTTCGTCGGTGGGCTTCACTTCCTTCGCATCGGGGGAGAGCAGCTTCACGGTGATCTTCTCGTTGCGGGAGAGCGGCACCTGGTCGGCGACGATCACGCGCTCGGCGGTCTTCTTGTTGTTCTGGACCGTGAGGAGGTACTCGTAGGTGATGCGCTTGCCGGAATTGGTGAGGCCCGTGTCCTCGGTGAACTTGTTCACGCGCTTGTGCTTCACGCTGATCCCCTCGTCGGCGCCGAGCGCGAGGTCGAACTTCTCGCCGGCCATGACCGTGCGCAGGCTGCTGGTGGCGACGAAGGTGCCGTCGAGGAAGACGTTCATCGCGCCGGCCAGCAGCGGGAACTCGGAGTTGTTGTACACCTTGGCGGTGAGATAGGCCGTGGCCTGACGCTTCGGCACGGTGAGGTATTCGGGCTGGGCGTTGAGCCGGGCCGCGGTGATCGGCACCTTCTGCGGCGAGTTGTCGCTCGGGATGCTGGAGGCGACGGCGATCTTGAAGGAGGCGCTGGTGGCGCCGGCTTCGATGGTGGCGGAGGCGACGCCCGCATCTTTGAGTTTATCCGCATCAAATTCATCCATGGCGATGTTGGTCGTGAGCGTCTGCATGTTAACGCCGGCGGGGGCGGCGGCTTTGGCCATCATTTCCCGGCGTTCGGCGTAGGGTACCGGAACCGGACGCGGCTGAAACACATCGAGATTCCACGCCGTGAGCGCCGGCGCGGCGCCGCCGAGGCCTGGGCGGGCGGTGGAGAGGGTGAGGGCGACGTCCTTCCAGTCCTCGCCGGTGTTCTGGCGGACGATGCCGAAGTAGCCGAGGGCGACGGCGCGCTCGGTGCTGAGCACGCGGGCGTCGTAGCTGGGCGACCAGCTGGCGCCGGGCACGGTGTAGGAGAGGGCGACGTCGAGGCTGCCGGCTTTTTCGGCGGCGACGCGCACGGTGACGGACTTGTAGCCGCGGCCGCCGGCGCCGCGCAGCTCGTTGAGCTGGGCCTGCACGGTGTTGATCTTGTTCTGCACCTCCTCGCGCTGTTCATCGAGCGTGGTGCGCTCGGCGGTGATCTTGGCTTTCTGCTCGGTGAGGTAGGTCAGCGAGTTGGTGAACTGGGTGAGGTCGGGCCGCGGCACGTCCTTGGTGGGCGGGGCGAAGAGCGCGGCCTCCATGCGGTCGAGCATGACGGTCTGCGCCTGGAGCAGGCCGCCGCGGTCGTCGAGTTCGCGGACCTGCCGGCCGAGGCCCTTGAGCTGATCCTCGAGCTCCTTCACGCGGGCGTTGGGGGTGAAGTCCACGTAGGTTTTCTTCGCGCTCACATCCAGGATGAGGGCCTGGGCGGTGCCCCGGCCGCTGACCTGCAGGGAGCGCTCGTTCAGCGCCTCGGGCAGGTTGGCGAAGGTGAGCTCGATGGTGCCGCCGGTGAGTTCAACGGTGGCGGTGCGGGTGACAACGGCGCGGTCGGTGTAAACCGTGACGGCCGTGATCTTGGAATCCACCGGCAGAGAAGCGGCGGAGATGGCGGAGGCGGCGCAGAGCGCGCCGAGGAGGGCGAGGAGTCTTTTCATGGGTGCGGAATGGGAGGGTTCTGCTGACAAGACGGGCGAGCGGGGGATTTCTTAGGAGATTCTGGAAGAAAACGTGCGTGGAGCCAAGCTTGGTGGCGCGGCGTTGAGTGGGGTTCCGCTAAATCGGGAAAACGCTCAACGCTTAACTTTTAACATTTAACGCTCAAGTGAGGGGAGGCGTGCGTCAGATGTAGCTGCGAGCGTGAGCGAGTGGATATCACGCTGCGCATGCTTAACCTCCACTCGCTCACGCTCGTAGCTACGCTCCCGGAGTCCGCACTTCAGCGTTAAACGTTAAACGTTCAGCGTTCAGCGTTCCCGGCCCGTTGCGGGCCGGGTCGCTTACCATTCATCCGACCGGAACGGCGCCGCCGGCAGGCCGGTGCCGTTGAAGAGGTTGGCGTCGGGGTTGTTGCTCCAGGCGTAGCGGACGGCGGCGGGCTCCGGGACCTCCGGCGCGGTGACCAGAATGGTGTCGCCCTCAATCCGGGCGGAAGCGGGGAAGAATTTCCGGTCGGCGCCGGCGAGTTCGAAGGCCTGCAGCGGTTTGCCGCCGGCGGTCAGGCTGTCGGCGGCCTGCGCAAAGCTGACGCGGACCGCCGCGCCTTCGCGCCGGGCGGCGACGAAGACCGGGCCGCTGCAGTCCACCGGAATCTCGTAGACCTTGGCCTTGGCGATGAGGGCGAGGCGGCGGCCGACCTCCTGCTTGTTGCGCGGGTGGATGTCCTTCGGGTCGCCGATGTCGATGGCGACGGCCATGCCGGTGTTGGGCAGGGCGAGGGCCCTGGTCTGGGCCTCGCGCAACCAGGCCCAGCTGCGGCCGGTGGCATCATTGGTGACGGTGAAGCTGGCGAGTTGCACGAAGTAGAAGGGGAAATCGCCCTGGTTCCACTGGGCACGCCAGGCGCGGAGCATGGCCGGGAAGACTTCCGCGTATTCGGCGGGGCGGCTGGCGTTGGACTCACCCTGGTACCAGATCGCGCCGCGCAGGGCGTAGGGCTGGAGCGGGGCGATCATGGCATTGAACAGGCCGCTGGGGGCGTAGGGCGTGCCGGGGCCGGCCGGGGCGCGCGGCCAGGGCACGGGATTTTTCGTCCTGGTCGCCTTGGCTTTTTCCTCGGCCTCCTTCCATGCGGCCATTTCGGCGGGATAGTTGGCCGCACGCTCGGGGTGCGCGGCCTGGGCCTCCTGCCAGCGGGCGTCAATGGCCGGCCAGGCGTCGGTGGACTTGAGCGTGGTCGCATCGGTCCACGACTCGATGGGCGTGCCGCCCCAGGTGCTGTTGAGAATGCCGACGGGCACGCCGAGCTTGCGGTGCAGCGCGCGGGCAAAGAAATAGCCGACGGCGCTGAAATTGCCCGCGGTCCCGGGGGTGCAGGGGCTCCACGTGCCGGGCACCGTGTCGGCGGGCTGGGCGGCCACGGTGTTGGCGGCATTGAATTCGCGGATGAGCGGAAACCGGGCGGCGGCCATTTCCGCGTCGGCGTCGTCCGACTTCATGACGGGCCACTCCATGTTGGACTGGCCGGAGGCGAGCCAGACCTCGCCGACGAGCACGTCCTGCAGGGTGACGGTGTTTTTGCCGGTGACCGTGAGTGTGGCGGGCTCGGAGGCGGCGGGCACCGGTTCGAGATAGACGATCCAGCGGCCGTCGGCGTCGGCGGTGGTGCCGATGCGCTGGCCCATGAACTCCACCGTCACCTTCTCCTCGGGCGCGGCGCGGCCCCAGACCGGCAGGGGTTTGTCGCGTTGCAGGACGGCGTGGTCCTGGAAGGGCGGGGCGAGCGTGACATCGGCGCGCGCGCTGGCGGCGATGAGGCAGAGTATGAGGGTGCTGACAGCGAGAAGGCGCATGGCGAACAAGAACGGAAAGATTGCAGACATCGTGCGACAGTGGCGAGAGCCGAAGGCGTCTTCATGCTTGGAGGTCAAACGAGGCTCACGCGGAGGCGCGGAGGACGCGGAGGAAGGAACCACTGATGCAACTCCAATGCCGAGGCTACGGCAATCTGGTGCTTATTTTCACTAATGTAGTGAGTGTTCTGATTTCATCAGTGACCATCAGTGCAAATCAGTGGTTTACACCCTCCGCGTCCTCCGCGCCTCCGCGTGAGCACAACTCCGTGCAAGAACGAAAATAAGAAAGACCGAAGGGGCGCTACGCCTGGTGCAGAAACGCGTGCAGCTCCGCGGCGAGCTTGGGGCCGATGCCCTCGACTTCCTGCAGCGTTGCGACATCGGCGGCACGCAGGCGGTCGAGGCCGCCGAAGTGGGCGAGCAGGGCGGCGCGGCGGACGGGGCCGAGGCCCGCGAAATCATCGAGCACGGACTCGCGCAGCTTCCGCGAGCGCAGGTCGGCATTGTAGGTGTTGGCGAAGCGGTGGGCCTCGTCGCGCATCCGCTGCAGCAGGTTGAGGCCGGGGTCGCCGAGCGGGAGGTTCAGCGGCGCGCGGGCGTCGGCGAAGATGATCGTCTCGTGCTTCTTCGCGAGGCCGATGAGGGCGGGCGGCTCGACGCCGATGGCGACGAAGGCCTTGAGCGCGGCGGCGATCTGGCCGCGGCCGCCGTCAATGACGACCAGGTCGGGCAGGAGCTTGCCCTCGTCGGCGAGCCGGCGGTAGCGGCGGCCGACGACCTCCTCCATGGCCTTGAAGTCGTCGTTGCCGATGAAGCTCCGGATCTGGAAGCGGCGGTAATGGTCCTTGTCCGGCCGGCCGTCGGTGAAGTGCACCATCGAGGCCACGACATAGGTGCCGGAGATGTGCGAGATGTCGAAGCACTCCATGTGCCGCGGCGGGACCGCGAGATTCAGCGTCGCCTGCAGCGTGTCGAGCGCCTCCTGGTCGGGCCGAAGGAGGGTGCGGTCGCGCTCGAACCGGCGGGTGCGGGCGAGGGTGCCTTCCAATGCGGTGATCAGGTCGCGCAGCTCGGCGGCCTTCTCGTAGGCCTGGCGGGCGGCGGCGGCGGTCATCTCGGCGCGCAGGGCCTCGAGCCATTCGCGGGACTTGCCGTCGAGAAAGGCGCAGGCGGCCTCCACCCGCGCACGGTAGTCGGCGGGGGTGACCACGTTGGCCTGGGCGTAGATTTCCTGCCGGACGTCGTCGTAGAGCTTCCAGGTGCCGTCGGGGAGCTTCTGCGGCGTGGCGTCGCCGAGCAGGACGCCGAACTGCTTGCGCATCTGCGCGAGGGTCTTGCGGAGCAGGCCGGAGTGGGCGAAGGGGCCGAAGTAGCGCGAGCGGGTGTCCTTGCGGATGCGGGTCAGGGCGAAGCGCGGCAGTTCCTGCGCAAAGTCCACGCGGACGAGCAGGAAGCGCTTGTCGTCGGTGAAGTCGGTGTTGTAGCGCGGCCGCCACTGCTTGATCAGCCGGCCTTCGAGCAGCAGGGCCTCGGGCTCGGACTTCACCTCGATCGTGTCGAGGTCGGCGATGGTCTCGATCAGGGCCTTGATCTTCGGATGCACGCGCCGGTCGCGGCCCGGTTGGAAATAGGAGGACACGCGCTTGCGCAGGCTCTTGGCCTTGCCCACGTAGATGATGCGGCCGAGACGGTCCTTCATCAGGTACACGCCCGGCTTCTCCGGGAGGGCGCGCACCTTGGCCTTGAGGTCAACGCTCATGGCTGGAGGGCTCGGGCGAGGCTGGTTTTGCCAGAGCTGGAGGTGCCGTTGAGCAGAATGACGTCGGGTGACATGGGGGAGGTGCCGGGCGGGTTTCAATGTCACCGCTGGCATTTTGCCAAAATCGGCCTATTTGTGTTTCCCGCAAGTATGGTTTCTTCCAGCCCATTCCCGGCCGGCGCCTCGCGTCCGGCCAAACGTTACGAATTGCTCACGCTCGGTGACGAGCTGCTGCTCGGGCTCACGGCCAACGGCCACCTGACCTTCATCGGGGCCCAGCTGGGCCGCCGGGGCGTGATGCTGGCGCGCAACGTGACCATCACCGACGAGGCGGTGGACATCGCGCGCCAGTTCCGCGAGAGCTGGGCGCAGGCCGACGTCATCATCACCACCGGCGGCCTGGGGCCGACCTGCGACGACCGCACCCGCGAGGTCATCGCCGAGGTGCTGGGGCAGAAGCTGGTGTTCGATCCGGCGATCGAGCAGGCGATCATTGACCGGTTCAACAAGTTCGGGCGCAAGATGACGCCGAACAACCTCAAGCAGGCCTACAAGTTCGAGCGCGGCGAGGTGCTGCCCAACGCCAACGGCACGGCGCCGGGGCTCTGGGTCGAACAGGACGGCAAGGTGCTCTGCATGCTGCCCGGGCCGCCGAACGAATTGCAGCCGATGTTCACCGAGCAGGTGCTGCCGCGGCTGGCCGCGCTCGGCCTGGCCGGCGACCGCGAGGCCTACGTGCAGATCCGGACCGCCGGCATCGGCGAGTCGGCGCTGGAGACCAAGCTCCAGCCGGTGTTCGACCGGTACGGCGACGCGATGAGCGTGGCCTTCTGCGCGCACCAGGGGCAGGTGGACTGCCGGCTGAGTTCGCCGGACGGACGGCTTTCCTTCACGCAACTCGACGAGATCGCGGCCGAGTGCGCCCGGCTGCTCGGCGAGGATTTCATGAGCTACGGTTACGACGGCCTGGCCAAGGTCTGCGCCGACCTGCTGCGCGCGCAGGAAAAAACCCTCGCGGTGGCGGAGACGGCGACCGGCGGTTTGCTGGCGAATGCGTTCACCGACATCTGCGGGGCTTCGAAGTTTTTCGCCGGCGGCGTGGTGTGCTATTCGAACGAGGCGAAGATGACGCTGCTCGACTGTCCCGAGTGCCTGATTTCGCAGCACGGCGCGGTCAGCGCCGAGTGCGCCGTGGCGATGGCCACCGGCGTGGCCGAGAGCCTGGGGGCGGATTTCGCGGTGGCGGTGACGGGTTTCGCCGGCCCCTGCGGCGGCACGAAGGAGAATCCCGTCGGCACCATCTACATCGCGTTGCACGCACCGCACGGCGTGTGGTCGAAGAAGCTCAGTTATCCCGGTCCGCGGACGACCGTGAAGGTGCGGGCGGTGAACGCCGCGCTGGACTGGCTCCGCCGCGAACTGGTGCGAAGCCAGACCGGCCAGAACGTGCCGTCCCGGAGGTCCGGGGCGATGCAGTAGTTGTAGCCGGGGTCGCTGACCCCCGGCTTCAAATGGCCTGCAAGCCTGTATCCTCACTGTAGGAGCGGCTTTATGCCGCGATGTTGCGTAACCTTCGCGGCATAAAGCCGCTCCTACAGCCAAACCCCGTCCGCGCACCACGCCGGCAGGGCGCTTACCATGCGGCTAACCTTTTTAACCACAGATTGCACAGATGGGCACAGATGTTTGAACGCCCGTCTGCAACCGACAGCCGGCGGCATAGCGTGAACTCCGGATCAGTTCCTAGCACTAATCCGTCAGGTGCTTGGACTGACGCTCAGAATTCAAACTTTGCCGCGGATCACGCGGATGGACGCGGATAGCGGAGGTATTATCCGCGATCATTCGCGTAATCCGCGGGAAATGATTGCCCGAGCCCTGGTCACCGAAAGAGGTCGTTCATAAAACCTAACGGAGTAGTGCTGATATTTGAGAGGGCGTTTTTCCCCAACTCAACCCAGACCAACCGCCTGCAATTTCGGTTGAACCGACAAACCATCGGTTCAATCAACGTTCTGCAAAATGGAAGAGCGTGTGACACTCCGTCCGGTTAAGACTGACGATCTCCCGATCTTCTTTGTTCATCAGCTCGATCCCGAGGCCACCAGGCTCGCCGCATTCCCCGCGCGGGATCGGGCTGCGTTTTTTACCCATTGGACCACCAATATCCTCGGCAATCCCGCGGCCGCAAACCGCACGATTCTCGCGGGCGACCACGTTGCCGGATACATTGGCGCCTGGACCGATGCCGCATCCAACGACCGGCTCATCTGCTATTGGATCGGCCGTGAGTTCTGGGGCCGCGGTATCGCCTCCGCGGCATTGTTGCAGTTCCTTCGCTTTGAGTTGACGCGGCCACTGAGTGCCCGCGTCGCCAAGCACAATCTCGGCTCAATTCGCGTGCTCGAGAAAGCCGGGTTCGCTCGCGTTGGCGAAGATGCGTTTTCCTTGCCGGGCGATAACCGCGTGGAAGAGTTTGTCTATTTTCTCGGCGCTTGAATCCATCTCGGCCAAACCACACGGCGGAACCAGCCTCGCCAAGCCGGGGTGGTTCATCAAACGTCGGAAAGTAGCCGTTCGGAGGCGCCTATGTCGGTACCGAAAACCAAACCCACCAAGGTCAGTGCCGCGAGTCACATCGCGGCCATTGCGAACGAGGAGCAACGGGATGACGCCCGGCGTCTGGTTGTTCTCATGCGAAAAATTACCAAGGAAGAACCAAGGATGTGGGGACCAAGCATCGTGGGATTCGGGAGCTACCATTACAAATACGCCAGCGGTCACGAAGGCGATTCCGCGCTCGCGGCGTTTGCCGCGCGGGGCAGGGAGTTGGTTGTTTACATCGCGCCGGACTTCGAAGGTCGGGACGGCTTGCTGGCCAAGCTGGGAGAGCACAGGACCGGGAAGGTATGTGTCTACATCAGGCGCCTGGCCGACGTTGATCTGAAGGCCCTGGAGAAGCTGGTAGCCCTATCGGTGGCAGATATGAAGAGCCGCTATCCGGAGCCCGAGGCACACGGCGCCTAACCCTGCGTTGCATCGGACTCGCCTGCGACGAGCGGGTGAAATCAGGAACCGTGCGTAGTATGCAATGAAGCAGGTTCCTCTGCGTGTCAGTTGGGTAGCGAAGGCCGGTCCGCGCGCGCGGGGACGTGCTCCACTCGCTCACGCTCGTAGCTACAATTTCTGAATGGACCGATCCGGCCGCTCACTCCGCAATCTGAGGCAGCGGCTTTGGGTAGCGTCCGGCCGGCGGACGTGGATCGACCCGCCCGGAGGTCGGGCCCTACCTTTCGGGCACTGTAGGAGCGGCTTTAGGCCGCGAGGGTTGCGCGATGATCGCGGCGTAAAGCCGCTCCTACAGCCAAGCCCCGGGCCGCTCAGCGCGGCGGCAGGGTACGGACCATGCGGGTGAAATCCTCGAGGCCGAAGACGAAGCCCCATTGCAGGGCGATGCGCCAGAGGGCCTGCTCCTTCTCGCGTTCGCCGCGGGCGGTCTCGCGGTTCTCGATGGCGGTGACGGCCTCGCGAATGGCCGAGCACATCACCCCGTGCTGGCCCATGTCCACCATGCCGCCGGGGGACATGACGAGGCACCAATTGATGGCAAAGCCGATATAAACAAGATGATTGATGCCGCGGTCGAGGCAGAGCGCGGTGAGCTGGTGGCCGTTCTCCGCGATGGGCTCGTCGCCCACGGGCCGGGCCTCGGGCGCAAAATCCAGCTCACGGTAACGGGCGCTGATGTCGGCCCAGTTGCGGGCGCCGCCGATCGCCTGGTCGCGGCGGAATTGCTGCATGCGTTCCCACACCGGGTCCTTGGCCACGCGGACACTGGACGGGGTCGGGCCGGCGAGCCGCACGGTCTGCTGATAACCGGGCAGGTGCGAATAGTAGTCGCGGCCGCCGACCACGTGAAACAGCGGCAGCGACGAGGCGCGCACGGCGGTGAGCAGGGGCGGGAACACTTCCTGGAGAATCCGCCGGATGCGGGGCATGGACTCGGTGGAGCGCCACAATCCCGGCCAGCGTTCGGCCGTGCCGCCGTCCCACGCATGCATGACGACGAGGGCGGTGTGGGCCGGCGCGAGTTCGACGTCGGCGGTCTGCCAGCCGCCGTAGGCTTCACCGGGGACGTCGCGGGTGTAGTCGGCGTCGAACTGCCGGTAATAGCTGGCGGGGAGACGGACCGGATCCATGGCCGCGGAAAATCAGCTCGCGGCCGTGGCGTCGAGCCGGGCCAGTTCCTCGCCGACGTTGAAGTTCATCGGGACATCAGGGTCGGGCGAAGGCACGGCGGACAGCAGCAGGCGCGTGTAGGGGTGGGCCGGCGCGGCGAAGATCTGCGAGGTCCCGGCCAGTTCCACCAGCCGCCCGTGGCGCATGACGGCCACGCGGTCGCAGAAGTTGCGGACCACATCGAGGTTGTGCGCGACAAAGAGGTACGTGAGCTGCAGTTCCCGCTGGAGTTCCTTCAAGAGGTCCAGCACCTGCGCCTGCACCGAGACGTCGAGGGCCGAGGTGGCCTCATCGCAGACCACCAGCGCCGGCCGCATGATGAGGGCGCGGGCGATGCCGATGCGCTGGCGCTGGCCGCCGCTGAAGGCGTGCGGGTAGCGGACGCGGTGCTCGGGCTTGAGGCCGACGCGCTGCAGCATGTCGGCGACGCGCTCCTCGCGTTCCGTGCGGCGGGCCAGGCCGTGCAGCAGCAGCGGCTCGCCCACGATGTCGCCCACCGTCATCCGCGGGTTGAGCGAGGAGAACGGATCCTGGAAGATCATCTGGAAGTGCTGGCGCAGGGGCTTGAGCTGGCCGTCGGACAATTTCACCAGGTCAACCGGGTCGAGTCCGGGCGGCCGGAAGATCACCTCGCCGGCGGTGGGCTGCACCGCGCGCAGGATGCAGCGGGCGGTGGTGGTCTTGCCCGAGCCGCTTTCGCCGACGAGCCCGAGGGTCTCGCCGGGGGCGAGGTCGAAGCTCACGTCGTCCACGGCCTTGATGAGCTTGGTGACGCGCGGCCGGAAGCCGCGGCTCATGACCGGGAAATGCTTGGTCAGACCGCGGACGGACAGGAGGGGGGCCGGAGCAGGGGTGTTCATCGGCGGAGGGCGTGGCGGCTGGGCAGCGCATCCAGCAGGGCTTTGGTGTAGGCGTGCTGCGGATTCTTCAGGACGGCGCGGACCGGACCCTGCTCGACCAGGCGGCCGCGGTGCATGACGGCGACGTCGTCGGCCATCTGCGCCACCACGCCGAAGTCGTGGGTGATGAGGAGCACCGAGCATCCGATCTCGCGTTGCAGGCTGCGGATCAGGCCGAGCACCTGCGCCTGCACGGTCACGTCCAGCGCGGTGGTCGGTTCGTCGGCGATCAGCAATTCGGGCCGGCAGACCAGGGCCATGGCAATGACGACGCGCTGGCGCATGCCGCCGGACAGCTCGTGGGGATACTGTTGAAAACGATGGGCGGGGTCGGGGATGCCGACCTTGCCGAGCATGTCGATGGCGATGTCGCGGGCCGCGGCCTTCTTCACCGGCTGGTGCAGCAAAATCGCCTCGCAGATCTGGTCGCCCACGGTGTGCACCGGGGAGAGCGCGGTCATCGGCTCCTGGAAGATCATGCTCACCAGCCCGCCGCGCACCTTGTAGAGCATGGGGGAGCGTTCATTGAGCGCGGCGATGTCGATGTCGCCCATCCGCGCCGAGCGCAGCAGAATGCGGCCGCCGCTGATCCGGCCCGGGGGCTGGATCAGGCGCAGGATGGAATGGCTCGTGACGCTCTTGCCGCTGCCGCTCTCGCCCACGAGCGCGAGCGTGCGGCCCCGGCGGACATTGAAGCTGATGCCATCCACGGCCGCGACCTCGCCGTCGTCGGTCCTGAAGTGGGTGGACAGGTTCTCGACTTCCAGCACGGCGTCGGAAACAGGGGCGTTGGGCAGGTCGGACGAAAGCATGGGGTCAACGGGCGGAGTAGGGGTCGGCGGCGTCGCGCATGGCGTCACCGGCGAAGTTGAACGAGAGAATGGTCAGGACAATGAACAACACCGGGGCGAGAAGCCAAGGGTAGTTCGCGACCGTCTGCAGATTCTGGCAGTCCTGCAGCATCACGCCCCAGCTGACGATCGGCGGGCGCAGGCCGAGGCCGAGAAAGCTGAGGACGGTTTCGCCGAGGATCATGCCCGGCACGCTCAGGGTGAGGGTGACGATGATGTGGCTGGTGAAGCCCGGCACGAGATGCCGGAAGAGCACGCGGGCGTGGCTCGCGCCGAGCAACCGGGCGGCGACGGCGTAGTCCTCCTCGCGCAGGGACAGAATTTTGCCGCGCACGACGCGGGCCAGGCCGGTCCAGCCGATGAGGCTCAGGGCGATCGTCACGCAGAAATACACGCTCAGCGGCGACCACTCGGCGGGGAAGATCGCGCCGAAGGCGAGCCAGAGCGGGAGTTGCGGGAGGGCGTTGATGACCTCGATGAGGCGTTGGATGAGGTTGTCCCAGCCACCGCCGACGTAGCCGGAGATGCCGCCGAGCGTGACGCCGAGCACGAAGGTGATGACGATGGAGATGAGGCCCACCGACAGGCTGATGCGCGCGCCATAGAACAACCGGCTCAGGACGTCGTGGCCGTATTTGTCGGCACCCAGCAGGTAAAAGACCGCGCCGGTTTCGCCCGCGCGTCCCCCGGCGGTCAGGGCGGCGCGGTCGAGCCCGAAGAAGTGCCGCTCCATGGGAATGACACCCCACAGCCGGTAGGGTTCGCCGCGCACGAAGAAGCCGAGCGGGATCGTCACCGTGCGGTCCTCGACGTAGCTCCGGGCGAAGGTCACGGGGTTGTCGAAGCGGCGCATGGCGTTCACGTGCAAGCCGTCCGTGAAATTGAAGCGGATCGGCTGGGGCGGGCAGTAGGAGTATTCCAGGTTGCGCCAGTCCCGGGTGGTGGGGGCGAAGAATTCGCAGCCGGCGGCCAGCACATAGAGGATGATCAGCAGGAAGAACGCGGCCATGCCGAGCTTGTGCCGGGCAAAGCGGCGCCGGGTCAGCTCCCAGGGCGAGAGGACGGCTTCGGTGCGGACGGCGGGAAGGTCGTCGCTCATCGGGAGCCACCTCCGAGGCGGATGCGGGGGTCGAGCCAGAGCAGGAGCAGGTCGCTGACGATCGTGCCGAGCACGCCGAGGACGCTGAGGACCATGAGCATGGAGGCGGCGAAGTAAGTGTCCTCATTCATGAGCCCGAGCATCAGCAGCGGACCAACGGTCGGGAGGCTCAGCACCAGGGCGACGATGGCGCCGCCGGAGACGAGTTGGGGAAAGAGACCGGCGAGGCCGGAGACGAAGGGATTGAGGGCCATGCGCACGGGGTATTTCAACAGGAGTTTGAGCGGTCGCACGCCCTTGGCGCGGGCGGCGACGACGTAGGGTTTCTTCAATTCGTCGAGGAGGTTGGCGCGCATCACGCGGATCATCACCGCCGTGCTGCCGGCACCGAGGACGATGACCGGGACCCACAAGTGCTGGAGCAGGTCATTAACCTTGCCCCAGGACCAGACCGGGTCGGCGGCGTAGCGCACGCTGAAAAGGCCGGAGACGCTGACGCCGAAATATTCGGAGCTGATGTACATCAGCACGAGGGCGAAGAGGAAGGGCGGCACCGACATGCCCACGAAGCCGAGCAAGGTGAGCGCGTAGTCACCGACGGTGTAGGGCCGCACGGCCGAGTAGATGCCGATGGGCAGGGCGATGCCCCAGGTGAACAAGATGGTGCAGATCGAAATCGTGAAGGTCAGCAGGATGCTGTCGCCAAGGATCTCGTTGACGGACTGGTTGCGCTCCATGGAGCGGCCGAGGTTGCCCTGCAGCAGGCCGGCGTCGGCGGAATCGAACGTGGCGAACCAAGGCAGGCCCATCCAGCGCACGTACTGTTTCCACGCCGGATCGTCGTAATGGAAGGTCTGCCGGATGTCCTCCAGTTGCGCGGCGCCGCTCGGATCACCGCTCAGCGAGAGCTCGATGGTCTTGGAGGAGAGAAAATCCCCCGGGGGCAGTTGCACGAGGGTGAAGACGACGATGGAGATGACGAGCAGCGTCGGCACCAGCGTGAGCAATCGCCGCCAGACAAAGGGATGGCGCACGCCCAGCAGGATCAGGCCGAGGCCCGCGGCCAGTGTCAGGCCCCAACCCATCAACCGGGTGCCGAGATTGCCACCGGCCACGGCCTCGGGCGTTTGGCCCGCGACGGTCGGCTGCGGCGCAGGCTGGGTGAGCGCGGCCTTGATCTGGGCCACGGCCGCGGCGGTATCATTGGGCTGATCCCAAAAGAAGGTTTCCATGCCGAGGTTGCCCGGTGTGTTCAACAGGGCGCCGGCCAGCGCGGGCGCGGGCACGTTGCGGAAACCGTCCTTCACGACGACCGGCAGGGGCGGGGGCGTGGCTAGGTTGATGGTCCAGAGATTCTCGGCGGCGAGATCGAGGATCTCGCGCATGCGGTCGAAGCGTTCCGCCGCGGTGGTGGCGGTCCGCGCGAGGTCGTAGAGTTCCATCGCGCGGCGCGCGGGATGATCCGCCGGCGGGGCCTCCAGGCCGGCCCGGGCGGCGGCGGCGGGGTCGTACATCCCGCCGAGCCAGTACCAGCGGCCCCACTTCGAGGCCCACAGCGACGAGGGATTGATCGGCACGTAGACGCGCGGATCGAGGTTGGGCATGAATTCCTCGAGGCCGGGCGCGATGGTGAAATCGTGCTCGCCCGCCGCCTGCTCGACCTGCCACAGCGTGCGCACGTGCATCTGCACCAGCGCGCGCACGCCGACCTCCGCCCAGTGGCCGGCGATCATGGCGGCGGCGTCCGCCGGCGTGTTCTCGGAGATGTTGAGGAACCACAACATCCGCGTGCCGTCGGGAAACGTGCGGTAGCCCTCGCCGTCGCGCCCGGTCAGGCCGAGTCCGTCGAGCAGGGCGTTGGCGCGGTCCGGGTCGTAGGCCGTAAAGGCGTGGAACTGCCGCTCGTGATGGTAGGGCGAATCCGGCCCCGGCGAATCCTGGGCGGGCTCGCCCACGCCGTTGAACACCGCGGCGATGATCTCCGGCCGCTTGATGGCGAGGGAGAGCGCCTGCCGGAAGGACTTTTCCCGGAGCAGCCGGCTTTTCCAGGCCGTGGCGGGCACGTGCGGATCAATGGTGCGGTTGAGGTTGACGTGCAGCATGAACAGCGCGCGCGTCGCGTTGTACCAATGCTGCAGCCGGTAGCCGCGCCGGGGCGCCTCGCCGGCAAGCAGGGTGTAATCCTCGAAGTCGAGGTGCCGGTCCTGGAAGGAAACCTCCCCGCCGGCCGTCGCGGCGGTGAGCATGGCCTTGCTCTTGACGTCGGTCATCAGACGGTCGAGGTAGGGCAGCTGGTTGCCCTGCGGATCAACAGCGTAGTAGTAGGGGTTGCGCACGAAGGCCTGCGGGGGTGAGGCGCGGGCTTCGGCGTAGATCCACGGCCACAGCCGCGGATGCTCCGGGTTGAGGGGCAGCTTCATGCGCGTGTACACCGCGAACGCGCTGGGCAGGTTCAGGGCCTGCATCGTTTCGGCCAGGAGCTTTTGGTCGCCGATCGCGGGGTGGTATTTCTTGAGGTAGTGAACCGGCCGGAAATGATCGAAGGAGCACGCCAGCTTTTCGAGCAGCATGCTGTTGGGCTCCTCGAAGGTGAGGCGCAGGGTGAGGGCGTCGACCTTCTCCATGCGGCCCAGCTTGCCGACGTGCATCATGAACTGGTAGTCGGTCTTGAAATAGAGCTTCTCCCACTCCCACCAGAACAGGATGTCATCGGTGGTGAACGGGTGGCCGTCCGACCAGCGCAGGCCCTGGCGCAAGGTGAAGGTCCACGTGCGCTGGTCCGGGGAGACGGTCCAGGATTTCGCGAGGTGCGGCACGATGGGGTGGCCCTGCGGCGACCAGCGCACGAGCGACACGTAGGAATAGCGGTTGTTCATCACGCCCTCGAGATCCTGCGGGTTGGTCGCGAGCCGGTGCCAGGTGCCGCCGTAACGGCCGGGACCTTCGACCCCCTCGAGGACCAGCGGCTCCGGACCGGTGCGCTCGGCGACCGGCGGCAGCCGGCCCGCGCGCACGAGCTCCGCCAGGATCGGCGACTCACCCTTCGGCCACCAGGCGCCGCGTTCGCGCGCCGTGTAATCCACGTCGCGCCACACGACGGGCGGATGCGACGGGTCGAGGCGGGCGGTCCGGGCCGTCCGTGCGGCGGCGGCGGCGGCCTCGGAGGGCATCGGCGGCATCCGCGTTAGATCCGGCCGGAAAAATGCCCCCACCGCGACCAGCACCAGCGTCAGGCCGAGCGCCGCACCCGCGCACCCGGCGACGAGCTTGAGTGACAGCGGAAACCGGCGGGAACCGGGGTGGTTCGAGGCGTGATCCTCGCTCATCGGGAGCCACCTCCGAGGCGGATGCGGGGGTCGAGCCAGAGCAGGAGCAGGTCGCTGACGATCGTGCCGAGCACGCCGAGGACGCTGAGGACCATGAGCATGGAGGCGGCGAAGTAAGTGTCCTCGTTCATGAGCCCGAGCATCAGGAGGGGACCCACCGTGGGCAGGCTCAGCACCAGGGCGACAATGGCGCCGCCGGAGACGAGTTGGGGAAAGAGGCCGGCGAGGCCGGAGACGAAGGGGTTCAGCGCCATGCGCACGGGGTATTTCAGCAGGAGCCTGAGGGGGCGCACGCCCTTGGCGCGAGCCGCAACGACGTAGGGTTTCTTCAATTCGTCGAGGAGGTTGGCGCGCATCACGCGGATCATCACCGCCGTGCTGCCGGCGCCGAGGACGAGGACGGGCACCCAGAGGTGCTGGAGCAGGTCAATGAACTTGCCCCAGGACCAGACCGGGTCGGAGGCGTAGCGCACGCTGAAAAGGCCGGAGACGCTGACGCCGAAATATTCGGAGCTGAAGTACATCAGCACGAGGGCGAAGAGAAAGGGCGGCACCGACATGCCGACAAAGCCGAGCAAGGTGAGCGCGTAGTCGCCGACGGTGTAGGGCCGCACCGCCGAGTAGATGCCGATGGGCAGGGCCACGCCCCAGGTGAAGAGGATCGTGCAGAACGAAATCGCCATCGTCAGCAGCAGGCGGTCGCCGAGGATCTCGTTGACCGCCTGGTTGCGCTCCATCGAGCGGCCGAGGTTGCCCTGCAGCAGGCCGCTGTCCTGGGCATCGAAGGAGGTGAACCACATGAAACCCATCCAGCGGACGTACTGTTTCCACGGCGGGTCGTCGTAAAAGAAGCTCTGCTTGATGTCCTCCACCTGGGCGGCCGCGCTGGGGTCGCCGTTGAGCGACAGCTCCATGACCTTGGAGGTCACGTAGTCACCGGGGGGCAGTTGCACGAGGGTGAAGACGATGACGGAGATGAAGAGGAGCGTGGGCCCCAGCGTGAGCAGGCGCCGCCAGACGAAGGGATGGCGCAATCCGAGCAGCAGCAAACCCAGGCCGGCGCCGAGCCAGAGTCCCCAGGTCAGCAGGCGTCCGCCCCATCGGGCAGTGGCGCTGGCGTCCCGGTGGCCCGAAGCGCGGGGCAGGGGCACGGGCTGCGTGAGCGCCGCCCGGATCTGTGCCGCGACGGCGGGCGGATCGTTGGGGGTGTCCCAGAAATAGGTTTCCATGCCGAGGTTGCCGGGCCCCTGGAAGCAGACCGCGGCCACGGAATTCGGCGGGACGTTGCGAAAGCCGTCCTTCACGACCGCGAGCAGGGGCGGGGGCGTGGCGAGGTTGATGGTCCAGAGATTGTCGGCGGCGATCTCGAGGATCTCGTTGAAGCGCGCCAGCCGCTCCTCCGGCGTGGGGGCCACGAGGGCGAGATCGTACAATTCCATGGCGCGCCGGGCCGGGTGGCCGGGCGGCGGACCCTCGAGTCCGGCGGCCGTCGCCTCGGGGTTGCCCTGCAGGCCGCCGCGCTGATACCAGCGGCCCTACATCGGGGCGAAGAAGGAGGCGCCGCCCACAGGCACGAAGTAGCGCGGTTGCAGCACGGCCATGAATTCGTCCAGGCCGCCCCATACGGTGAAGTCATGCACGAGCGCCGCCTGCTCGACCTGCCAGAGGGTGCGGACGCGCATCTGCACGAGGGCGCGCACGCCGACCTCGGCCCACTGCTCCGCGAGCATGGTGGCGGCGTCGGGCTGGTATTCCTCGGACACGTTCAGGAACCACACCATGCGCGTGCCGTCGGGGAAGGTGCGGAAGCCCTCATGGTCGCGCCGCGTGAGGCCGAGCGCATCGAGCAGGGCGTTGGCGCGGACCGGGTCGTAGGCGGTGAAGGCGTGGTACTGCCGCTCGTTGTAATACGGCGAGTCGGGTCCGGGCGAAACCTGGGCGGGCTCGCCCACGCCGTTGAAGACCGCGGCGCTGATTTCCCGCCGCCGCATGGCGAGCGAGAGGGCCTGGCGGAAGGTCTTTTCGTTGAGCAGCCGGTGCTTCCACGCCGTCTCGGGTTTCGTCGGATCGATCGCGCGGTTCAGGTTCGGGCTCAGGTGAAACCACGCCCGCGAGGCGGCGAACGAATGCAGCAGCCGGTAACCGCGGCGCGGGGCCTCGCTGGCCAACAGGGTGTAATCCTGGAAATCGATATGCCGGTCCTGGTAGGAGAGTTCGCCGCTGGCGGCGGCGGCGGTCACCATGCCCTTGCTCTTGATGTCGGAGACGAGCCGGTCGAGGTAGGGCAGCTGGTTGCCCTGCGTATCGACGGCGTAGAAGTAGGGATTGCGGACAAAGACCTGCGGCGCCGAGGCCTTGTAGCTCGCATAGATCCACGGCCACATCCGCGGATGCGCGGGGTTGAGCGGAACCTTCATGCGGGTGTAAACCGCGTAGGCGCTGGGCAGGTCCATCGCCGCCATGGTCTCCGCGATGACCTTCTGATCGCCGATCTCGGGATGAAATTGCCTCAGGTAGTGGGCCGGCCGGAAATAATCCACCGCGCTGGCCAGCTTCTCGAGGAAGATGCCGTTGGGTTCGTCGAACACGAAGCGCAGCGTCAGGGCATCCACGCGTTCGATGCGCCCGAGTTTGCCGGCGTGGCGCATGAACGTGTAGTCGGACCCGGCGCCGCCACCCGCGTCGGACTTGAAGTAGAGCACCTCGTGGTTCCACCAGAACAGGATGTCGTCGGTCGTGAAGGGATGGCCGTCCGACCAGCGCAGGCCCGGGCGGAGCGTGAAGGTCCATGTGCGCCGGTCGGGCGAGGCCGACCAGGATTTCGCGAGGTGCGGCACGATCGGGTAACCCTGCGGGGACCAGCGCACCAGCGTCACATAGGAGTAGCGGCTGCCCATCACGCCCTCGAGGTCCTGCGGGTTGGTCGCGAGCCGGTGCCACGTGCCGCCGTAGCGGCCGGTGCCTTCGACGCCATCGAGCACGATCGGCTCGGGTCCGGTGCGCTCGGCCACCGGGGGCAGTTGGCCCGCGCGAACCAGTTCGGCGAGCACGGGGGCCTCGCCCTTCGGCCACCACGCGCCGCGTTGGCCCTCGGTGTAATCAACGTCGCGCCAGATGACCGGCGGATGATCCGGGGTCAGTCGCGCGTCGCGCGCCTGGCGGGCGGCGGCCGCTGCGGCGGCGGGCGGCATCGGCGGCACCTGCGAGATGTCCGGCCGGAAAAACGCCCCGGCGGCGACGACCAGCAGCGTCAGGCCGAGCGCCGCGCCCGCGCAGCCGGCGATGAGCTTGACCGGCAAGGAATAGAGGCGGGATCCGGAGCGAGACATTCAGCGGGGTGGCGAGTCAGTCAGAGGGCTGGGCGTGGGCATTCTGGCATCGCGACGAGCAGTCGGGCAACCCGCGTGAGGTCACGAGTGAAAAATGCGCGGTTCCGGTGCTGCTTTATGCTACCTGTATGAATCAGCGGAGGCGGGGTCGGCGGGCGCTGACGGGCACAGGGACGTGCCCGCCCTTCCGCGATGGGGAATGTTTGCGCCATGATACGAAAACCGAAACCTAACGGCGAAAGTTGATGCCGTCCCTGCAATCCACCCCATGACGAAAATCCGGTTCATTATCTCGCTGCTGACCGTGGCGCTTGCGGCCACCGCGCTGGCGGCATCTGAGATCATTGAGTCGGTCATCGCGCCGCCCAGTGCGGAACACCCGCGCAACTCCGAGGGGGATGTGATCGTGCTGAAGGACGGCACCCTGCTGGTCGCGTGGACGGATTTCTACGGCGGGGTGCCGGGCGACTTCGCCCTGGCGCGCATTTCCGGGGCGAGGTCCACCGATGGCGGCCGCACTTGGGGCGAGCACAGCACGATGGTGGAAAACACCGGGGGCATGAACATCATGTCGGTGAGTTTCCTTCGGCTCGGGAGCGGGGAAATCCTGTTTTTCTACTGCGTCAAGAATACCAGGACCGACCTGAAACTCTACGTCCGCCGTTCCGCGGACGAGGCCAGGACTTGGAGCGAGCCGTTGCGAATCACCCCCGAGACCGGCTATCATGTGATGAATAACGCCCGGGCGATCCAGTTGCAGGATGGTCGCATCATTTGTCCGGTGGCCTGGACCGAAGAGGCCATCAGGCAGGGCGAGATTTACCGAGCGGTCATGTATTTCTCCGATGATGAGGGACATTCATGGACGCGGGGGAGGGGTGAAACCTACTGTGACAAACGCGGGGCCATGGAACCGGGGGTGATTGAATTGCACGACGGCCGTCTGCTCCAGATTATCCGCACGCAATTCGGCATGATCTGGCACGCGCATTCCTCGGATCGCGGTGATACTTGGACCGAGGCCAAGCCGTGGACCGTGGTTACGCCGGAAGCCCCGAGCACCCTCGTGCGGCTGCCCGACAACGGCGACTTCCTGCTGGTTTACAATCCCATCGCGCAAATGAACGGGGTGAGCCATTCCGGCCGCCGCACGCCGATGGCCACGGCCCTCTCCAGTGATGAAGGCGCAACCTGGAGCAAAATGAAACTGGTCGAAAACGATCTCACCCGGACTTACGCCTACTTCAGCGTGCGAATCCATGACGGGCGCGTGCTGCTGGTCTATCACGCTGCAAAAGACGACCTGAGCACACTGAAGTTCAAGAGCATCCCCATCGGTTGGTTCCGCGAATGAGGCCGACTGGTCTGGCGCCATATTTTATGGGCAACCCAAGCCGGCCATGTAACGCATTGTGTTACATGGCCGGCTTGGGTCCCGGGGGTTAAGGGATGACTTTCTGATGCTCGGAAAATACAGTGTCGCCGGATTGGCAGAGTAGGGCGGGTCTCCTCCTTCGCCGAGGCTACGGAGGACAGGTCCGAACCCCGCTATCCATAGCTACGAGCGTGAGCGAGTGGCGAACCACCACTCGCTCACGCTCGTAGCTACCATTCGAAATGGCAGGTCAGAGACCTGCCCGACCTCAAACCCTAGCCGCGCTCCATTCTGATCCAGCCCGGGCTGCCTGCCCGCCGTAGCTTGAGCGAAGTAGGTAAGCGCCACGTCACGTCGCCCATCCTAGCTTCCACCCTTATGGCTGCGTCAGTCTACGAATTCAGAAACGGCGACGGATCCCAGCCGCCGGCCAGTTCCTGGCAGGCCTTGAAGATGAGTTTGTCCATCGCGGCGAGCTGGTCGGCGCTGAGGAAGGTCGGGGTCTCGCGGGCGAGCGTCGCCTCCACTTTTTCATGGGCCTTCGTCAAAATGTCCTTGGCCCCCTCGCGCATCCACTCGGACTTCCGCTTCCGGCCGAAGAGGTGCGGCGGATGGTACACTTTCCGCCAATGGTCGAGCGTGACGTCGCAGTCCATGAAACTGGCGCCGATGCCCTGCTCCACGATGGTCTCCAGCGCGATGGTCTCGTCGGAGATCTCCGCGCCCTTGATGAGGTGTTTGACGTAACCGGCAATCTCGTCGTCCACCACGAGCTGTTCGTAGCAGAAGTCCTCCTTCAGCTGGCCGGCGCCGCCGATGCCGTTGGCGCCGCCGAGGGCGGTCAGCAGGGTGTACATCATTTTTTCCGCGCCGGCCTGGGCGTCCGGGCAATGCGCGCCGATATCCATGATCGGGTGGTTCACCACGATCCGGAAGCCGCAGTGCTCCAGCACTTTTTGCCCGAGCAGCGCCAGCAGGGTCTGCTCCGGCGAGCCGCTGGCGATGTCCGCGCTCTGCAGGTCCAGGAAGTAGGTGTGGTTGCAGAAGTAGAACTTCGCGTCGGGCCTGACGGCCGTGACAATGCACATGCCGGCCAGCCGCTCCGCATGGTCGAGGGCGATGTTGGCCGCCGGGGTGACCGGGGATTGCACGCCGCAATTGCAGTTGCCGCCGATGCCCACGACCTGGCCGCGGCGGATCGTGTGCATGGCCATTTTCAGGATGTCCTCGCCGTAGCGCAGCGGGCTGGCGACGCCCATGAAGAAGCTGAACTCGGGATCACTGCGCATCTTCGCGGCGCCGACCTTGATTTCCAGCATTTCGCACAGGTAGTCGAAGGACTGCGGATGCAGGGCGTCGCAACAGCTCGGACTCCGGCCCAGGCCGCCGCCGCCTTTTTTCTCGGTGTGATTCCACATGTGGCGGTAGGCGATCATGTCGGCCACCGGCGGGGGAATCTCCATGGCATGGACGAGGGTGCCGGCGGCATCGATGTGCTGGAGCGCCTGCACGAGGCGCGGGACATCCGTGAAGTCGCGGGCCACCACCGGCCGGGCCCGCCGCGTGGCGTAGTCCCAGATGTGCTGGGCGCCGCAGTCGGCGCTCACCGAAAACTCGCGGGCCGGTCCGCCGACCCGGTCCCAGCTGCCGGGGGCGTTGCGCATGATCTCATCCACCATGGCGGCGGGGAAGCGCACGATCTTCGTGGCCCGGTCCACGCGGGCAGCGGTGCGCTCCAGGCAATCGAGCGCCTCGTCGTGGCCCACCCAGACGCCGGTCCGCTCCAGGATCTGCAGGCTGGCCTGGTGGATTTTCTCCAGGGCCTCCGGTTTCCAGGGGTTCAGGATGCCGTGCAGTGAGCTCATGTTCAGCGGATCGGAATAAGGGAAAAGCGGGGAAAGAGAAACGGATTGTCCGCCGAGGGATAATGGAGTCTGCGGCGGGGGCGCAGCGCATTGCTTCGCTACCTGTAGTTTGGGCGGCGATGGGCGATTCTGCGGGCGGTTGCAATACCCGGCCCGTCCGGCCTGCCCGCCGTAGGCCGGGCGAAGGAGGGAGGCCGGGCCCTACCCATTTGATGCTGCGAATTTTTCCCGCGGATCACGCGGATGATCGCGGATAAATACCTCCGATATCCGCGTCGATCCGCGTAATCCGCGGGAAGGTCAGAGTTTGGCGGCAACTACAGGTAGGCGCGTCCGCAGGTTGCCGGGTGGGCGGCGCGGCATGTCCTTGCCGGCTCCGGACGTTCGCAACCGCGGCGCCGGTGAAACCACCACACCCATGACTTCAGACGACTTCCTGCCCGCCACGGCTCTTGCCGTCGCCGGTTTTCCGGCGGAGGCTGCCTCATGAACCAGACCGCTGACGTAGTCGTGATCGGCGCCGGCGTGCACGGAGCCTCGACCGCGTTCCACCTGGCCAAGGCCGGGGCCGGCCGCGTGGTCGTGGTGGACAAATCCGGGGTGGCATCGGGCCCGACGGCCAAGAGCGGCGCGATGATGCGCCCCATTTTCACCGAGGCGCCCTACATCCAGCTCGTCATGGAGGCGACGGAGATGATGGAGCGCTGGGACGAAGTGGTTGGCGGCGATGCCGGTTTCGTGGAACGCGGATTCCTGCGGTTCACGCCGAATTTCAGCGAAGCCGATCTCGGGGGGAACCTGGACCTGATGAAGCAGTTGGGCGTGCAGTTTGAGATTCTGGATGTCGATGCGCTACGCGCACGGGTGCCGGACGCCGAGTTCCGCGGCGACGAGCAGGGCCTGTGGCTGCCGCGGGCGGGTTATGCCGACCCGGTGCTCACGACGCGGACGCTCATGCGGGCGGCGGAGCGCCTGGGGGTGAAGGTGCACGAGGGCGTGCAGGTCACGGGCCTCCGCGCCAGCGGTGCGCGCATCGAGGCGGTGGAGACCGGCCAGGGCGTCATTCACACGCGCACGGTGGTGAACTGTGCGGGTCCGTGGTCGGCGCGATTGGCGGCCGGCATCGGCGTGCACTTGCCGATCGAGACGCACAGCGGCGGCACCGCGCTCTTCCAGCGGCCGGAGGCCCTTCCGGTCGGCAGCCCGATCTTTTCCGACGGGATCAACCAGGTTTACTTCCGCGAGGTCGGCGACCACATCCTGCGGGCGGCGCACTTCGGGTGGACGAACCATCCGGTGGATCCGGATGACTACGACGAGACCATCACTGCCGCCAAATTGCAGACCCTGCGCGGGGACCTGAAGAAGCGCTTCCGCTCGATGCAGCGCGGGATTTTTGCCGGCGGGTTCGCGGCGATCTACGACATGACGCCGGACGCGCATCCGATCATCGGCAACATCGGCGGGGTGGGCGGCTTCTGGTGCAACTGCGGCTGGAGCGGCAACGGTTTTGCCAGCGCCGCCGCCGTGGGCGGTCACCTGGCCGCGCGCATGGCGGGCCGCAGCAGCGCGGTGGACCTGAAGATGTTCGGCTGGCCCCGTCCGCCCGAGACCAGGACGCGCCCCGACGGCAACTGGATCCGCCGCTGAGGCCCGGTCAGGCGTCTGACTGTAGGAGCGGCTTTATGCCGCGATGTTGCGTTCTCAATCGCGGCATAAAGCCGCTCCTACAGTAGCGCGTTCGCGCTTATCCCCGCAGTTGCGGCTACAGCGCCCGCCCAAGCTGGATCACGTCCATCGGGCCGCCGTTCAGCTTCAAGGCGGCGGGCAGGCGGGCGGTGACGGTGAAGCCGGCGACGTGCAGGCACGCGAGTTTCGCCTCGTCGCCGGCGGCGACCATTGCCCCGACCTGCTGGATCTCCCGCCCGCGGCAGGCGTCGAGCAGATGCGTGAGCAGGGCGGGCAGGTGCGACACGTAGTGGTCGTGCGCGGCGAAATCGATCGTCGCGGATTTGGGGTGGGTGCCGTTGGCGGGCAGGGTCACGTTGCCGAAGCCGAAGACCCGGCTGTTCTCCGGACCGGCCAGCACGGCCAGCAGGCCGCCGCGGGCGGAGGTGTCGTACCAGAGCACGGGGAAATTCGAGAGGCAGCGCTCGGCCGCGAGATGGCGGCCCGAAAAAAGTCCGCGCGGATAATCGAGGCAGATCGTGGCGACGGGCTGGGCCGCCAGCAGGGCCACGCCCGGCAGATCACCCCAGTGCGCGGTGCGGATGCCGGCCGGCTGGCCGGGGGCGAAGCATTGCCGCTCGAAATCCGCGGCCTCGAAATGGCGGCGCATGACCGTCCCGTTCTCCCACGCGAAGCCGTGGTGCATGTAGACGTTGTGCGGATTGCGCGCGGTGCCGAGCAGGCAGACCTTGCAGCCGGCGTTCCGGGCGAGTTGCAGCGCCACCTCGATCACCCGGCCGGCCAGGCCCTGGTCGCGATGCTGGCGCAGGGTGAGGACATTGCCGATCACGGCGACTTCCGGCTGGCGACGGGCGAAATGGACGGTGGCGGTGGCGAGCGGCACGCCCTGGCGGCGGGCCACCACCGAGTGGATGGCCAGCTGCCCGCTGAAATCGCCCCGCATCGCCTCAAGCCAGTCGTAATCGGTGGCGGTCCATTCCGTGCGCAGCAGGCCGATCAGTTCATCCCGGGCCGCGACCGCCAGCGGGTAGGGCAGGGTTTCGAGCTGCAGATCCGCGAGGAGGTCAGGTGAGGACATGGTGGATACGGTTGGACGGCGGCAAGTGGAGCGGAATGGTCAGAGGCAATGGGAGGGACCGGCAATATCCGAAAGAAAGCGGGGCGGGCGGGCGGAGCGAGTTGCGGGCGGAAATTCCTTGGTGACGCGACGGGCGCGCGGCGACGGAACTCTGCGCCTACCTGTAGGCGGTGGCCGTCGCCGGCCCTCCGCGCCCGGTCGCATACCTACAGGTAGCGATACGCATCGTTTGCCGGTGAGGCGGACGACTGGGCATTAGCGTCGCTCGTCCGAACGCCCATCGCACGGCCTTACCCCACCCTCAGTCTCCCCAGTTCCGTCGCACCATCCCACCATGAACACCAAATCCATCCAGCATGCGGCAGCGTGCGCCAGCCTCTGGCTCGGCGCGGCCGCCCTGCTCAGTGCCCAGACGACCGCGGCCAATCAGGCCGCTGCGCCCGACAGCAACAGCGAGCCCGTGATCCTCAGTCCGTTTCATGTCTCGGCGGACAACGATCTCGGCTACCGCAAGCTCAGCACCGTCACCACTTCGCGCGTCGGCGTGCCCATCCTCACGGAGCCGCTGGCGATCGAAGTCATCTCCGGTGAGCTGCTCAAGGATTTCGGCGTGACCGAGGATTACCATGTCTTCCGTTACTCCGCGAGCGTGACCGTGGGTGAGAACGAGGTCGGCCAGGCCGGCATCGTCACCATGCGCGGATTCCAGCTGCCCCGGTATTTCAACGGCGTGGGCTTTTCCAGCGCGGGCGGCCTGACCCCCTACCTGGTCATGGACAACATCGACCGCGTGGAAATCGCCAAGGGCGCGCAGGGACTGTTCTACGGCAACTCGACCCCGAACGGCGTGGCCAACTACATCACGAAGAAGCCGCAGTTCACCACGGCGGCCTCGGTGCAGCTGACCGCGGGCACGCTCCGCTACAACAAGGCCGTGCTGGACATGCAGGGCGTCTTCAATCCCAAGATGGCCTGGCGCCTCATCAGCTCGTTCTACAGCCGCACCGGCCGCGTCAACGGCCAGGACCGGCAGGAAATGTTCATCGCCCCGTCGTTCGTCTACCGGCCCAACTCGAAATTCCAGTTCGAGGCGGAGATCAACTACACCAAGCAGAAGATTCCCTACGGCACCTTCGCGCGCGACTTCGCGCTCAATCCGCAATTCTACCAGGACCTCACCAATCCCAGCCAGGACATCCTGAACTTCATGAAGACGAAGTACGGCCTGGCCACGGACGCGCTGGCGAAGGCCAAGGTGGAGGAACGCTACGGCCGCAACCTGCAGTGGAACGCCTTCCTCGTGAACTGGACGGCCGACACGCTGGAGCGGACCGGACTGCAGCCCTTCCAGTTCACCGGCGATACGATCAATTGGAACCGTTACTCGCCCGACGGCGACAAGATGCAGGTTTCGCTGGGCAACCAGGACGGCGAGACGAAGGTTTACGATGCCAGCATGACGTTCACCCCGATCGAGCACTTCTCGCTGAAGTACCATTGGACCCGGATGGACACCGCCGCGAACTTCGTGCGGCATCTCGTCCTCACCAACGGCGGCCTCCGCGCCGACGGCCGGGTGCCCACGCTCAACGTGCAGTATATTGACGCCGCCACCAACGGGGTGCGCTCGGCGTATTCGGACGTGCAGACCCTGGACGGCGTGTTCGACGCCGAGTTCGCCGGCCTCAAGCACCAGGTCCTCCTCGGGGCGGAAATGCGCCGTTCGAAGGGAACCAACGGCAACGTCACGATCGACTACACGAAGGCGACCGCGGGCGTGGATGAACTGGGCAACCCGCTGACCGGCGTCGCCGTCTACCAGTGGTACGATCCGTTCGGCGGCAAACCCGTCCCCAGCATGTGGCCGATCATCGGCAGCGCCCCGCGGGTGACCTCGCGGTCGAACTCGGACTTCAAGGATTTCTATGCGACGTACCGGGCCTCGGCATTGGAGGACAAGCTCAACTTCCTGATGGGCGGACGCCGGGTGAAGCAGAAGCAGACGGGATTCACGCACGACACGTGGTCCGTCGGCGCCGTCTATGAGGTGCTGCCCGGGTTCCGGGTCTTTGCCTCGAAGGGGCAGAACTTCGTGTTCGGCAACAACTACACCATCGAGGGCCCCGGCATGACCCCGGCGGAGCTGGCGAACCGCAAGCAGCTCAACTATGAAAAGGGCAACGGCACCGAGTTTGGCGTGAAGACCAACTGGAAGGACAACATGCTCGCCGGCAGCGTCTCGCACTACTTTGACCAGCGCGACGGCATCATCCGCAGCGACTACGCCAAGAACATCGCGGAGCCCCGCCTCAACGATCCCAACCCGAACAACCGCGTCACCTGGAGACAGAACGGCGGCGTGGTGCAGGTGAAGGGCATTGACGGTGACATTGCCTGGACGCCGAACCGGAATTTCCAGGGCATCCTGAATTTCAACTACGAATACGAGGCCAAGGTGGTCAGCGATCCGGCCCTGGACTTGAGCAAGCCGTATCTGACCACTTACATCAAGGCGCTCCTGCGCCGCCCGCAGAAGAATCCGCTGTGGAAGACCAACCTGATCACGAAGTACAACTTCACCAGCGGCTTCCTCAACAACGTCAGCCTGGGCAGTGCCATCCGGTATTCCGCCGAATACAACATGACCGACAGTCCGACGATGGACCTCATCGTGCCGGCGGAAACGATCATCGACCTGTTTGGCACCTATCGCACCAAGTTCATGAACACGCCGACCGAGATCACCCTCAACCTGATCAACGTCACCGACCAGATCAACGACCTGACCCGCGGCGACGGCTTCGAGGCCCGGATTTCGGTCGGGTTCAAATTGTAACGGTTTCCTTCTGATGTCCGGTTTGCAGGTTTCCCGGGGCCACGCCAGGCGGCGTGGCCCCTTTTGCCGGCCGAAGGGAGTGCCGGTTTTCCGATCTGGAAGTGTCGAAGCGGCAGCGGTAGGCAGCCTGCTGGCGGGCGCGGATTTTCCCGATAAGGGATTAGCTTCAGACCTATTCCACCCGACTTGTCATTCTGAACGCAGTGAAGAATCCAGTGAATGACACTCGAGGGCTTCGATAAGCGCACACTGGATTCTTCGCTCCGCTCAGAATGACAATCAGGATTTCCCAAATACACCCGAAGCTACTGCTAGAATAATTCCATGGTTCCCGTTGCCACCCGGACCTGAAAGCATGCGCCATCAATCTTGTTGGTCCGAGCGCCCACCCATTCTCTCCGCAGCCCCTGCCGGGATGATGCCGCCATCCACACCCCACACCCCATGACCGTTGACCTCAAACTGCCCCCCCGGGCGTGGCTGATCGTGGGACTGCTCTGGGTGGTCGGGTGCCTGAACTATCTCGACCGCGTGATGATCACGACCATGCGCGGCTCGCTGAAGGAATCGATTCCGATGACCGAGGCGCAGTTCGGCCTGCTGACCACGGCCTTTCTGGTGGTCTACGCGGTCCTGAGTCCGTTCGCCGGCTACCTGGCGGATCGCTTCAACCGTTCGCGCGTCATCATCGGCAGTCTCTTTGTCTGGTCGCTCATCACCTGGCTGACCGCGCATGCGAAGACCTATGAGCAGCTCCTGGCGACGCGGCTGCTGATGGGCATCAGCGAGGCCTGCTTCCTGCCGGCGGCGCTCGCGCTCGTGGCCGACTATCACCGCGGGACGACGCGATCGCTGGCCACGGGCATTTTGCTGGGCGGCGTGATGATCGGCGGGGCGATGGGCGGTTTGGGCGGCTGGATCGCCGAACGGCACCACTGGAGCCTCGCCTTCTCGCTCTTCGGCCTGATTGGCATCGGTTTCGCCGTGGTGCTGCTTGCCCTGCTGCGGGACGCGCCCGAACGCGCCGGGGCGGCGGACGTGCCCGCCACCGCGCGGCCCGGTGTCCGCTTGGGTGCGGCGATCCGGAGCCTGTTTGGCAGCCGGTCCTTCATCCTGGCCTTCGTCTACTGGGGCCTGCTGGGGGTCGCCGCCTGGATGGTGATCGGCTGGATGCCCACCTACCTGCAGGAGCATTTCCAGCTGGCGCAGGGCGAGGCCGGGCTCATCGCGACCGTGTATGTGAACGTGGCATCGCTCATCGGACTCGCCGTCGGCGGCGCGTGGTCCGACCGGTGGAGCCGCACCAACCGCCGCGCCTGCCTCCATGTCACGGCCATCGGCCTGGCCCTTTCGGTCCCCGCGATCCTGCTCGTATCAACCACCTCCGTGCTGCCCGTGGCGATCGCCGGGCTCGTGCTCTACGGCCTGACCATCGCGTTCGCGAGTGCGGAGATGATGCCGATTCTCTGCCTGATCCTGGATCCGCGCTATATCGCGACCGGCTTCGGCGTGCTGAACCTCTTCGCCTGCGCCGTCGGCGGGCTCACCACCTATGCCGGCGGGGCGTTGCGCGACGCCCGGATTGATGTCAGCCTCCTGTTCATGGCCGGCGCCGCCGGCATGGTGCTGTGCGCGGCGATGCTCCTGCTGGTCCGGCCGCGGGACGAGTCCGCCGCCGCCCCGATTTCCCCATGAAAAAACCACTCATCACCGGCAGTTTCATCGACATCCAGCATGTCAACAACTGGGACGCCCAATACTGGGTGGACGAGTGCCGCGAATGGCGGGACGAGAACTGGGACGCCATCGTGGGCGACATGCACGCGATCGGGCTCGATACCGTGATCATCATCAATTGCGCGATCTGGGGCCGGCCGCTCTATCCCGCGAACCGCAGGACCGTGGGCATCCAGCTGCCGATGCCCTGCGCGGATCCCGTGGGGGCGATCGTCCGCGCCGCGGACCGGCGCGGCATGGGGGTCTATCTGGGCTTGGGCGCCTTCGGCCGCTATTCACTCAACGCCAATCCCGACCTGTCGCCCGAACATGACGCCTGGCTCGGCTGCATGGCGGAGGACCTCCGCGAAAAATATGGCGGTTACCAGGCGCTGAAGGGCTTCTACATCACCGCCGAGGCGCACGGCATCAAGGAAGGCGGGCTGTTCGCGCAGGATGACTGCGACAAGACCGCCCGGTTCGTGAAGAGCATCCGGGAGCGCGTGGGGGAGGCGAAGCTCATGATGTCCCCGGCCAACCTGAAGAAGCCGCGCCCCGAGCAACTGGACCCGCTGCAGCGGCAGTTGGAGCAGTTGAACGTCGACATCTTCGCCTACCAGGATCACGCCGGGTTCGAAAAGGTGTACAAGAACCTCAATTTCTACGTGGCCGCCGAGGGCTACAGCCTCATCAAGCCGCTGCACGAGAAGCTCGGCCAGCAGATGTGGGTGAACTGCGAGGTCTTTGAATACACCGAGAAGCGTCCCGACGGCCGCCGCGTCTGCACGCCCTGCGAGTTCGAGCGGCTAGAGCGCCAGATGGGCGTCGCGGCGCCGATTGCCGACAAGCTCATCATCTACCAGTATCAGGGCCTGATGAACCAGCGCAGCAGCCTCGTGAACATCGGCGCGCCCGGCACCGATGCCCTGCACGCGGCCTACGTGAAGCATCGTGCCAGGCATATGTAATCCGCGCCCCCATGAAATCCACCCGCCGCACCTTCTTGCAGAACACGTCGCTCCTGGCCGCCGCGCTCCCGCTGGCGAATTTCAAGCTCACGGCGGCGGGTGCACCCGCGCCCGCCTCGCCGGCTGCGGCGGTTCCGACGAGTGGCGTTTTGCGCGAGGTGCTCTTCAGCCCCGGCAACATCACGGAGCAGAAGAACTGCTACGACCGCTTCGAGCTGCTGAAAAAGCCGGCCGGCAATCCGGTGATGACCGCGTCGATGCCCTGGGAGGGTGGCGGCGGGATCAACTGGGGCAGTGTCATCCGCTCGCAGGTGGACGGGAAATTCAAGTTTTTCTACAACACGGATTTTCCGGGGGCGCAGGAGGGCGCGGTCCTCGTGGACAATTCCATGCAGGGGAAGAACCACTGCGTCGTCTGCTACGCCGAGTCCGACGACGGCCTCACGTGGCGGCGCCCCGCGCTGAACCTGTATTTTCAGGACCAGTTCCCCGGCAACAACATCATCTTCGCGTGGGCCTCCTACTACAACGATGCCAGCACGGTGATCGAGGACCTGATCGAGCCGGATCCGGCGCGACGCTACAAGATGTCGATGTTCCACATCGACACGAAGGACCACGACCTCACCGGGGTCTGCCTGTTCGTGTCGCCGGACGGCCTGCGCTGGACGTTCACCGGCACCGTGCTGCCCTCGCAGGACGCGTCATCCATCTGGCAGGACAAGCGCACCGGCCGCTACTACGCCTTTCTGAAGGACCGGCATGCCGGCAACCGCAGCCGGATGCTCACCTACAGCGACGACTTCAGGAACTGGTCCGAGCCGCAGTGGATCTTCACACCCGACCACGGCGACAATGAGGGCACCAATTTCTACAACCAGTCCGCGTTCACCCTGGGCGGCCGCACGCTGGGCTTCCTCAACCTGTACGATCTCTCGACGCAGACGACCTGGGTCGAGCTGATCGAGAGCGGCGACAATATCAACTGGCGGCGGATGCCGTCGCGGCCGCATCTCCTGTCGCCCGGCGCGCCGGGGACCTATGATAGCGGCGGTGCCTATGTCGGGCTGGCGGAGCCGATCCTGGTCGGGGACGAATACCGCTATTACTACTACGCCTCGGCCGACCGGCACGACGCGGCCGATACCGGCGGCAACCCGGCGCAGCGTCCTTCGCTGGCGTATGCGACCTTCCGGAAGGATCGCCTGGTCGGCCAGCAGACTGAACACGACGGCTACTTCGTCACGCTGCCCTTCAAATGTCCCGGCGGCCGCCTCTTCCTGAATTTCGTCTGTCGCGGCGAGGTGACGGTTTCGATCAAGCGTCCGGGCTATGGCAACGATTACGAGGGCTTCACATTGGCCGAGAGCGTGCCTGTCACGGGCGACCACCTGCGGCAGGAAATCGTGTGGAAGCACCACGCGAACCTCGACGCGCTCAAGGGCAAGTACATCCGGATCAAGGTCGCCGGCAAAAACGTCATCGGTTACACCGCGGCCTTTGAAGTTGACCGGGTGGCAGCTGCCTTGAACGGTACCTATAGAAGATCACCCAAAGCAGTGACACCAGACACGGTGTATTGCCTCCGTGGTAGGGTCCGGCCTCCCTCCTTCGCCCGGACTACGGAGGGCAGGCCGGACGGGCCGCGAACGGCAGGCGCACGCCAAACCGCCCGTCCGGAGGCATGGCCGCGTCACATCTTCAGGTGATTCACAAAAATAATGAACCAGCCTCCTTCCCGGTCCCAGGTCTGTGATTTTGCGCGTTCCTTCATCCGGTGGCGGCACGATACGACCAAGCGGAAAATGCTCACGGTCTCGCGCGAGCCGCCCACCACGCTGAACAATGTGCGCATGCCGCTCGAATGCTTGGCGACGGTGGTGCGCGGCGGCCTTCGGCAGGAGTTTGGACTCGGGGCCTCGTGCAAGACCGAGCAGGTTTTTGTCGAGCGCGACGTCTGGATGGAGCCCAATGCGGACATGTGCGCCGTGGCCGGCGCCGGCCAGTTCCTGATCATCAAGCGTTGGGACCGGGTGGACAAGGGGGTCATGCTGCATCCGCCGAGCCTCGGCGTGCAGCCGGAACGGCAGTGCGTCGATCCGGCGGCGGCGTTTGAAACCCAGTCGCTGGCGGTCCGGCGTTGCACCGCCCACCCTTTGGCGACCATTGCCTCGGTCATTGAGACCTTGAACAGCGACCGCCCGGTCGTGGCCCGCACGACCTGCGCCATCGCCGATGGGCAAGTGATACTGGAGTATCCGGTCAAGACGGTGAACTACAGCGAGCGGCATCATTACTACCAGGTGGACACCGGGCCGGTGCTGTTTTTCGGCGAGCCGACGGGAAAAAACCTGATCGAGCATTTTCACCTCGCCTATGTCGCCCACCTCGGTGGCGACTGGGCGGAGTTTCTGGTCAGCCAACCGACTCCGCTGGCGGGCCTGCCGGTCGCCGTGCATCACTACAGTGGCGTGCACCGCGTCGGGGCACAGAATTCGCTCTGGGCGGTGGCGGATTGAGACAACCGGGGTGCGTCTTCAAATCAGGTTTTCCGCCTGTCTGCCGCGGTGAGGCCTGGTTGTAGGAGCGGCTTTAGGCCGCGATGTTGCGCTCCCAATCGCGGCCTAAAGCCGCTCCTACAGGAAAACCGCCTCATTTCAGGCACTCCTTCGTATCCCGGCCCGCAATCAGGCGGGCATGGGTACAACCACCGGCCGCACGGTCGGCCGGTCCACCCAGCGGCCCTCGACCATGGTGTAGACCGGGTATTCGGGGAGGCCGAGCTCGTTGTGCTGGAGCAGCGAGACGAGACACTTGCCCGCCGCGACGCCGAGCAGGTCGTTCTGCTCATCGATGCCCGCGATGTGGTCGGACTGGCCGAACCGGGAGATCAGCGCGATGCCCATCTCGTCGGGCACGGTGTACCCGAGTTCCTTGATCCAGTCGTAGACATCGAGCGGATAGCCCGGCAGGACCACGCAATCGACGCGCTGCGTCTTCAGCCACCGGCTCAGGGCCTGCTTGGTCACGGCCTTGGCGTAGAGCGGCGGCACATTGTGGGCGGCGGGCTGCGAGTATTGCTCGGCCAGATAGGCCCCGAGCATGATGCCGAGGCTGCGCTCGGAAAAATCCTGGTGCAGCACGAGTCCGATGCGCTTGTAACCCCGCTCCCGCAGTTTTCGCAGGCACAGCCGCATGTTGTACGCGTGATGGATGGTGACCCGGTGCGCGGCGACGTTCGTGATGGAGTAACCCACCGCCACCGTGGAGAAGTGCGGCCATTCGAGGTCGGAGATCGGCCCCGGCACGGGCAGCCGGGGCGGCAGCATCACGCCCTGGATGCCGCGGGCGCGCAGAATCCGGCTGAGCTGCCGGCCGGTCATTTCGGGATCGGTGACCTGGAAGGACTCGACGGAAAACCCCTGGGCCCCGGCATAGGCGGTCACCGCGCTGCGCAGGGTCGCCTCGGCCACGTTCCCCTCATAAAGGGCGGGATTGTAATTCAGCACGTAGGCGAGCACGCCGGCGAACCGGCGGCTTTCGCCGCGCCGGTAGGAGGAAAGCGCCGACAGCATGGCGTTGTGCTTGTAGCCCAGCTGCCGGGCGGTTTCCCGGACCCGTTCCGCGGTCACCTGGTTCACATGCGGATCGTTGCGCAGGGCGAGCCCCACCGTCGTAAAATGTACGCCGGTGACCTTGGCGATGTCGCGCAACGTCACGTGTTTTTCCATCGGGTGCGCAGAGAATCAGGCATGGCCGCCCGTTCTCCAAGGGGATTCTGGAGCGCAGCTTTCCTACAAGTAGAAAAGACGGCCGTAGGTAGGAGCCTGCTGGCAGGCGAAGGGAGGGCCTCTTCGACCTGTAGGGCTGCACCTTGGTGCAGCCTGATTACGCTGCGAAGCTCGTGCAACATTCGCGGCTGGACCAAGGTCCAGCCCTACATCGATCATCGCCTGCCAGCAGGCTCCAATCTAGGGCTTCAACTTCGTGAAACGCTGGATCTCCGGGTCCGTGAAGATATCGTGCTCGTCCGTGCTGTGCGTGGAGAATTCCGAGACCACGGCCCCCTGGTCCCCGGCCTGGAACCAGTGCTTCAGGCCCGGGCGCAGCGTGTACTGGTCGCCGGGATTCAACTCGATCTCGTGCCACACGGTGTAGGTTTTTTCCCGGCCGGCCGGCGGCCAGACGGACACGCGCGCCGGCGGCGGGCCCTCGATGTACAGGTAGACCCGGCCCCAGCGGCAGCGGAAGGTCTCCTCCTTGCCGGGATCGGCGCCGACCGGCGGGTGCACATGCTCGGGGCAGGTCTGGCGCGGCAGCATCGCGAGTTCCTTGGCGCAGCAGCGCTCGGTGTTGACGTAGACCAGCACGGCGAGGCCGGTTCGCTCAAAGTCACCGAGACCGAAATCGGCGATTTCAATCCGGTTCTTTTCCTCGGGGGTGATGATCAGGCCGGCGCGGGTGGAAAAAAGCTCCGTCGCCTGCCGGCGGTAAGTGTCCTGTTGCTGGGCGGTGATCATGTTGGGTGGGGGTGAAAGGCGGTGGTCCGGTCAGCGGCCGGCGAGGTCGCGGCACGCCTGGGCGATGCGCGCGGCGTCCGGGCGGTAGGCGTTTTCCAGGATGGGCGTGAACGGCACCGGCACGTCGGCGGACGCCACGCGGACGACCGGCGCCTGCAGGTGGTCGCCGAAGCGCTCCATGATCCCGGCGCAGATCTCGGCGCTCACGCCGCCGGTCTTGGGGCCTTCCTCGACGATGACAACCCGGCCGGTCTTGCGCACGGACTCGCCGATGGTCTCGTAATCAATGGGCGAAAGACTGCGCACATCAATGACTTCGGCGCTGATTCCCTCCGCGGCGAGGGTCCCGGCCGCGGCGGCCGCGAAATGGGCCATGAGCAGCCAGCCCAGCACCGTGACGTCGGTGCCGGGGCGGCGCACCGCGGCGCGGTCCAGCGGGACGGTGTAGTCGCCGTCGGGAATTTCGCTGGTGGCGTCGACGGCGCCGGGCTCGGCGCGCGCCCCCTTCGAGCCGTAGAGAAGCTTGTGCTCGAAAATCATCACGGGGTTGTCGTCGCGCACGGCGGCCTTGAGCATGCCCTTGGCGTCGTAGGCGGTGGAGACGGCGACGACCTTGAGCCCGGGCACGCCGGTGAAATAGCGCTCCATGCTCTGCGCGTGCTGCGATCCGCGGCCGGTGGCGCCGATGGGTGCACGCATGACCATCGGGACCTTGACGGTGCCGCCGGACATGTAGCGCATCTTGGCGGCGTTGTTGATGAGCTGGTCGCTCGCGAGGAACAGGAAGTCGCCGTATTGCATGTCGGCGATGGGACGCATGCCCATCATCGCGGCGCCCACGGCCATGCCGGTGAAGCCGAGCTCGGCGATGGGCGTGTCGATGATGCGGCCGGGAAATTTCTCGGCCAGCCCGAGCGTGACGGTGAACGCCCCGCCCCAGCCGCCGGGGACGCCGATGTCCTCGCCGATGCAGAAGACGCGCTCATCGCGGGTCATTTCCTCGGCGATGCCATCACGGAGGGCTTCGGCTATGCCTTGTCGTTTCATAGGATGGTAAAGTCAGGCGCGGTGGATGACGGGGCTGCCGACGGGGTCGTTGAAGTCGTGCAGATAGCCGGCGTCCTGCCAGCGGGTGCCGGCGCGGAGGCCGGATTTTTCGGTGCGGAGATGGATGGCAAAGCTCACGCGCGGGCCGGCGGCGACGTTGGGGCCGCTGCCGTGGACGGTGAGGCGGTGGTGAAAACTCAGCGCGCCGGGGGCGAGCACCGCGGCCGATTCGCGCCAGGCGTGGCCGCCGCTTTTTTCCAGGATACGCTGCTTGAGCGCCTCGAGTTTGCCGCTGAAGAAATCGCCGGCCTTGAGCAGGCCCCAGTGATGCGAGCCGAGCACGAAGCGCATCGGTCCGGATTCGGCGGTCACATCACTGATCGCGACCCAGGCGGTGAAGAGTTCGCCCTCCAGCGCGGAGTCCCAATATTCCTGGTCCTGGTGCCAGCCGACGCTGCCGGTGTCCTGGCCGCCGGGCGGCTTGATGAGCAGCTGCGAGGCGAAGACCTGGATCATCCGTGCGCCGGTGAGGGCGGCGGCCCACTGGCCGATGGCAGGATGGCTGACCAGCTCGAGAATCGTGCGGTCCGAGCGGTGGGCGTTGTCGAGCTTCACGAGCGAAGTCGGCGGCTCCCTGGAACAATGGGGGTTGCCCACCGGCGCGAGGCCGGTCTCGTATTCGCCGGCGTAAACGGCGGCGATGCGCAGGCGCACGCGGGCGAGGAGATCCGCGGGTATCACAGGCGGGGCGATGAAGAAACCGTCGCGCTCATACTGCGCGGCGGCGGCGGCTTTTTCCTGGTCGGACAGGGCGGGCACGGTGGGAGGGGTCAGGCGAAGACGTCGGTGGTCAGGTCGGCGAGCGTGGGCTGCGGGGCCTGCTTGGCGAGCTCGACGCCTTGGGTGATCTGCGAGTCGATGCGCGCCTTGATCGCGTCAAGATCGGCTGGCGTGATGTCGCCGCGGGCGAGGAGCTGGGTGGCGAAACGGGTGATGGGGTCGCGGGAGAACCAGGCCTCGCGCTCGTCCTTCGCCTGATAGTGGCAGGCGTCCCGGCGCGAGTGGCCGGTGCGGCGGTAGGTGAGCAGTTCGAGGAGGACGGGGCCCTGGCCGGTGCGGCAGGCCTCGGCGGCGCGCCGGGCGGCGGCGTGCACCGCGAGCACATCGTTGCCGTCAACGGTCTCGCCCTGGAAACCGTAGGCGGCGGCGCGATCGGAAATGCGCGGGTTCTTCATGACCTTGTCGATGCGCGTGGAGGCGCCGTAGAGGTTGTTTTCGCAGACGAACACGACCGGCAATTGCCAGATCGCGGCCATGTTCACGCCCTCGTGGAACGCGCCCTCGGCCACGGCGCCGTCGCCGAAGAAGCACGCGACGACCTGCTGGGTGCGCTGCATCTTGAAGGCCAGCGCCATGCCCGCGGCGAGCGGGATGCCGCCGGCGACGATGGCGATGCCGGGCACCATGCCCTTGGCCATATTGCCCATGTGCATGGAGCCGCCCTTGCCCTTGCAGCAGCCGGTGGTGGCGCCGAAGAGCTCGTCGAGCATTTCCTGCACCGTGAGGCCTTTGGCGAGCGCGTGACCGTGGCCGCGGAAGGTGGACGTGATCCAGTCGTCGGCGTGCAGGGCGGCGCAGACGCCGGTGGCGGTCGCTTCCTGGCCCTGGCATTGGTGGATGGTGCCGGGCATCGTGCCCTCGAGGAACAGGAACTTCACGCGCTCCTCAAATTCGCGGATGAGCACCATCGTGCCGTAGAGGCCGAGGAGAAAATCCCGGTCCTGGGGATCCGGAAGGGCGGGGGGATTTGCGGCGGAAGCACCATTCATGGCTTTTCGATTTCCCTGACGATGGCAGCCAGGAACCCGGCCGCGTATTTGCCGTTCACCACGCGGTGATCGGCGGAGAGCGTGAGCTGCACCCGGTGCTGGACGACAGCCTGGCCGTCAACGGGCACCAGCTGCGGGGCGACGGCGCCGATGGCGAGGATGGCGGCCTCGGGCGGATTGATGATGGCGCCGAAGGCCTCCACGCCGGTGGCACCCAGATTCGTGACCGTGACCGCCCCGCCGGACTGCGACGCCTGCGGCAGAGGTTCGCCCCGGCGCAACTTTTCCGCGGCGGCGCGGATTTCGGCGGAGATCTGCGCGACGGTCCTGGTTGCCGCCCCGGCGATGTAGATCACGCGCAGGTCGTCCGCGATATCCACGGCCACGCCAATGGAGTCGGAATTCTGCGGCACCAGAGCGCCGTCCTCGAAGCGGTAGCAAAACCGGTCGTACTGTTGCAGCGCCACGGCGACGGCCCGGACGAAGAACGCATCCCAGACCGGCTTTTCCGGGAGGGCGGCCTGCCGCTGCGCGAGCATGGACCCGGCGTTGGCGCCGAGTTGGAGATAAAAGTGCGGGATGGTCTGCTTGCTCTGCTGCAGGCGCCGGGCAGCGACTAGCTGGGCGGGACTCAGGATTGGTCGCGGCGTCCTGGCCGCATCGGCGGGCGGGGTTTGGGCGGCGGCTTTCGCCCGGTTGCGCGCGAACATCCCCGTGGGGGCGTTGGCGGGCTTCGGCGATGCGCTCACCGGTGCGGCGGACTGGGCTGGGGCCGGAACGCGTCCGGGTGAGGGGGCTGCGGGCGAGGCGGTGTTGACCATGGCCATCACGGTGCCGGCGGAGACTTCGTCGCCCTCGGCAAAATGGGTCGAGACGAGCGTGCCGGTGACGATGGATTCAACCTCCATCGCCGCCTTGTCGGTTTCCACTTCCAGCAGCGGCTGTCCGCGCGTGACGGCTTCGCCCGGCTTGACCAGCCAGCGCAGGATCCGCACGGCGGAGCCGGTGGTGGCCAGGTCGGGCATCGTGATGGGGGTCGCCGTTTCGCTCATGTCCTGAGGGTGGTGGTTTGAATCGGCAGCGGGTTTGCTTTCACGAACTGCCGCGCCTCGTCGAAAGTGAACACGCCGTCGGTCGTGCCGATGGCGCGCGTGGCCGAGGCGCCGAGGGCGGAGGCGAATTCGAGCATGGCCGGCATCGCCCAGCCGTGCGCGATGCCCGTGAGGATGCCGCTCGCAAAGGCATCGCCCGCGCCGGAGGGGTCGAGGGCGTCCATCGCGTAGCTGCCGCAGGTCCAGCGCCGGTCCCCGCTCCCCGCGACCGCGCCGGCGCCGCCGCGGGTGATGATCACGTTTTTGGCCCCCAGCTTCAGCAGGGCTGACAGCTGGGCTTCGACCGTGTCCAGGCCGGTGAGGCGGCGCGCCTCATCGTCGTTGGGGAGAAAATAGTCCGTGGCGGCCAGCACGAGATCGAGATCCTTGAGCGTGTGGGTCGGGCAGCCTTCGGGCACGACGACATCAACCACGGTGCGCACGCCCAGCGTCCGGCATTCGTGCAGCACGCCGGCGAGTTCCCGGCAATTCAAACCCGGCAGCACGAACAGGCCGCCGATATAAAGGGTGCCGAGGGTTTGCAGCCAGGCGCGCGGCAGGTGCGCGGCGGAAAATTCCGCGTTGGCGCCGAAGACATGCAGGTAGCGGCGGTCCTCGCCCTTGATCAGCAGGATTACGGTGCGGCTGGTCGGCAGGGTGGGTGAACGCTGCAGTTGCGTGCAGCCGATCCGGCGGCGCTGGAAGGCGTCGAGCAGCACGGTGGCGGAGGCATCAGTGCCGACCACGCCGGCGAGATCTGTCTTCAGGCCCTGTTTGGCGAGATCGATGGCGACATTGGCGGCGCAACCGCCGGGCTTCGACGGCAGGGCGGGGATCGCGGCGAGCTGGCCGGCGGCGGGCAGCGCGGCGAGCGGTCCGCAGAAGATGTCCTCCACGAGGATGCCGGCGCAGCCGATGGTCCGGTGGGTATTCATGGGGCCTTGCCGCAGCAACCCAGCAAACCGATGCGCTCGTTGACGGCATCCCGCACGGCCGCCCGGCCCGCGGCCATGAGATCACGGTCGCCGCCGATGCCGAGCAGGGCGTGGGGATCCGCCGCGGCTTGCCGGAGCGACTGCTGCAGCGCGGCGAGGTACCTTTGCTTCAGATACGTGCCATAGTTCACCTTGGCCACGCCCAGGGCGATGGCGCCCTGGAGCGAGGCGGCCGCAATGCCGGTGCCGCCGTGCAGGACGAGCGGCGTGTTCACCTTGTCGGCGATGGCTTCCAGGCGGTCGAGGTCGAGGGGGCGCTCGCCTTTGACCAAAATGTGGATGTTGCCGACGCTGACGGCCAGCAAATCGACGCCGGTTTGCTGCACAAAGGCCCGGGCCTCCTCAGGGTCGGTCATGGCCGCGCCAGACTGCACGTGACCGCTGGCGCCGCAAGGCAACTCCCCGAGTTCCGCTTCCACGGCCACGCCGCGCGGATGCGCATAGGCCACGATTTTTTTTACCCGCTCCAGATAGTCCGGCGCCGATGCCTTGGGATCGGCCGGCATGACCAGGTTGAAGCCGGTGTCGCAGGCGCGGCGGACCCAGTCATCGCGTGGACATTCGTTGAAGATGAGACCGCACGGCACGGTCGCGGAAGCCGCGGCGGCCTTGCCGAGCGCGGCGTACATTTCCAGGCGTTCCTGAAACCGGCGCTCCGGGCGGCTCAGAAAATCGCCGTTGAACCCGATGATGATGGGCGAGCGGGAGGCTTCCGCCGCATCAATCACGCCCTGCAGCGAATCGAGGTTCCAGCTCTCGAAATAGCCCAGGGCATATTTTTCCGCGCGGGCGCGTTCAATCAGCTGGGCAACGGGGTAAAGCGCCATGGTGGTAAATTATTACACTAGAACGAAAATAATTACCAAATGAGGCAAGTGCTAAAAAGGCAGGTCAGGCATGTGAAGCCGTGTTGTAGCTACGAGCGTGAGCGAGTGGACCGCACGCGGCGAATGCCGAACCACCACTCGCTCACGCTCGTAGCCACCATGCAGGAAATGCAGGGATGGCTGCAGACAGGCCCAAGGTGGAAATCGCGTGCGCCGGTCTTACTGCAGGGCCGGACCTTGGTTCGGCCTGTCATGCTCGCGCATACGGAAAGATTAACCGCCTTCGCGGCGTCCAGGCACACACCAAGGTGCGGCCCTGCAAAGCCGAGAGGCGGAAGGGTGTTGGTCGCGAACGGGAGCGCAGCCTCGCGGCGTAAAGCCGCTCCTACAGCCGGTCTTTCGTGGGGTTGGCGATCACGACCTGGCGGCCGGAGCTCTTCAGCTGCTCGAGCGGGCCTTTCGGGCACTTGCCGTCGGTGATGACCACGTGAATCGCATTCACGTCGAGCACCTTGCACAGGGCGCGCTGCTCGAATTTCGAGCTGTCCACGAGCAGGTAGAGCTTGGCGCAGCGTCCGGCCATCAGCTGCTTGATCCGCAGCGTGGCGATGGAGGACTCGTAGGTGCCCTCGGCGGCCACGAAGGCCTTGGTGGACATGAACGCGGCATCAACGAAGAACTTGGCGCAGGCCTCCTCGGCGAGGGTGCCGACAAAGGAGGCGCTCTGCGGATCATACTCGCCGCCCAGGCAGATCACCTTGGCGTGGGGCGTGCGGCCGACCTCGATGGCGATGAGCGCGGAGTTCGTGATGACGTTCAGGGCGAGCTCGGCCTTGGCGATCAGGCGGGCGAGCTCGATGCAGGTGCTGCTGCCATCGAGGAAAAGCGTCTGGTCCGGCCGGATGAACTCCAGGGCGCGGGCCGTGATGGCCTCCTTTTCGGCGCGGTTGGTGTCGATGCGCGACAGCAGCGACGTTTCATAGAGGAAACGCGGGGCGTTCGAGCGCTGCGCCCCGCCGAGGGTCTTGATGAGCGCGTTGCGCTGGGCGAGGACCTCGACGTCGCGTCGCACGGTCATCGACGATACGTCCAGCAATTGCTCGAGTTCCTGGTAGGTGCAGGCGCCCTTGGCCTGCAGCACGTCCAGGATTTTTTGTTGGCGCGGAGTCACGGCGGGAGCCTGCAGGGGAATGCGCGCCCATTCAAGCGACTTGGCCGGGACCCGGCCGGATCGCGGGCCGCCGGGCGCTCAGCAAATCATCCCGCGTTTGGCCGCCCGGCCGTGGCCGATGGGATTTTCCCCGATCCAGCGTTCGTCCACGGGTTCCGAGGCCGGCTGATAGCGGGTGTCGGTGGAAAAGCGGAAAAAGTCGGTCTGGTTGTCCAGGCTCGCGTGCACGGTGGTCATGCCGAAAATCAGGATGTCGCCCATGCGATACTCGGTGCTCAGCCACCGGCCGCCGAGATGCTCGCGCAGGCTGGAGGGATTGTTGGAGAGCACGCCGCCCCATTTCCACGGGATCCGGCCCGATTCGATCTTCTCCGCCTCGGGCCGGTTGGTGCAGTAGGTGTCCACGTCGCGGCTCAGGTAGTTTTTCAGGCGTGCGGTCTGCCGGTGGGAACCTTCCAGCACCATCAGGCCGCCGATTTCATAGGCGATGTCGCCGTAGGGCACCCAGGCGGTGCAGAGTCGCGAACTGCCGCGGCCCATGTAAACGGTGTCGCAATGCGGGTCGGTCCCGAAGCCCTTGCCCATGGTGCGGACCCAGGTGAAATCAAAATGCCGGACGGCGTCGGCGAAGAAGGCGCCGAAGAGCTCCAGGATCCGGCCGGCGTAGAGGAGCTGCTGCATGCTCCGGTTGGCCTTCGAGATGGAATTCATGAATTCCACGGCGAGGCGCGGATCGGCGAGAAACTTCAGGTCGGCATCCGCGCGCTTCACGGCCTCCATCGCGGGATAGGCGGGATCGAGCAGGTTTCTTTCCGCCAGGACCCCGGTGATCCCGGCGCGCGCGGCCCGGACCAGGGCGGGATCCAGAAAATTCGGGATGAACAGATAGCCGTCGGCCGCGAAGCGCTCCCGCAGCGCGGCGACGTCGTTCACCACGTCATCGGACCGGCGCAACTCGCCGAAGGCGTGGGGCGAAGTGTCCAGCTCGTGACCTTTGGCGAAAATACGCGGCAGCGTCGTATTCATATGGCAGGGGCAGCGATATGATAAAAAATTAAGAAAGCGTTGTGATTAAATAACAGGCCGCTTGGAGCGTCAACCGGTAAGTTGGCTGGCCCGCGCAACAGCCGCGCCACCGCGTAGTGCCGGACTTCAGCCGGCACTGGATCGTAAGAACCTTCCGCCGCCGCCGCAGGGCAAGCGCGGGCTAAAGCACCGCGCTACGGACGGGGATGTCGGCGCCCCTCCTACAAGTAGAAAGTCTGTCCGTTCGCCTTAACCGCGCCGCCATGATGGAATTGAGCCATGAACCCCCGGTTGCTGGCCCTGGCTGCACAGTTGTGTCTGGTTGGTTTGGTGCAGGCGGGGCCGCCGACCGGTACGCCCGCCGACCGTCCCGTGGTCGTGACGGTCCTGGGTGAGCCGCGCTACACGCACCGGCATTACGAGTCGGAGGTGGAGGATGCGCCGGAGGATCGGCAGAAGATCTACCAGACGGGATGCACGGGCGAGATCGGCCTGCGCGTGTCCGGGCTGAAGGCCGAACCCCACCGGGTGCACCTGGCCTACACCGAGATGGCGATGGGCGAACCGGCGCGGAGGGTGTTCGACATTTTGCTCAACGGCCGGACCGTGGCCAAGGAAGTGTGCACGTACCATCGGGTGGGGATGCGCCGGGTGCTGGCATTCGATTTCACCGTCGCACCGCAGGAGGGCGCCATCACCTATGAGCAGCGCCGCAGCGTACCCGAGGCGGATTTTCCGCTCTTTTGCCTCATGCAGGTTTATGATCAGTCGGGCCGGCTCGTGGCGGAACAGTCCGCGTACGCGATGCGGCCGCCCGACTGGGACCGCAACACGCTGCTGGACTTTACCCGCGTCCACGAAGGCCAGAGCCTTGAGACCGGCCGCACCGCGCCGCCGTGGGCGGGCACGTACCGGATCCGGGCGCATGAAATTGACCGGGTGACGCCGGCCGATGTGGTCGGACCTGACGGGGTGGTTTATCCGAATTGGACGCGGGTCGGCATCCCGGACGGGATCCCGGTGCGCGCGAACACGCATAACGCAGCCGACTACGGGGCCGTGCCGGATGACGGGCAGGACGACTCCGCCGCGCTGCAGCGGGCCGTGGCCGTCCTCGAGGCGCGCGATGAGGGTGGGGTGCTCTTCATCCCGGCCGGCATCTACCACCTGGACCGTCCGGTCCTCATCAAGGGCGACAACATCGTGCTGCGCGGCGCCGGCGCGAAAAAGACCCGGCTCGTCTCGCGCTTTTCAAAGCGGGGCGAGGCGCCGGAATTGCACGGCATCCCGGCGGACGGGAAGATCCATCCGCAGAGCTTTTACTATGTGTGGCTTGATCCCGAGGGTCTGACCGGCGTCGAGGTCACCGCCGCGGGCCGGAGTGTGCAGCACATCACCCGGGCCGGGCTTTGGGAGACGCAGATCTTTTTCCGTTTTGCCGGGCAGGAGCTGGTGGCCGCAGCCGGGCCGGGCGCAACCGACCTCACGGTCAGCGCCTCCTACCGTGACGGTACGGTGCGCCGGGTGACGCGCCGGGTGCGGCTGGACACGGCCCCGGGGCCGATGGAGCGCGGTTACGGTTCGCTGGCGATGATCGGTTTCGCCGGCCGGGGATTGGTGGGAGAACGCATTCCGCTCACAGCCGACGGCCGGCGCGGCGACATGCATCTCGATCTGGCGCCAGGGCACGGCTTCGCGGCCGGCGATCGCCTCCAGGTCAATGCGCCGGCCACCGCGCGGTGGGACCGGCTCACCACGTCGGCGCGGCCCGGCGCCCAGATCCGCACCAACCATTACCAGCTCACGCGGGTGGAGGGGAACCGGGTTTGGCTGGGCGAGGCGTTGCGCCTGGAGTTCCCGGTCATTGACGGCGCCTCGGTGCAGCGCCTGGTTGCGCAACTGCATTGCGGGATCGAGGAGCTCGGTTTCGAGCAGGAGGTGCGGGCGATGATCCACGGGGTCATGTTTGAATACGGCTGGGAGTGCTGGGTGCGCGGGGTCGAGCTGACCCGGGCGGGGGACAAGTCCCTCTACATGCCGCACTCGAAGCGTTGCGAGGTGCGCGACGCGGTCTTCGACCGCGTGTGGTACAACATCGGCGGTTCCGGCTACATCGGCTGGGAGCATTCCTTCGACAGCCTGATGGAAAACGTGACCGCCCATGCCATGCGGCATGGGCCGTGCGTGCAATGGGGCTCGTCGGGCAATGTGATCCGCCGGAGCGTGTTTCACGGCAGCGATGCGCAGTGGCATGCCGGCTGGACGAATGAGAATCTCTTCGAGGAACTGATCGTGGAATCCACCCAGCGCGACGGCGCCTACGGCAACGGCATGTGGGCCTCGCCGCCCGAGGACCGCGGCCACGGTCCGAATGGGCCGCGCAACGTGGTTTACAACTGCAGCATCTCCTCCCCGAAGGCGGGGCTCTGGATGGGCGGCATGAACGAGTCGTGGCTCATCCTCCACAACCTCTTTGTCGTCGGCCGCGGACCGGGCGTGGTCGCCCGGACGGCCAGCTTCGACCATCTCATCCAGGGCAACGTGTTTGTGCTCCTGGAGCCGGAGCCCGCCGCGATCTATCTCGGCACGCCGGATTGCATCGGGGTCGAATTGATCGACAACCGGTTCTACGGTCCGGTCAGGCAGCTGACCGGCGGGGCGATTGCACCCGCCGTCGAGCGCGGCAACCGCATCCGCGCCTCCGGCCAGAGCGAGCGGCCGCGGCCCGCCGTGCGTTCGATCTTCGAGTGGCAGCAGGCGCAGCGCACCGTGATTCAGGCCACGCAGGACCAGCGGGCGACGGCGGCGGGCGCTGAAGTCGGGTCCCGGTTCCCGCCCGTCTGATTCTACGGGTAGTATATCGGGCGCGTTGTAGGGGGGAATATTCTTATTCAAACCCTGTGCCACTCCCCCAATCCCCAGTTTCAACGGCTGAGTCGTATCCCCAAATTCGCAGTAGCCTACCCCCAATAAAGTATCCCCTGCCGGTCCGCCGCCACCTTCGGTGCTTCGCCCCGGCCTCCGCCAACCCCTTTGTCAGGCAAGTCAGCATCCCTAAGAACTAGCACACTCAAGTGTTACCCATAAAATGAGCATCAAAACCATACTGTCAGCGATGCACGGCACGGGCCGTGTCTATCTGTTAGTGATTGCCGGAGCCTCCCTCGCGGTTGGCCAGGCAGTGCAACAACCCATTCCGGTCGAGACGGACAAGGATACCGCGGAAGTCGTCAAGCTGTCGCCCTTCGAGGTTCAGGCCGAGAAGGATTACGGTTACCGCAAGAGCAGCACCGTGACGACGTCCCGTATTTCAATTCCGATCGTCGAGAACCCGCAGTCCGTGGAAATCATCTCCGGCGAGCTGCTGCGCGACATGAGCGTGGCGCTGCCCAAGGAAGTTTTCCGCTACAGCAGCACCGTCATGGTGGGTGAGGCGGAAATCGGCCAGGCCGGCATCTTCACGCTCCGCAGCTTCCAGCTCCCGATCTTCTACAACGGCTTGGGCCTCGCGAGTTCCTTCTCGCTGACGCCGATCATCCCGGTGGACAACCTGGACCGCGTTGAGATCGCGAAGGGCCCCGTGGCCCTGTACTACACGAACTCCACGCCCAACGGTGTGGCGAACTACGTCACCAAGAAGCCGCAGTTCGTCAATGCCACCGAATTCAGAATGACCGTTGGCAGCTACGATTTCTACAAGGCGATGATGGATACCCAGTACGTCATCAGCAAGGATCACGGCCTGGCGATGCGCCTGATCAGTTCCTACCAGAACAAGAACGGCCGCGTGGACGGCCAGGAGCATGACCAGCTGGTCTTCATCGATCCGTCCATCACCTGGCGGCCGAATGACAAGTTCCAGATGACGGCCGAGTTTGCCTCGACCAAGCAGAACCTGCCCTACGCGACCTTCGAGTGGAATCTCGCGATGAATCCCCAGTACTGGCAGAATGTGATGACCCCCACGCCGCAGATCATCAATTACATGAAGACGGCCTACGGCCTCGCCGATGACGCCGCGGCCCTCGCCAAGATCAACGAGCGCTGGGGCTATGTGCAGGGCAACCCCAACGGTTCGACCCAGGGTATCGTCCAGAACAGCTACATGACCAACTGGTCGAACGACATCATGGGCATGACCGGCACCGCCCCCTATTACTTCACGGGCAACACCATCGACTGGTGGCGTTTCTCGGACCGGGGCGACAAGTACCTCTCCAAGGGTCCGGACTCCAACTATGACGGCAACTCGCACCTGACCGATGTCGCGCTCGACTTCACGCCGTTCGAGAATCTCACGATCCGCTATCACTGGCTGCACATGGTCAACAACACGGCCTTCACCCGCCAGCTGTTCCAGCCGGTCGCCGGCCTGCGCCCCGACGGTCGCGTGAACGCCATGAATGCCGCCGCGGCCATTTCCTGGACCCCGCACCGCTGGGCCTCCTCCGATGCCCAGCAGATCGATATGTCCTACGAGATCGAGGCCCTGGGCATGAAGCACTTCCTCTCGCTGGGTTATGAGAAGGATCGCTCGGTGGCCACCATTGACAACGTCACCATCGACCTCGCCAAGGCGCTGCCGGGCAGCAAGAGCTACGCCGGTTACGACCTGACCGGTGCCTCGGCCTACCAGCACTATGACCCGTTCAGCGGCAAGCCCGCACAGGGCATCTACCAGGTGGTGGCCTCCGGCCCGCGCCAGACCAACCTCTCGATCGGCAACTTCGAGGCCATGACCTTCAGCTACCGTGGCTCGGCCATGGATAACCGGCTGAACATCCTCGCCGGTGTGCGCCGTTCGGAGCTCATCAACACGGGCCGTTCCGACTACAGCCCCACCTACGGTGCGATCTTCACCGTCATGAAGGGCGTCCACGTCTTCGCCTCGGCCAGCGAAATGGTGAGCTTCACCAACCAGCTGAGCATCCTGGGCGGCGGCATCCTGCCCACCGACAAGCCGGTGCAACTGGATAACGTCAACGAGAAGGGCATGGAGTGGGGCGTCAAGACCGACTTCAATGACGGTGAGTTCTCCGGCACGCTCTCGATGTACAGCGATGAACGCGACGGCATCATCCAGGCCGACTTCGTGAAGATCGTCTCCGATCCGCGTAACTTGAGCGGCAGTGCGGCCAACCAGGTCCAGTACTTCACCAACGGTGGTGTGGTGCGCGCCGAGGGCATCGAATTTGACCTCGCCTGGACCCCGAACCGGAAGTTCCAGCTCATCACCAACTACGCCTGGCAGTACACGGCGAAGACGGTGAGCGACAAGACCCTCAATCCGGCCACCCCGGGTGCGCTGACCAACCAGCGCGCGCGCGACCGCCTGCAGAAGTCGCCCGAGCACCGCGCGAACTTCATCGGCAAGTACAACTTCACCGATGGTCCGTTCCGCAACCTGAGTGTCGGTGGCGCCCTGCGCTACTCGGATGAATACAGCCTGCAGAACAACGTTTCGATCAACATCATGGTGCCGTCCGAGGTCATCCTCGATCTGTTCGCGAACTACAGCACGAAGCTCGCGGGCATTCCCACGGACTTCCAGTTCAACGTGATCAACCTGACGAATGAGATCAACGACATCACCCGCAGCAACGGTCTCGAGTTCCGTCTCACGACCGGTTTCCGCTTCTGATCTGTTTGTGGTTTCCGATCATCCGAGCGGATGATCAAGCGAAGGGCCGCGCGATAAAACGCGCGGCCCTTTTTTGTGCGCCCCGATTATGATGTAGGGCGGGGTTTCCAAACCCCGCCTGGGAGCAATCGCACGCAGACATCCCAAGCCGAGAAAGAGAAAGATAAAGAGAACGAGAAAGATTGTAATCTGGCAGGAGCCGAAATGGCGGGGATCGGACCTGTCCTCCGTAGGCCAGGCGAAGGAGGAATCCCCGCCCTACACCCTGGCCGCCATCGCGCGCACGGTGGACTGCTCCACCCAGCGGCCCTCGACACTGATCGAGCGCGGGTAGGCGGGCAGGCCCCGCTCGTTCTGCTGCATCAGCGACACGACGAAGCTCGCGGCCGCCTCGCCCAGCAAATCCATCTGGTTGTCGATGCCCGCGAGACCCTCGGTCTTGCCGTAGAGCTGGCCCAGGCAGACCCCGAGGTCCTCCGGCACCCGGTAACCCAGCTCGCGGATCCAGCCCAGCATCTCCAGCGGAAAGGCGCTGAGCATCACGCAATCGATGCGCTGGCTGCGCAGCCACCGGCCGAGCGAAGCCTTGGTGATCGTGTGGTCGATGAGCGGCGTGACCCGCTCCTTCGGCGGGAGCAGGAATTGCTCCGAGAGGTACGTGCCCGGCACGATGCCCAGGCTGCGCTCATAGATGCCGTAGGGCAGGACCAGGCCGACGCGGCGGTAGCCGTGCTCGTTCAGCTTGCGCATCGCGAGGCGGATGTTGTGGGCGTGGTTGACGCAGGCGCGGTGCACGCGCAGGTCGGTGATGGAATAGCCGACGGCCACGGTCGAGAAATGCTCCCATTCCAGGTCCGGCATGTGGCCGGGCTCGGGCAGGCGCGGGGTCAGGATCAGGCCGTTGATGCCCCGGGTCAGCAGCATGCGGTTGAGCCGCGCCGGCGTCATGTCGGGGGCGTTGATCTGGAACGACTCGACGCCGAAGCCCTGGGCATGGGCGTACCGGGTGATGCCCTCGAGCAGCTGCCGCTCCGTCACGTTGGTTTTGAGCTCCTCCGGCGGGTAGGTGACGATGCAGCCGATCACACCGGCATGGCGGTGCGCGTTGCGGTGACGGTAGGCCGACAGCGCGGAAAGCATCGCATCGTGCGTGTAGCCCAGCTCGCGGGCGACCGCCATGATCCGCTCGGCGGTCGCCGGCGTCACCCGGGGATCATTGCGCAGGGCCAGCCCCACCGTGGTGAAGTGCACGTGCGCGCGTTCGGCGATGTCCCGCAAACTGACCCGCTTTTCCATCCTTCCATCCAAGGTGTTTTTTTGGGGCCTGCCGCAAGCAATTTCAGGCGGTTCCGCCGCTCGTCTTTCCACCCGGTCGTGGTAGGAATGCCTTTGCCGTTGCCGCCCAAATATGAAAACACTGCCGCTGGTTGCACTCCTCATGGCGATGTCCTCCGCGCTGACGCCGAATTCCGCCCGCGCCGCTGATGCCCCCGCGCCGCCGGTCGCGCACGGGCCGGGGGAGGGCTTTCACGGCCTCGAGTCGGCGACCGATCCGACCCTGCAGGCGGCCGACCCGGCCTCGCTGGCGGCTTTCACCGCGAGCCGGTACGGCCTCTTCATCCACTGGGGTCCCGTCACCCTGGCCGGCACCGAACTCGGCTGGTCGCGCGGGCGCGAGGTGCCCGCGGCCGACTACGATCAGCTCTACCGGAAGTTCAATCCGGTGAAGTTCAACGGCGACGAGTGGGTGCGCATGGCGCAGGCCGCCGGCATGCGCTACATCGTGCTCATCGCGAAACACATGGACGGTTTCTGCCTGTGGGACACCAAGCAGACCGGGTACAACATCATGAACTCGCCGTTCGGGCGCGACGTGGTGCGCGAGCTCGCCGACGCCTGCCGCCGCGGCGGCCTCGCCTTCGGGGTCTACTACTGCATCGCCGACTGGCATCATGAGTTCTTCCCGTTCAGCGGCCCCTACTACGGTCCGCGCGACACCATCGTGAAGCCGACCGCCGACGTGGAGCGCTACACCCAGTACATGATGAAGCAGCTCGCCGAACTCGTGTGCGACTACGGCCCGATCCAGACGGTGTGGTTTGATTCGATGGCGGGGGCCCACTGGCCGGAGCAGGGCCGGCGGCTGATTCCCTATTTGCGCGCGTTGCAGCCCAGCATCCTCATCAACAACCGCGCCGCCGTGCCCGGCGATTACGTGACGCCCGAGGAGCGCATCGGGCGCTACCGCGACGACAAGGCGTGGGAAAGCTGCATGATGATCGGCACGCAGTGGACGTGGAAACCGAACGACGAACTGAAGTCCTTCCGGAAATTGCTGCGGGCGCTCGTTTACTGCGCCGGCGGCGACGGCAACCTGCTGCTCAATGTCGGGCCGATGGCCGACGGTGCCTTCGAGCCCCGCATGGTGGACCGCCTCAACGAGGTCGGCGCCTGGGTGAACCGCTACAGCGAGAGCATCCACGGCACGCGCGGCGGACCCTACAAGCCGACGAGTTACCTGGCGAGCACCCGCCACGGCAAATACGTGTATCTTCACATCCTGCGCTGGGATTCCGACCGGCTCGTCCTGCCGCCGCTGCCCCGGAAGGTCGTGGCGGGTACCGTGCTCACGGGTGGCACGGTCAGCGTGGAGCAGACGGATACGGCGCTCACGGTTTCCGTCCCGCCGGCCGACCGGCAGAAGATCAACACCCTCGTGCGGCTGGAAATGGACGGACCGGTCGGGGATATCCCCGCCATCGCCCTGCCGGCGGAGGTCACGATGACCGCCTCGGTGACCCGCGAACCGGTTGAACAATTTGCCGCCCATTTCGCCGTGGACAGCGATCCCGACACCGAGTGGTCCGCGCCGGAAGGCCAGACCTCGGCCGTGCTCGAGCTCGCCTTCACCCGCGCACGCACGATCCAGAGCGTGAAGTACGAGGAGAAGACGCGCCCCATCCGCATCAAGGCCTACGCCGCCGACCGCTGGGACGGCTCGAAGTGGGTGGAGATTTTCACCCGCGACCAGGAGGCAAACTACCTGGTGAAGTTTCCGCCCGTCACCACCTCGCGCCTGCGCATCCGCGTGCTGCACATGGAGCACACCGCCACCGTCGCGGAGATCGTGGTCGAGGACGTGGAGCCGGAGTGAGCGGCTGATTTGGTGCCGTGACCTGAACTGTAGGAGCGGCTTTACGCCGCGATGTTGCGCACACGATCGCGGCGTAAAGCCGCTCCTGCAGGGAGGAGGCGCCGCCTGCTCAACGCCGCCCAATATCCATCCGCCGCCCAATCCAACATGTAACGTATTGCGTTACATGTTGGATTGGAGGCGGGCGCAGCGTGATCTGCTTTTCCAGGGACAGGCGGATTGCAGCAGTGGCGGACCGGGCCATCAAGCAGCGGTCCGCGGGGGCGAGGGGCATCGCCCCGGCATTTTCCGACGAACCAATTGATGCCGTGGTAAGGTCTGAAGGTAGGGCGAGGCGTCCTCGCCGAGCCGGTTGTTGTTCCGCCAGCGGGCGGCTCACCGAGGACGGTTCGCCCTACCTCCCAATAATTGATGTCAGTAAATGGTGCGAACCGCACAATGTCGGAGGTAGGAGCCTGCTTGCAGGCGATGGGATGGATGTAGGGGCTCACCTTGTGTGCGACCTCGGCTGTCGACGAGCGACGCCCCCTACAAATCGCCTGCGAGCAGGCTCCTACCCCTTGGGTTCGTCAGCCGCAACCGGCGGCCGGACCGTGGGCCGGTCGATCCAGCAGCCCTCGACCAGCGTGTAGCGGGGGAAGCGCGGCAGACCGCGCTCGTTGTGGCGCAGGAGCGAGATGACAAAGCGCGCGTTCGACTCTCCCAGCTGCTCCATCTGCTCGTCGATGCCGGCAATGCCGTCCGTTTCGCCGGACCGGCTGAGGAGGGCGATGCCCATCTCCTCCGGGACCGCGTAGCCCAGGTCGCGGATCCAGCCCTGGTATTCGAGCGGATAATCGGTGAGCAGGACGGAGTCCACGCGCTCGGCGGCCAGCCAGCGCCCCAGGGTGGACTTGGTCACCTTGTCCTCCATCAGCGGATCAATCCGCGACCTCGCGGGCTGCGCGCGCTGGTCCGCGAGGTAGGCGCCGAGGATGTTGCTGCGGGTGCGCACGTTCACCGGCGGGGAAAGGATGAGGCCGGGGCGGCGGTAGCCGCGGCGCCGCAGCTCCTGCAGGCAGAGCTGCACGTTGTGCGCCTGGTGCGGGCAGGTGCGGTGGACCGGCAGGTTGGTGATCGAGTAGCCGCTGGCCACCACTGAGAAATGCTCCCACTCGAGATCGGGGATCGGTCCCGGTCCCGGGAGGCGGGGCGAGAGCATGAGTCCCTGGATGCCGCGGGCGCGGAGCAGCTTGCTCAGGCGCTCGCCGGTCATGCCCGGGGCGTTGATCTGGAACTGTTCGATGGAAAATCCCTGGGACTGCGCGTAGGTCCGGGCGGCGGCGAGCATCGTGCGCTCCCGGGTGTTGGTCTTCAGGGTGACCTTGGGGTCGTAGGTCACGATGTGCCCGATCACGCCGGCAAAACGCGGGGAGTGGCGGTGCCGGTAGGCCGACAGCGCGGAGAGCATGGCGTCGTGCGTGTATCCGAGCGCCCGGGCGGCGGCCAGGACCTTGGCCGCGGTGGCGGGCAGGACGCGCGGATCCTTGCGCAGGGCCAGGCCGACCGTCGTGAAATGCACGCCGGAAACCTTGGCAATGTCCCGCAGGGTGATGCGCTGGCCCATGGATCAGTTCAGGTTCGCCCCACCGGCGCGCACGGTCGGACGCTCGACCCAGGCGCCTTCGATGAAGGTGTAATGGGGGCTGTCGGGCAGGCCCTTTTCGTTGCGGCCGATCATGGCGATGACGGTGTCCACGGCGCTTTCTCCCAGCAGTCGCATGCGTTCGTCAATCCCGGCGATGCCGTCGGTCTGGCCGAAGCGGCTGATGAGGGCGACGCCCAGGGGTTCGGGGACGCCGTAGCCCAGTCCGCGGATGTGCTCCAGGGTCTCCAGCGGCCGGGCGCTGAGGATGACGCTGTCCACCCGTTGTTCCCGGAGCCAGCGGCCGAGGGTGGCCCTGGTCAGTTCGGTCTCCGACACAAAGAGCGGCTGCACCTGCTCGGCGGGTGGCAGCAGGCACTGTTCGGCCATGTAGGCGCCGATCACATGGCCGCGGCTGCGCTCGTAGATTTCCCGGGCAAAGATCAGGCCGGTGCGGCGGTAGCCGCGGGCCCGCAGCTGCGTCAGGCAGAGCCGCACGTTGTGGGAGTGGTAGATACAGACCCGGTGGACCCGCAGATCGGTGATGGAGAAACCTACGGCAACCGTGGAAAAGTGCTCCCACTCGAGGGCCGGCATGGGTCCGGGCCGGGGCAGTTTCGGGGAGAGGATCACGCCCTGGATGCCGCGCGAGCGGAGCAGCTTGCTCATCCGCGGACCGGTCATGTCGGGGGCGTCGATCCGGAAGGACTCAAGGCTGAAATTGTGGGACTGCGCGCAGGCGGTGGCGGTCGCCAGCACGGTGCGTTCCGTGACGTTGGTCTTCAGCATCTCCGGGCCGTAGGTGACGATGTAGGCGATCACGCCCGCAAACCGCCGCGAGTGGCGGTGGCGGTAGGTGGAGAGGGCCGACAGCATGGCGTCGTGCGTGTAGCCGAGCTGGCGGGCGGCCGCCTGGACCCGGGCGGCCGTTTCCGGAAGGACCCGCGGGTCGTGGCGCAGGGCGAGCCCGACCGTGGTGAAATGGACCCCGGCGACCCCGGCGATGTCCCGCAGCGTGACGCGTTTGGGCATGGCGGCGTGCGGGTCAGGCCGGGAGGGGACGCACCGACGGGCGTTCCACCCAGCTGCCTTCAATCAGGGTGTAATGCGGATGCACCGGCAGGCCCTTTTCATTGCGGCTGATCATCGCGACCACCGCATCCACGGCGCCCTCGCCGAGCAGGCGCATGCGCTCGTCGATGCCGGCCAGGTGTGCCGTCTTGCCGAAGAGGCTGATCAGCGCCACGCCCATCTCGTCCGGCACGCCGTAGCCCAGTTCGCGGATGAACTGCAGCACCTCGAGCGGCATGGCGCTCAGGATCACGCCGTCAATCCGCTGGTCGCGCAGCCACTTGCCCACCGCGGCCTTGGTGATCTGCGCCGAGGGCAGGAAGAGCGGGGCCACCCGCTCGTCATCCGGCAGCAGGCATTGCTCCGCCATGTAGGCCCCCAAGACGTGCCCGCGGCTGCGCTCGTAGATTTCCCGGGGCAGGACCAGGCCGACGCGGCGGTAGCCGTGCGCCCGCATCTGCCCCAGGCACAGGCGCATGTTGTGGGTGTGGTAGGTGCAGACGCGGTGGATGGTCAGGTTGGTGATCGAGAACCCGAGCGCGACCGGCGAGAAGTGCGGCCAGTCCAGGTCCGGCATCGGGCCGGGGGTGGGCAGGCGGGGGGACAGGATCACGCCCTGGATGCCCCGCGCCCGGAGGAGCCTGCTCATGCGCTCGCCCGTCATGCCCGGGGCGTTGATCTGGAAGGATTCCAGCTGGAAGTTGAGCGACAGCGCCTGGGCGGTGGCGGCCTCGACGACGGTCTGCTCCGTGATGTTGCTCGTGAGGGCGTCGGGGGCGTAGGTGACGACGTAGGCGATGACGCCGGCAAATTTCCGGGTGTTACGGTGGCGGTAGGCCGACAACGCGGAGAGCATGGCGTCGTGCGTGTAGCCCAGTTCGCGGGCGGCCGCCTGGACCTTGGCGGCCGTGGCGGGGATGACGCGCGGGTCGTTGCGCAGGGCGAGCCCCGCCGTGGTGAAATGCACGCCCGCCACCTTGGCAATGTCCCGAAGGGTGACGTGCTTGGCCATGGCGGATTGCGGCCGGGCCGCCTCAACCGATCAGGTTGCGCAGCGCCGCGAGGTATTTTTCCTGCGTGCGGGTGATGACCTCGGCGGGCAGGCGCGGGGCGGGCGGCGATTGGTTCCACTTGATGGCGACCAGGTGGTCGCGCACGAACTGCTTGTCGAAGCTCGGCGGCGAGCAGTCCGGCTTGTATTCGTCGGCGGGCCAGAAGCGGGAGGAGTCCGGCGTGAGCACCTCGTCGATGAGGAAGAGGTTGCCCGCGGCGTCGGTGCCGAATTCGAACTTCGTGTCGGCGAGGATCATGCCCGCCGCCCGGGCGCGGTCATGGCCGAAGGTGTAGAGGGCGAGGCTCAGGGACTTCACCTGCTCGTAGAGCGCGGCGCCGATGGTCGCGGCGCCCTGGGCGTCGTTGATGGGCTCGTCGTGCTGGCCCTTCGGGGCCTTCGTCGTGGGCGTGAAGATGGGGGTGGGCAGCTTGTCGGCCTGGCGGAGGCCGGCGGGCAGGCGGATGCCGCAGACTTCGCCGGACTTCCTGTAGGAGCTCCAGCCGCTGCCGATGAGGTAGCCGCGGGCGACGCATTCGATCGTGAGCGGCTTCAGCTTGCGGACGATCATGCTGCGGAGCTGGAGGTCGGGGTCGTTGATGCCGCGGCGGGCGAACTCGCCGGCCTGGTCGGGCAGCAGGTGGTTTTGGATGAGTTTTTCCGACTGGGCGAACCACCACAGGCTCATCTGCGTGAGGATGATGCCCTTGCCCGGGATGCCGTCGGGCAGGATCACATCGAAGGCGGAGAGCCGGTCACTGGCGACGAGCAGCAGGGCGTCACCGAGATCGTAGATTTCGCGGACCTTGCCGGAGGCGAGGTGCGGGAACGGCAGTCCGGCAAAGGTGGTGCGGGCGGTGGCGGGCAGGGCGGCGGCGATGGCGGGGAAGTTCATGCGGGTTGGATATGCAGGGAAAGGTGTGGCGGGGAGAAGCTTTTTTTGGGGGGAACCGCGGATCAAGAGTGGGAGGGCTCCAAAAAATCTTTCTCTTTCCTCTTTCTCTTTATCTTTCTCCCCGTTTGGGAGACCCCCGGGGGAGGAGTTGATATCGTACTCGTTCTCTTTCTCGTACTCGTTCTCGGGATTGGAATTGGGTTTGGCAAAGCGTTGCGAGATCGAGAACGAGAACGAGTACGAGAAAGAGTACGATTTTTAGAAGGCCCCCCAGCCCTGGGAGCGCGGACCGCCGGCCCGCATCCGGTGGTCGAACCGGCCTTGACTAAAGAGAAAGATAAAGAGGAAAGAGAAAGATCGGAATCCCACCGGTCAGGTGAAAGCTGCCCGGACCACCTTGATCCCCGGCGGGACCTGGTAGTCGAGCCTTGGAACCCCGTTGTCCATTCGCCAGGCTACGCGAATGTCGCCGTGCGGGGTCGGGACGGAGCCTTCCGCCCAGTCGAGACCGGCGCGTTGCGGGACGATCTCGATTTCCTTCCACCCCGGCGCCACGGGCCGGATGCCCAGGACGTAGGCGGGCAATTGCACCACGGCGCCCGCGCCCCAGCCGTGGCAGTAGCTGATGTCGTAGTCGTTGCCAAAGTGCTCGCAGTACGTGCCCTGCCGCGCGATCGGCAGCCAGTTGGCCTTGAGATAGTCGAGCGCCTCGCGGGCCAGGCCGTGTTCAAACAACACCTGCACCAGCAGGTATCCCGAGCCCGGCGTACCGATCCGCACCAGGCCGCCCGTCTGGCATTTGAACCCCGGCTTCAGCCGGTAATTGCAGGCCGTGAACGGCAGCAGCCGCGATTCGTCCATGATCCGCGCCAGCAGCGCGCGGGCTTCCGTCGCCGGCACGAGTCCGGCCCAGATGGCCATCACGCTGGCGAGCTGGCTGCGCACGGCGCTCGGTTTTCCGTCGTACAATGCATCAACGAAGAGTTTCTCGTCGGCCGACCAGAACGCCCGGTGGTAGGCGGTGGCGAGGGTGGCGGCCTTTTCCTCCAATCGCCGGGCCGTGTCCTCCTCGCCCAGGGCCCGCGCCAGCCTGGCCGTGTCGCGGTGGGCGCGGATGTAGATCGCGTTGTTGCAGGAGGAGACCCCGCCGAAATCCATCGCCGACCAGTCCAGGAACGTGCCCCAGCCGGGCCATTTTTCATTGAGCAGGCCCTCGGGAGTCGTGAATTGCGCGACCACCTCGAGCTGCTTCATCAGCGTCGGGAAAAGCGCGGCGCAGGTCTTCAGGTCGCCGCTGTAGTGGTGGTAGTCCGCGACCGAGAGCAGGTAGTACAGCGTGTAGCTCACCAGCATCGGATCGTAGTCGCAGGGCACGAAGCCCTTGATCGCCCCCGCCACGGCGCCCTCCCGGGCGGGATTCTGGGCAAACAGGTACAGGCAGCGCCGCCACAGCGCGGTGTCGCCGAAGCCATAGACGCTGCAATGCGCCTCGACCGCCATGTCCATCCACAGCACCCGCTCGCGCGTCGGGCAGTCCACGAACGTGTCGAGCATGCACAGCCGCGTCGTCGTGAGGCCGACCTGGTAGAGGTGTTCGAACGCCGGATCGGAGCTGCGAAACGTTCCCGTCCGGGGAACGGGATAGGTGCGCTCGGCCACCGCCACCCCTGTGAGTGTCAGGCCGCCGTGGCCGGTCGCGACGTCGATCATCAGGTAACGGAAACCGCGGCCGCCGAAGATCGTCAGCTCGCGCTGGTCCGCGCGCAGGTAGGCGCGATCCGCGGCGTGCACGTACAGCCGCCGCGGGTTGGGCAGGCCGTTGGCGTCGAGGATTTCGTCGTGACCGATGTCCACCTTCTGCCCGGCCTTCGCACCGGCGAATTCCAGCCGGATGTGGCCCGTCACCATGCGCCCGAAATCAATCACTGCGAATTCGCCCACGGTGCCGGCTGCGAGTGTGAGCGGGAAGGCGAGGGGTGGGGCGGAGGTTTCCTTCTGGCGGAGGCGTGCGGCCATTTCCACCGCGACCGTGAGGTCCTTTTCCGTTTCGGGGATGGGGCCGGGTTGATAGCTCCCGCGGGTCGGGATGCTGGCGGCGGGGATGAACGTCGTCGCGAGCGCGGGGATGTCGCGCGGGATCAGCCGCGTCCAGGGCGGGTTGCCCGCCGCGGTGATGACCTCCGCGTTCTGCCAGGCGGAATCGTCGAACTCCGTCGTCGTCCAGCCTGCCGGGATCTGCGCGTGGTCGCAGACCTCGTAGAAGCCGAAGTGCGACATCATGCACGGCAGCCATTGCTGGTAGGCCGTCGCCCGGAGGGTTTTCCAGCTCGCATCCGAGAGCACCGGATCGCTTTCGGCGCCGGTCATTTCCACCCACAGGCCCGGCCGCGAGCGCATGGCCGTCGCGCATTGCTGGCCGAGATGGTGCACCAGGATTGCCAGCACGTGGCGACCGGAGCCGACCTTTAGCCGGTGCGTGTCGAAGGTCTTGTAGGAGATCTCGGCCGGGGCCGTGCCGCGTTCGACCAGCGCGCCGTCGAGATGCAGTTCGTAAGTGGTGTCGGCCGCGATGTGCAGGGTCAGTTCGCCCGCCGCCGTGAAGGTCCGGCGGAAATACGCGTAGCAGTTGCGCCAATCCCGCCCGGCCGGGTCCGGCAGCCAGATCCAGCGCCCCTTGACGTCCGTTTTTGGCGGCAACGGGCAGAGCAGGTTCCCCGAGGCGAGGTCCGCCGCGCTGAAGCCCGCGCGTTGCAGGACATTGCGAATGGAAGCGTCGGTCGGCGGCTGCGGCGTCATGTAAGAGGGACGAGCGCAACCGAAAACCGGGTGATGGGCAATGCCTGGCACCGCGGCATCCAAGAGTCCCCGGAACGTTCAAATGCCGATTCGGCAGGTCAGCGAGCTTACTCGCGCCTAACGCGCCCGCAAGCGGGCTGCCTACCGCTGAAGCCTCGGGCCTGATTGGGATTTTAGTGCGTAATCAATTATCCAGCAGGCTAAAATGAAACTTATCATCGACTTTATCATGCTAAGCGCTTAGCTTCGAGGCATGAATCACGCAACCTTCAGTCGCAAGGGCGGCAGAGTCCGGTCAGCGGCGAAGACCGCCGCGAATCGGGCCAAGGCTGTGGCATTTTGGAACGCGGTGCGCAGCGGCGAGAAACCGGTGCCGCGTCGTTTGCGCACGCCACCGGCCCCGGAGGCTGTCGGCACGCTGTTGGCCGACTATTGCCGTCAGGCGGGTATTACGCGCTTGGAAGCCTTTGGGTCGACTGCGCGGGGCGAGGCCAGGCTCGGCAGTGATGTCGATTTGCTGGCGACCTTCGCCGGCAACCCCGGTCTTCGCTTCTTCACCATGGCGGACGAAATGGCCGCAATCCTTGGCGTGCCGGTGCACTTGTTGACGCGCGAATCGGTGGAGCAGATGACCAACCCATATCGGCGCCAGTCGATCCTCGCTGATGCCCGGGTGATCTATCATGGGTAATCCCGCGCCCAAATCGCAGGACACCTACCTGCATGACATGCTGGAAGCCGCGCGGCTTATTCATGCCTACATGGCCGGGGTTGCCTTCGAGGATTTCTGGCACAACAGCGAAAAGCGTGATGCGGTGGCGCTGCGAATTTCCGTGCTGGGCGAATCTGCGGGCAAAATCGATAGGGCGACCGAGGTGGCGCTACCCGCGATTCCGTTCAAGAGCCTCCGGGGCATGCGCAATCGCATCGCCCATGACTACGGGGCGGTGGACTTCAAGATCGTGTGGGCCGTCACGCAGGATGAAATCGACCCGCTGATCGCTGCGCTGGAAGAGTATTTCAAGGGGCGGCCAACGCCAAAGGCCTGAGGAGGCTCTGAAAACGGCTTCGGAAAGCTGTCGTAACATATCGGAAGCCGCTAAGGACGAGGCCATTCAGGCCACTTTCACACCATTCGAAATCCCAAGCTGGCTTGCCGAAGCACGCTCACACTGACCTTCGCTTTCTTGGGTGCAGTTCGGGGTTGCATGATGTTACTATATGTAAACACTTAAATATAAGTGAAAGCAAAGCGTAACACTCCAAGCACCCGCATCGCCGCCGCCATCGAGGCGGCGCGCAGTCTGGGTGTTTTCCGCGCACGGGAATTTGTCGGCCGTGGTTTCTCCCGCGAATACCTCCGCCGGCTGGGCGTGCGGGGCGAGGTCACACAGCTCAGCCGCGGGCTCTACCGCTACCGAAAGTTTGAAGCTGGAGAATACCAAACCCTGGTCGAGGCGGCCAAGCGCATCCCGGACGGCGTGGTCTGTCTCCTTTCCTCGCTCGTCTTCCATCGCCTCGGCACGCAAGCCCCGCATGCGGTCTGGCTTGCGCTGCCGCGCGGTCACCGGCGGCCGAGCGCTGCCGATCTTCCGGTCAGGCTGCACGTGTATTCCAAGGTAAGCCATGCGGCCGGGATCGAGGAGCACGGTCTGCCCGGCGGGACGGTGCGGGTGTATTCCCCGGCGAAGACGGTAGCGGATTGTTTCAAGTTCCGGAGCAAAGTCGGCATCGATGTCTGCGTCGAGGCGCTGTCCGACTGCCTCCGCCAGCGGCGCGCCACCCTCCCGGAAATCGAACGCCACGCAAAAATCTGCCGCGTGAGCCGGGTGATGCGTCCCTACCTGGAGGCCATGCAATGAGTTCCCCGAACCCCAGGAATCTGCCGGCTTCGGTCCAGCAGCGGCTCATCAACCTGGCCCGTGCGCAGCGCAAGGATGCCAACCTGCTCATGACGCGCTTCGCGCTGGAACGGTACCTCTACCGGCTCAGCCGTTCCCCGTACGCCGACGCCTTCGTGCTCAAGGGGGCGGCACTGTTCGTCGTCTGGGCCGGGTCCGACGCCCGGCCTACGCGGGACGTGGACCTGCTGGCCCGGGTCGAGGCTGATCTTGCCACCGTGCGCCGCACCGTGGCGGCCATCTGCAGAACGGAGGTCGAACCTGACGGCCTCAACTTCCAGCCGGAGGCGATGCAGGTTGAGGCCATCCAAGCCCTCCGTCAGTTCGGCGGCTTCCGAGTCATCGTGCCGGTTCTGCTCGGCCGGACCCGGCTCCAGGTGCAGATCGACCTTGGCTTTGGCGATGCCGTGACCCCGGCGCCGCAGCACCTCACCTATCCGACGCTGCTGGATTTTCCCGCACCGCAGCTCGCCGCCTATCATATGGAAACGGTCATCGCCGAAAAGCTCGAGGCCATGATCAAGCTGGGTACGCTGAATACCCGGACGAAGGATTATTACGACCTGCTGATACTTTCGCGCGCATTCCCCTTCAACGGCCAGGAGCTCACCTCCTCAATTCTTGTGACCTTCAGCACCCGTGAAACTGCCATCCCTCCGGGCGTGCCCGAGGGCCTGTCGGAAGCGTTCGCCAACGACGCCGGCGCCCGTAGCCGCTGGAGTGCATTTCTGCGCCGCAACGATCTTCCCGCTGATCACGACTGGCCTGAAGTGGTCCGCGCCCTACGCGACTTCCTCCTGCCACCGTTCCGCACCATCGGGGGCGAGTTTCAGAGGACATGGCCAGCCGGCGGGCCTTGGCAGGACTAGCACCCGATAGCGGAGCCACCCGCTGTGGAAGAACGTTTCACGATTTCACGGGGACAATGCGGCATGTGACCCCAATTGCCCTGTTGAGTCACCCCTGTTGGAAGGGAAAGGCGAAGATCCGTGAAACGCCTTTTTGACGCAGGTCGTTCGTGGAAAACAGGAAACCAAAACGTTTCACGTTTTCGGCTCCGATTTCGGATTCGTTCAAACCGCTGGCGTCCCCACGGGGATTCGAACCCCGGTTCTCACCGTGAAAGGGTGGTGTCCTAACCGGGCTAGACGATGGGGACTAACCGCGGAGCCGGGCAAGGTAGGTCGCGCACCGCACCGCGCAAGGCAAAACTGTCCGATGCGCGGGAGATTACACTCCCCGTTGGATCAAGCCGCTGCGACGTAACCTGTAGGCTGTCTGCCGTCGCGCGTTGTTTGGCTCCTTCTCCCCACCTCCGGCAAGGCTTCGGGGGGCGCGACCGCCATCGCTTCCTGGCGATCCAACCCGACCGAAGCCCCGTGCTGCGTCACGATCCGGGCGGGAGGCGCGCTGGTCGTTACCGCCCTTTCCAGATTGTAATGACGCCGGTTGAAACCAATTTCGAGACCCTGCATGAGAATCATCGTCGCGGTGGCCGGGTTGGTTTCAGCGCAAAAACTTCGACTCAGCGCGGCCCTGGCCGGGCATGAGGTCGGGTACGTGGATGTCCAGGCCGCGCCCGACCAGGCCAGGGCGGCCGTGACGGAGGCGGAAATAATTTTCGGCAATGTTCCGGCCGGGTGGCTGGCGGGCGCAACACGGTTGCGGTGGGTGCAACTCGATTCGGCCGGCGTGGATGCGTACCTGGGGCTCAATGCCGCGCGGCCGGGTGCGCCGGTCCAGCTGACCAACCTGAGCGATTTCTACGGCCGCGCGGTGGCCGAGGTGGCGCTGGCCAGCATCCTGGCGTTCTACCGCCAGCTGCCCCGGCTTATGGCGGGGCAGCGCGAGGGGCGCTGGGTCAAAACCGAAGTGGAACCGGGGGTCGGCCAGTTGCACGGCGCGCCGGTCCTGGTGCTGGGCACGGGGGCGATCGGCCGGAGACTCATGACGCTGTTGCGTGCCTTTGAGTGTGAAGTGCGGGGATTCGCCCGGCGTTCGGCCGACGCGCAATTGCACACGCTGGCGGAACTCGACGCGGCGCTGCCTTCCGCCGCCGTGGTCATCAACACGCTGCCACACACCCCCGAAACGCAGGGTCTGCTCGGCCGCGAACGGTTGGCGCGCTTCGCGCCCTCGGCCCTGCTGGTCAACGTCGGGCGCGGCTCGGCGGTGGACGAGGCCGCACTGGTCGAGGCCCTGGACGCCGGCCGCCTGGGCGGTGCGGTGCTCGATGTCACCCAAGTGGAACCCCTGCCGGCGGCCAGCCCGCTCTGGCAGCATCCGCGGGTCATCCTCACGCAGCATACGGGCGGCCGTTTCCCGCGGGAGTCCGAGGCGAAAATCGACGTGTTCCTGGGCAATTTTGCCCGGTTCACGCGCGGCGAACCATTGTCCGGCGCGGTGGATCCGTCCCGCGGCTACTGACCGGCATTCGGTGCGCACCCAGGGCAGGTCGTAGTCGCCGAAAACGTAGTGCCGGCCTTCAGCCGGCACTGGCCTGGGCGACCGGCCCGGCCCCAAACGCTGGGCGCCCTGTGATCAAGCCGAGTCGAAGGGAGCCCGAACGCTAGAGATAATTGCCAAACACGATCGACACCTCGAGCACCATGGGCGTCGGAGTTCGGTCAATGCTTCCGGGTGTGCAGGTCCATTGCCGCACGGCTTCGACGGCTGAGGAGCATGGCGCGGCAATCGAGGCCTGGTGGAAGCAACAATTCGCCCTCATGGGCGACGTTTCGCAGTTCATGAATCTGTTCAAGCGGCGAGTCTCAGGTTCGGTTGCTGACAGTGTTCGGGCTCGCGAATTGTCACCGGGCGGTTCCGATCACGCGGGCGCGCCCCTGCGCCTGAACATGAAATTGCCACACCTCACGCCCATGCTCCTTCTCCCGGTCCTGGCCCTGGCCCAGTCCGCCGGTGACGTGGTGAAACTGGACCGCTATGTGGTGGTCGCCCCGCCGATTGTCGGGGAAACGCAGGTCGATTTCCTGGCCAGTGCGGTCACGGCCGTTTCCGAGCAGCAGCTGATCGAGCAGAACGCGCGCGATCTCCAGTCGGCCCTGCGCAAGGTGCCGGGCGTGGTGGTTTCCCACTTCAACCCCGTCGGCAGCTTCGGCGGCGGCGAAGGCGGCGCGATCTTCATCCGCGGCATGGGGACGGCGCGGCCGGGCGCGGAGATCCAGCTCTCGATCGACGGCGTGCCGAGCTACAACAGCATCTGGACGCACCCGATCCTGGACATGCTGAACACCGACATCGCCCGCCGGATCGATGTCTACAAGGGCGCGCAGCCCGTGCTCTACGGCAACATGGCCTTCGCAGTCGTGGACCTTGCACCCAAACAGCAGGAGCACGCGGGGCAAAGCGCGAAGGTCACACTGACCGCCGGCTCGTTCGGCACCTGGTCCGCGGCGGCGGAATCGGGCCATCGGGGCGGAGCGCTCGACACCTACGTGCTGGCCAGCGCCCGCGCGTCCGACGGTCATCGCGCGAATGCCGACGGGCGCCTGCGCGCCGGGTATGTCCGCCTCGGCTGGACCTTTGACGGGCACTGGTCGGCCCGCATCATCTACAATGGCACCAGCAATTATGCCGACGACCCCGGCCCGGATCCGGCCCTGGTGCCGCCGGCCCAGGTGTTCGGCAACGGGCGCTTTGCCGATGACAACGACCTGGTGGTGGCGACGGTTTCGCACCGTTTCGCGACATTCGAGGGCAGTCTCAAGGCCCACTTGAGCCAGGGTAAGCTCGATTGGACGGGCCAGTACCACGCGGCCTCCGGGCGGAATGAAAACGTCACGGTGACGGAATACGCGAACCGCGGCTTCAAGGCCCGGGAGATTTTCCGTCCCTGGGAAGGCACGGAAATCCTGGGCGGATTCGATCACGACACGATTGCCGGGCAGTACCGCACCGTCACCGGCGGGGTCGCCGGAAGTTTTCCGCGGGCCACGGTGCGGATCAATTCGGTCTACGCCGCGGCCAGCCGGAGCTGGGGGCTGGGGCGGGGGTGGACGTTGCGTCCCTCGCTCGGCGCACGGGCGCTGAACCACAGCGTGTTTGCGGATGAATTCGCACCGCAGGGCGGGGTGGTGGTGGGCGACGGCGCCACGGAGTTTCATTTTTCGGGCGCGCGCGGCGTCAATTATCCCGGGCTCTTCGTGATGGCGTTTCCCCCCGGGAACAACCGCCACCAGGAGCTGGCGGCGGAGACGGTGGAGCATTGGGAAATCGGCGTGAGCCGGCGCTGGGGCGCCGGCACCAAGGTGGAAATGAGTGTGTTTCGCGATGACGGGGCCGATCGCATCGTCACCTCCTATCCGCCCTTTCCTCCGGTGTGGAAGAACCTCACCGCCTTCCGCAGCGAGGGCATGGAGGGCGCGGTCACGTTTGCGCCCAATGAGGCCTGGTCCGTGTACGCCGCAGTCACGGTCATGCGCGCGACGCCGGACGACCTGCCGTATGTGCCGGATTGGTCGGGCAGCCTCGGCTGGAACTGGCGCCTGACCCGGCAATTTCGTCTGAGCCTCGACGGCCAGTTCGTGGGCGGGCGCACCGTGTTGTCCAGGAATCGCGACCTCAACGCGCTGAATGCGTCGCGGCTCGGTTCGTATGTGCTGCTCAATGCGCGGCTGGCCTATGAATTCGACGCGAAGATGTGGGGCCTGGCGGGCGAATGCTTCGTGGCCGGAGAAAATCTCGGCGACGCCCGTTACCAGCAGAAGTTCGGCTATCCGATGCCCGGGGCGAATGGCACGGTGGGGGTGAGTTTCAGGTATTAAGGCCCATTCGCCAGTGTGTTTGCCTGCAACTGTAGGAGCGGCTTTACGCCGCGATGTTGCGCGCTCAATCGCGGCATAAAGCCGCTCCTACATCAGGCCACCCTGACCGGCGCTCCGCTCACCGGGATTTCCGGTCGAGGGCGCGGATCAGGGCCTGATCGATTTCATTGGGGTCGAGACCCAATTGGTGGGCGCGGATGCCGGCGGCGACGATGCGGTCCACGACGTCGGCGGGGATGACTTCGTTGCCGGCCTTGGCCCGCATGTACGCACGAATGTGCGTCCAGAAGGCGGAGACACCCTCGCGGAGGATTTCGGAAATTGTGAAATTGGACACCGGGGAGGAGAGTTCCTCCGACAGCTTTTCCAGCTCCGCCCGGAGGTGCTCGCCGGGCCGGAAGCCGACGGATTTGTAATTGCTGAGCTTCTTGCGGATGGGATCGGGTGCCGCAGTGTTCATGGGCTTAGGGTTAAACCAGTTGAACAAGTAATACAAAGCTGACAAGCCGTATGGTGGCCAAGGAGTTAGTGCGGATGGAGTAATTTGATGCGTTCCAGCCATGGCGGAACCGGGAAGGCTCCGGGAGGTGAATGAGTCCGATGTAGCTGAGGTCACCAACCCAAGTGTTGGGACACCGGACCAGACCGGCGAATCCTTTCCCGCGGATCACGCGGATAGTCGCGGATAATACCTCCGGCATCCGCGTCTCTCCGCGTGATCCGCGGCCAAGACCGAAATCTGGACCAAGCCGGTTGGTTGCTGTCCAACGAAGTTTAGCAGCGATGAACTTTACGGAGGCACCGAATTTGAAGCAAAGCTGCGGGACAACAAACGCTCCTCCCGAAAAACCCATGAATTTGCGAATCCCACTCCCTGCGCTCCTTCTCTGTCTTGTGGTGACGCTGGCGTCGGCTGACGCGCTCGCGGCTGTTTCCGCGGCGGGATCAGCGCCGGCCATGCGCCTGCCGGCGACGCCGATGCAGGAACCAAAGTTTGAGTGCCATGGGGTCTGCCAAATGGGCCAGACCCTCTACGCCTCGATCAGGGATGCGGTGACCGGGCGGTCAGAGTGGTGTGAACTGAACCGTGCGCTCGGCGGGTGGACGGTGACCGACATCAAACCGCACCAGGTCATTCTGCGGGACCGGAGGTCCGGCAAGGAGTTGGTCCTCAACAACACCGCGGCGGCGCCGGCCGAAATGGCCGCGGCGTCGGAGCCTGTGGCCAAAAGGAAGCCCTTTTCCAAGGCCTGGATCAATTCCGAGGATAATCCGATGCTCCGGCATCTGCAGTCGCTGCCAACCGAAGTCGTCCAGGCCTGGCCCGAGCTTCCGGCGGACCAGAAAGCCGCCATCATCGATTTCTACCGGAATCATGGCTGGCAATTGCTCGGGGCCGAATATGTGAACGGCAGCGGCACCTTCACCTGGAAGAATATCTATGAGGAGGAACGCAGTGCCGCCATTGCGGAGAACCGCCGCTTATATGAGCAGAGCCTGAGCCCGGAACAACTGGCCGCCTACCGGAGCATCAGACGCAATCCAATGATGAATGTCCTCAACGGCCGGCTTACCCCCGAGCAGGAAGCGGAAGGCCGGCGTCGGCGGGCGGAGGCCGATAAGTTCCGGGACAGCCTCAGTGCAAAACAGCTCGAACAAATGAATGGCATCCCGGATTTCACCAAGAAACTTGGCGTTCCAGACGTCGATTAACCCAACCCCAACCCCAAATACCAAAAATGAAAATCCCAACGATGGTCCGTTTCGTGTTAATGCTCGGATTGGTGCAGGCGACCGCCGCCCTTTGCTCGGCCGAAATCTACAAATGCATGACTTGGGTGGCGAATCAGCGCACCATCGTCGGCATCGATGACCAGGATCGTGCGCGCTGTACCGGCGGGGGCCAGGTGCGCGTGGCCACCGTGACGGCCGAACCGTATGAAAACGTCGAGATGAACCAAGACCTGGGAAATGTCGCAATGACCTTCCTGGTGGATGAGGCCGACTGGGATACCTACATCACGCAGAACTACGGGAACCGCTACCAAAACACCTACGTGTTTTTGAACTATCTGTCGGGCAGCCTATTCTGCAGTTGGTCATGCCCGACGCCGTATCAAGCCCTTGACTCCGTCGTGCCGGCATTTGAATGGG
>JADJZJ010000007.1 GCA_016715765.1 Opitutaceae bacterium
ACGAGGATGCCGCCTACATGGCGGAATGCATTCATCCGTGGGGTGCGGTCTTTGGCGAAAGCTACGGCTGGGAGACCCCCGCGGCCGAACGCACCGACAAACTCCAGGTCAGCGGCTACCACAAATGGGAATGGGTCGGCGGCCTGGAACTGGTGTTCATGCTGCAGGATTACTACGATCACACCGGCGACCGGGAGTTTCTGCGGAAAACCCTCCTGCCGGCGGCGCGCTCGTTTGTCCGCTTCTTCGATTGCCACTACCGGCCGGGTCCGGACGGGAAACTGGTCATGCATCCTTCGCAGGCGTTGGAAACTTGGTGGGATACCACGAATCCCATGCCCGAGGTGGCCGGCCTGCACGCGGTCATCGGCCGCCTGCTCGCGCTGCCCGGCGAACTGTTGCCGGCGGCGGACCGGAGTTACCTGATGGGCATGCAGACGTGGCTGCCGGCCCTGCCGATCCGTGAAGTGGAGGGCGTGCGACTGCTGGCCCCGGCGGCGCGGTTTGAGAACAAGCGCAACATCGAGAACGCCGAGCTATATGCGGTGTTTCCGTTCCGGCTCGTGTCGTTCGAGAAGCCCGAGGCGCCGCTGGGGGTCGAGGCGCTCAAGCGGCGGCAGGACCGGGGTCCCATTGGCTGGCGGCAGGAGGATATCTTCATGGCGTACCTCGGCCTCGCCGACGAGGCGCGCGACTACGTGGTGCAGCGGGTCCGGAAGAAGGATCCGGCCTGCCGGTTCCCGGCGTTCTGGGGTCCGAACTACGACTGGACCCCCGACCAGTGCCACGGCGGCGTGCTGATGAAGGCCGTGCAGGCAATGCTGCTGCAGAGCGAGGGAGAAAAGATTTTCCTGCTGCCCGCGTGGCCGGCGGATTGGGACGTGGATTTCAAACTGCACGCGCCGCAGCAGACCGTCATCGAGGGCAAGGTGAGCGACGGCAAACTCACCGGGCTCAAGGTCACGCCGGAGTCCCGGCGTCAGGACGTGGTGGTGAATCCGAAATTTGCTGATTCGGATTTTTAACCACAAAGAACACAAAGGTTCCGTCCGGTTGGCGGCAGTCACCCGCGCGCCTATAGGCGCCTCGAAGGCTCCACTCGCCCCCTAGACCTTTGTGTTCTTTGTGGTTAAAAAAACAGTCCTGAATTTTACTGGTCGCTGTGCGCGATTTGATGTGCCCGCGAATATTCCTGTCTCCCCGAGGTTTTCAGTTGCCGCACCTCCGGAGCGTGAACAGGTCTAGTGGCTTCAATTGGCTGAAAGTTACCCCATGAAAAAGTCTCCCTCCTGGTTACGTACGCTCATCTGGGCGGCGGTCATTACCCTGGCCACGGTTTCGCTGGCCTCGCTGGCCTGGACGCGGGGCGAGCCGGTCAACGCCCTGTGGGTCGTCGTGGCCTCGGTGTGCATCTTTGCGATCTCGTACCGTTTCCATTCGGCATGGCTGATGGCCAAGGTGCTCACGCTCGACGAACTGCGGGCGACGCCGGCGGTCGTGAATGAGGACGGCAAGGACTTCGTGAAGACCAACCGCTGGATCGTGTTCGGCCACCATTTTGCGGCCATCGCCGGACCGGGGCCGCTGGTCGGACCGGTGCTGGCGGCGCAGTTCGGCTTTCTGCCCGGCCTCCTCTGGATGCTCGTGGGCGCGACCCTGGGCGGCGCGGTGCACGATTCCGTCGTGCTGTTCTGCTCCATCCGCCGGCGGGGCAAGTCACTCGGCCAGATGGTGAGCGACGAGGTCGGGCCGTTCGCGGGCCTGATCGCCCTCATCAGCATCATCGGGATCATGACCATATTGCTGGCAGTGCTCGCGCTCGTGGTGGTCAATGCGCTGGCCGAGAGCCCGTGGGGGCTCTTCACCATCGCGATGACCATGCCCATCGCGGTCGCCATGGGTTGCGCCATGCGGTTTGGCGGCGGCAAAAACCTGGGCTGGATCAGCGCCCTCGGGGTGATCGCGCTGCTCGGGTCCGTCTGGGCCGGCCAGTACGTGCACGGTTCGCCGCTGGAGAGCTGGCTGACGCTCAAGGGCACGACGCTGGCGTGGTGGATCATGGGCTACGGTTTGCTGGCCTCGATCCTGCCGGTGTGGCTGGTGCTCGCGCCGCGCGACTACCTCAGCACCTTCATGAAGATCGGCACGGTGGCGGCGCTGGGCATCGCGATCGTGATTCTGGCGCCGACGCTGAAGATGCCGGCGATCACAAAATTCATCGACGGCACCGGGCCGGTGTTCGCCGGGCCGGTGTTCCCGTTCTGCTTCATCACCATCGCCTGCGCGGCGGTCTCGGGCTTCCATTCGCTCATCGCCTCGGGCACGACGCCGAAGCTCATCGCGACGGAAAAGGACATTCGCATCATCGGCTACGGGGCGATGGTCACCGAGATGCTGGTTGGCATCATGGCGCTGATCGCGGCCTGCGCGATGGAGCCGGGCGAGTATTTCGCGATCAACATGAAGGGCGAGACGGCGGCGGTCGTCAGCAAGGTCACGGCCCTGGGCTTCCCGGTCACGGAACTGCAGATGGCCGATCTCGCCGCGAGCGTGGGCGAGAAGACCATGGTGGGCCGCACCGGCGGCGCCCCGACCTTTGCGGTGGGCATGGCGCACATGTTTGCCGGCGTGCTCGGCAGCAAGGCGGCCCTGGCGCTGTGGTACCACTTCGCGATCATGTTCGAGGCGCTGTTCATTTTGACGACGATCGACGCCGGCACGCGGGTGGGGCGGTTCATCGTGCAGGACATGCTGGGCTACCTGTACAAGCCCCTGGCGGACACGCGCTCCTTCGCGGGCAATTTCATCGGCACCACGCTCTTCGTCGCGGCCTGGGGCTGGTTCCTCTACCAGGGCGTCGTGGATCCGCTGGGCGGCATCAATTCGCTCTGGCCGATCTTCGGCGTGGCCAACCAGCTCCTCGCGGTCATTGCGCTGGCGCTCGGCACGACCGTGCTGATCAAGATGGGCCGCACGCGTTACATGTGGGTGACGCTCGCGCCGCTGGCCTGGCTGCTGTCGGTCACGATGACGGCGGGCTGGATGAAGATATTCAGCGCCGATCCGCGGCTGGGTTTCCTGAGCGCGGCGCGGGACTTCGCGGCGAAGATCGAGGCCGGCGGCACCGCCGCGCAGGTCAAGCAGTGGAGCCAGCTCCTGTTCAACAACCAGGTGAACGCATTCGTCACCGGCACCTTTTTGGTCCTCGTGGCCACCGTGGTGATCACGTGCGCGCGGGTGTGGTGGCAGCTGCTCGCCGGGAAGCGGGCCCCGGACCTCCACGAGGAGCCCTATGTGGCGGTGACGCCGACGTGAACGGGTAAGGCATTAAGCGCGAAGACGCAAAAATGCGAAGGAAGCGCAAAGGCCGGGTCCTGATGTCGGGGCAGGAATTGTCTAGGATCCTAACCCGGTTTTGTCTGCTTCGCGCCGCCTTTGCGCCTTCGCGTCTTTGCGCTTAATTCCAACTCCCATCCATCTCATGAGCACCCCTGCCACTTCATTGATATCCGACCAGGCGCGCCGGCAGTTCCGGGAGGAAGGGTGGTTTCTGCTGCCGGGTGTGGTGCCGGCGGCTCACCTGGCGATGCTGCGCGAGGTTTGCATGCAGTTTATCGCCACCCATGACGCGGAGATGGACGCGGCCGGCGTCACGCAGCAGGGCATCAATATCCGGGGCAACCGGTACTTCATCGCCAACCGGCACAAGGGCACGCGTCTGGCGGAATTCATCTACAGCGACCTCATGGCGGAGGTCTGCCGGGCCACGCTCGGGGACAACGCGTACCTGTTCTGGGAGCAGTTTGTCGTGAAGGGGCCGGAGAAGGGATCGAAGTTCAGCTGGCACCAGGATTCCGCCTATGTCGGCACGCCGCACCGGCCGTATCTCACCTGCTGGGTGACGCTCGACGACGTGACCGAGGCCAACGGCACGGTGTATCTGCTGCCGTACTCACGGGCCGGCACGCGCGAGGTCGTGCCGCACACCAAGAACCCCGTGTCCAATGACCTGGAAGGCTACTTTGGGTCCGACCCGGGCGACCCCGTGATCGCGCCGGCGGGAAGCATTGCGTGTTTCTCGAGCACGGTGCTGCACCGCAGCGGATTCAACACGACGCCCAACTGGCGCCGGGTTTATCTGCCGCAGTATTCCGCGGAGCCGCTGCTGAGGCCTGATGGGAAACTGGCGGCGTTTGCCGAACCGTTTTTGGTCAATGGCGAGCGACGGGATGGACGGAGCTGAAGTTTTTACCACGGATTTCACGGATGGCACGGATGCCGCGTGGTGAATGGCCACAGAAGGCACAAAGGCACATATGGATCCAATCCTAGTTACAGGAGATAATGGAGGCAGCGTAGGAGATGGATCAAAATCTCCGTTCTCCGGCTATATGGTTCCGCGCCCTTGCTGTGCCCCTGCTTGGGAGGCCTTTTGTGGCTATCCCCTGATCCGTGGCATCCGTGAAATCCGTGGTTAAAAACTCCGGCAAAAAAGAGCCCCGGAAAAACCCGGAGCCCTTTAACTTAAACTTAAACTCCAATCATGCCTTATTCGCCGACGCCGTAGGCGGGGAGGACCTTGTCGACGCGCGACTTGTCGAGGCGGGCGTAGACGGGGATGCCGTTATCGTAGGGGAGGGTCACTTCGCCCTGGATGAGGGGCTGGGCGTAGCGCAGGAACTGGAAGTTCATGGAGACGTTGTCCTCGTTGATCCACTCGCGGGGGAGCTTCTTCACGCCGTTGGCGATGTCGCTCAGCGGGGCGAGACCGGTCTCGACGGTGTAGTGATCGGCATCACCGCGGAGCAGGGTGACCATCTTGTCGGTCTCACCGCGGATGGCGGCGAGCACGGCGGCCTGGCCGGCCAGGGCGGCTTCGTCGGCGTCCGTCTTGGAGGCGGAGTGCGCGGCGGCGCGCTGGACGAGGCCGGGTTTGGCCACGCGAACCTTCACGCCGGGGAGATTGGCCCCGATGATTTCGGCGAGGATGTCGCCGGCGCCACCCAGCTGGGCATGGCCAAAGGCGTCGGTCTTGCCGTCGGCGGCGACGTAGTTGCCGTCGGCGTCCACGAGGCCCTCGGCGACCACGATGGAGCAGAATTTCTCGCGCTTCAGGACGCGTTTGACGTCCTCGAGCACCTTGGCCTGGTCGAAGGGGATCTCGGGCAGGAGGATGATGTGCGGGGGATCATGCGGGTGGTCGCGGCGCTTGGCGAGGGAGGCGCCGGCGGCGATCCAGCCGGCACTGCGGCCCATGACCTCGATGATGGAAACCAGGTCGCCCTGGCCCATGGACTCGCTGTCGCAGGCGACTTCACGGACCGTGGTGGCGATGTACTTGATCACGCTGCCGTAGCCCGGGCAGTGGTCGGTGACGGCGAGATCGTTGTCGATGGTCTTCGGCACGCCGATGACCCGGAGCTCGTAGCCCTGTTCCTGGGCGAGCTTGGAGATCTTGTCCGCGGTGTCCTGGGAGTCGTTGCCGCCGATGTAGAAGAAGTAGCGGATGTTGTGGGCCTTGAAGACCTCGAGGACGCGTTCGAAATCGGCCTGTTTCTTGAGCTTGTAGCGGCAGGTGCCGAGGGCGGCGCCGGGGGTGTGCTTAAGCGCGCGGATCTGCTGCTGGGACTCGGCGGCGAGGTCGATGAGGTCCTCATGGAGGATGCCCAGCACGCCGTTGAGGCCGCCATAGATCTCCTCAATGCACTCATGGTTCAGGGCCTCGGCAATAATGCCTGCGACACTGGCGTTGATGACGGAGGTAGGGCCGCCGGACTGGCCCACCAAAACATTTCCTACGAGTTCAGCCATGACAGTATTGATAAAGGTTTAAGAGAACGTGAGGGGACAGGAAAGCGCGTGGCCGCGCCGGGAGGCAAACCCTAATTTCGGCGGTGACGGACAAAAGGCGGAGAAATCGCGAAAACGCGGAAGGACGTTGAATCGCGGATAGCGGATACCGGAGACCGGAAAGCACTCGAAACAGGGAATGTCTGCGACCTGCCCGGGGCGGAGGCGCTCGTGTAGGTGGCTCCGTGCAGGCGAGTTGAGCCTAATCCAGACAGGCCAAGCCTGAGATCTGCGCTTCTTGACTGCGTTGAAAACTCTCCGGTATCCGAAATCCGCAATCCGGTATTACAACAGCCGGCCCGGCAGGTAGTCGGAGGCTTCCTTGAAGCGGCGGGCCAGGGGTTTGATGTTGGCGACGAACGCATCCACCTGATGGGGCGCGGCGCCGACGAAGCGGTGGTTTTCGGCCAGGATGCCGGAAAGGATCTTCTTGCCGAGTCCGATGCGCTTGTCGCCGGCGAGCCGGCCAAGGAGGTCGGCGTCACCGCCGGTGCGGAGGGCCTTTGCGGCGGCGAGGGCGTGTTCCTTGATGGCCTCGTGCGCGGTTTCGCGGCCGGCCCCGCGTTTCACCGCCTCCATGAGAATCGTGGTGGTGGCGAGGAAGGGGAGGTTGCGCTCGTTCTCGGCCGAGATGGCGGCGGGAAACACCTCCATCTGGCGCAGGACGGTGAGGAAGGTCTCGAGGAGTCCGTCGATGGCGTAGAAGGAGTCGGGCAGGGCGACGCGGCGGACAACCGAGCAGGAGACGTCGCCCTCGTTCCATTGGTGGCCGGCGAGCCCGCCGGTCATCGTGACGTAGCCGCCCAGGATGGTGGTGAAGCCGCAGATGCGCTCGCAGTTGCGGGCGTTGACCTTGTGCGGCATGGCGGAGGAGCCGACCTGGCCCTCCTGGAATCCCTCGGTCAGCAGGCCGTAGCCGGCCATGAGGCGCAGCGTCGTCGCGAAGCTCGCGGCGGCGGCGGCGACCTGGTGCAGCGCCGTGACCACCTCGTAGTCGAGACTGCGCGGGTAGACCTGGCCGACGGCGCCGAAGGAGGCGTGGAAGCCGAGGTGCTTGATGATGCGGTTCTCCAGCTGGTCCACCTTGTTGGTGTCGCCGCCCAGCAGGGTGAGCTGGTCAAGCTGGGTGCCGACGGCGCCCTTCAGTCCGCGCACCGGGTAGCGTTCGATGAGTTCATCGAGCCGGCTGAAAGCGGCCTGCAGTTCCTCGCCGAACATGGCGATGCGCTTGCCCAGCGTGGTGGGCTGGGCCGGCACATTGTGCGTGCGGCCCGTGATCATCAGGTCGCGGTGCGCCTCGGCCTGACGGGAAAGGGCGAGGAGCGCGGCGGCGGTCTTGAACTGGACGACCTTGAGGGAGCGGTAGACCTGCAGCTGCTCGACGTTCTCGGTGAGGTCGCGGCTGGTGAGGCCGAGGTGGATGAACTGGCGCTTGGCCAGTTCGGAGAACTCCTCGATGCGGGCCTTGACGTCGTGGAGGGTGATGCGCTCGCGCTTGTCGATGGCGGCGAGGTCGATCTGGTCCTTCACCTTCTCGTAATCCTTGATCGCCTCGGCGGGGATCGGGACGCCGAGGTCGCGCTGCGCCTTCATGACGGCGATCCAGAAGTCACGTTCCAGGGCGACGCGGCCGTGCTGGGACCAGATGGACTTGATGGCGGCCGAGGCGTAGCGCTCGGCGAGGACGTTGGTGATGGGAGTGGCGGCGGAGTCGTTCACGGCAAGGCCGCTGAGTAAGCAGGCCGGAGGGAAATTGCCAATGGCAAAGGCGTCACTGAGTGGGTTAAGGCTGAGGGGTAGGGCGAACCGTCCTCGGTGAGCCGCCGCTGGCGGACGATTAACCGGCTCGGCGGGGACGCCTCGCCCTACCTGCGATCATATTTCGCGCCGGAGGCTATGCCTCAAAGAAACGAGCAGATGTATTCGCAGATGCCCGACGAGACCGCGATGGTGAAGCCGCTCTTGCCGGGCACATCGAAGGCGGTGCCGGCGTGGTATTCCTTCTCCGCGGTCGCGCCGTCCAGGGTCACCTGGCAGGTGCCGGCCACGATTTCCATGCGCTCGGGGGCCGCGGTGCCGAAATGGTAGCTGCCCGGGTAGATGATCCCGAGGGTCTTCTTCGCCCCGTCGGGCATCAGCACGGTATGGCTGACCACCTTGCCGTCGAAGTAGATGTTGGCCTTGGTCACGGCGGTCACGCCGGCAAATTGCGTCGGGAGGGAGGACATGGTGAGGAGAGGAGAGAACGTTCAACGCTGAACGTTTAACGCTCAACGCTTAAGTTGGATTTCCGATCTGTGGCTACGGGCGTGAGCGAGTGGGAGATTGCGCAGATTGGAGAGGGGAAATCGTGCAACCCCCACTCGCTCACGCTCGTAGCTACTGCAGCATTCATTGAGCGTTAAATGTTGAATGTTAAGCGTTGAGCGTCGGTCCGCCTCCGCTGCAGCGCTGGCGGACCGTGGCGAGGTCGAGGCCCTCGATGCGCACGCGCTTGCGGGAGGCGGTTTCACCGGTGATGACGGTGACAGCGCGCCTGGGCAGGGCGAGTTTTTGGGCGAGCAACTCGCACAGGGCGGCGTTGGCGCGGCCCTCGACGGGCGGGGCCTTGATCCTGACCTTCAGGGCTTCACCGAGCCAGCCGATGATCTCGCTGCGCGGGGCATTGGGCGAGACCTTGACCTCCAGGATGCAGTGCGGCGCGGTCATGGACACGGGTAGCGCCCGGCCTCCGGACGGGCGGAGCGACGACCGCAGGCGTGAACCCAACCGCCCGTCCGGAGGCCGGGCGCTACCTGGATGACAGGACGGTTGGACATGGAAGCGTTCCACTCACCCCAGCGCCTCGGCGAGCGCGGCGATGATTTCCTCCGGTGGCTCGGTGCCGACGCAGAGGCGGAGCAGGTCGGGATCGAGCCTGCTGGCGGCGAGTTCGGCAAGACCGGCGGGATTGGTCACCAGATCGTAATGCGCCAGATACATGAACGGGCAGATGAGCGTGGTCTTCATGCCGAAGCTCGGTCCCTTCGGGAGGCGCAGGCGGTCGTAAATGGTCTCCAGGCTGCCGATCTTGCGCAGGGTGAAGGTGATCATGCCGCCGGTGGTGCCGGGACCGCGGGCAAGCCGGCGATAATTGGCGGTGGCCGCCGGGTGCAGGGCCCAGAAGACCTCCTTCACGGCGGGATGGGACGAGAGGAACTGGGCGACCTGGGCGGTGCCGGTGTGGATTTGGGCCAGCACGGATTCGGTCCGGCCAATCTGGGCGGCGAGGCGGGCGAGGTCGCGGGCATAGAGCGGTTCGACGGTGGCCGCGATGCGGGTGCGCAGGGTCGCGGCGTCGGGACCGGCGGGGTTGACCGCGCACAGGCCGGCGACGAGATCGCCCTCGCTGGCCGTGTATTTGGTGAGACTCGTCACGACGACGTCGGCGTACGGCAGCACGTCGACATTGTAGACCGAGGCGATGGAAGGATCCACGAGCAGGCGCGCGCCGTGGCGCCGGCAAAGGTCCGCGAGGGCCGGCAGGTCGGGCGTCTGGATGAGGGGATTGGTCGGTACCTCGGTGATGACGCCCGCGATACGCGCACCGTGGGCGGCAAAGATACGGTGGAGGGCATCGAGGTCGAAGACGTCGCGGATGTAGACGTAGTCGGACGCGGTCGCGGTATATTTTTTGAGGATCGCGATGGTGTCGAGGTAGAGCCAGCCGAGCTGGAGCCAAACCGTTCGGCCGCGGGCGGCCTGCAATTCCGCGACGGCGTGGAATGTGCTCCAGATGGCATTCATGCCGCAGTTGGCGAGGATCAGGTCATCGTCGCCGGCGGTGGGGAGGGCTCGGCGCAGGTGCCGGCGCACTTCGGCGGCGGCGTCCCCGGGAAAACTCTCCTCGGCCCAGGGCGCGGTGATGAGGTCGAGTTTCAGGAGCCGGTCCTCCGCTTCGCGGGCGGAAAGGAACCCGCCCAGGTTCTGGAGGAAACCCTTGGCGAGGGCGGCAAGCTCCGGGGAGTTGGGGTGGGAGACGCCATGGATGCCCGCGGAGTGAAACAGGCTGGGCTGGGCGGTGAGACCCGGCGCAGACGTGGCGCGCGCCAGGTGCGTGACGAGGGCGCTGGCCATGCGGGACGAGGAGGTGAGCCACAGGGTCCGCCCGGAGAGTTCGGGGGCCTGCTTGAAATGCTGGGTCAGCCGCTGGGCAAAGGGATGCACCACGAAGCGCGGGTAACCGGTGGCGAGTTGCTGGATGATCGCCGGATCCTTGCGCTCGTAGCCGTGAACGGCCCGCATGGTCGGCAGGCTGCAGGACACCGCATGCGGGGTATCGGGAATGGGCCGGCCAAGGGGGAGGTGGGCAAAAGCTGACATGAAGGAGATTGGGGAGCCTCAATGAACCCCGGCGGGGAGGCAACCTGAAGCTCGGGGCGAAGCTGTCATAGGGCCTGGCGCCCCGCGCGGCGTTTGGAAGTGAAGGAGATGATGCGGGGCGGAGGACAGGTCCGAAACCTGCCGTCCTTTTCCATCCACCGCTGAAATCCAATCTTTCTCTTTCTCGTAATCTTTCTCGTTCTCGGGAATTGTCCGGCATCCGGACAGTCGGGAGAAAGAGAACGAGAACGAGAAAGATGGGAATCTAGCGGGAATGGTCGAAGGCGGGGTTCGGTGGTGGCCCGCCCACAACAAACTGCAGCCGGTTGAAAAAATGTGGCGCCCGGCGCGGGCGGCATTGAGACTGGCGGGGCATGAAACTCGTTTCCTGGAACGTCAACGGTGTACGCGCCGCCCTGGGCAAGGGTCTGCTGGACTGGATGCAGGCTTCGCAGGCCGACGTCATCTGTCTGCAGGAGGTCAAGGCCACCCTGGGAGACGTCCAGCACGTGGTCTGGCCGAAGGGATACGAGATGGTTTGGAACGCGGCCGAAAAAAAGGGTTACAGCGGCACGGCGCTGTTCACGCGGCGCAAGCCGCTGGCGGTCGCCACGGGCCTTGGCTCGGCGGCGCACGATGCGGAAGGCCGCGCGATCACGGCGGAGTTCGACCATTGCTATGTCATCGGCGTGTATGTGCCCAATGCGCAACCCGAGCTGGCCCGACTCGGTTTCCGGCAGGAGTGGGACCGCGCCTTGCTCACGTATGCCCGCAAATTGGAGAAGAAGAAGCCGGTGCTTTTCTGTGGCGACCTAAATGTGGCGCATGAGGAGATCGATCTCGCCCGGCCGAAGGAGAACGTGGGCAACCCCGGGTTCTCCGACGAGGAGCGGGCGGGTTTCCGCGACTATCTCAAGGCCGGATTCGTGGACACGTTCCGCCATTTTGAAAAGGGCCCGGGCCACTACAGCTGGTGGACCTACCGGGCGGGCGCGCGGCAGCGCAACATCGGGTGGCGGATCGACTACGTGATGGCGTCGGCGGCGCTGCAACCGCAGCTGAAGCGCGCGTGGATCGAGCCGTCGGTCATGGGTAGCGACCACTGCCCCGTGGGCGTGGAACTGAAATGAAGACCGCGGCGAAGGAGCTGAAGGAACTTATCCTGCAAAAGCCGCGGCTCACCCTGGCCGTGGCCGAAAGCCTGACCGCGGGTCACCTGCAGTCGCGGATCGCGGCGGTTTCCGGCGCATCGGAATTTTTTCTCGGCGGACTCACCGCCTACAGCTTGGAGCAGAAGGTAAAGCACCTCGGCGTGAACCGGGCCGAGGCCAGGGCGGTGAACTGCGTCTCGGCACCGGTGGCGGAACAGATGGCGCGCGGCGCACTCAGGCTATTTGGCAGCGATCTCGCCGTGGCGACCACGGGTTATGCGGAGCCGTCGCCCAAGGACGGAGTGGAAGCTCCCTTTGCGTGGTGGGCGCTGGCCTGGCGGCAAAAGAAGGGGCCGCCCCGGCTGCGGCATGGCTGCATCGAATGCATCGGGTCAAAACGCGTGGAGACGCAGGCGATCGTGGCCGAGGCGGCGCTGGCGGAGCTGATTGCCTGGCTGCGCGAAGTGCGCGGGTGAGAGCGGCACGAACGCGATGCTTGGAGCGGGCTTGCGGTCCTCACCAATCATGCCGCAGACCTCGTAGCGCGGTGCTTCAGCCCGCGCCTGGACCGCAACGCCGTTTCCGAACCAGTGCCGGCTGAAGACCGGCACTACGTCAGGCCGGCAGCGCATCGCAAAATGCGCCGGGCGCCGAAGGTGCGATCCATCATCGCGTATGGAGGGCGATAGATCGGGTGAGGAGCCCTGGGAGCGCGACCGCCCTCGGTCGCAATCGTGCGCACTGGTTCAATGCCTACATGAGTTATACCCCTTCGCTGCATGGCGATGAATTTTTGGTTACACGCCGACCGGCGGTTAATTGCGACCGAGGGCGGTCGCACTCCCGGGAACCCTACTTCACCAATCGCTTCAGCCACAAACCACCGGCGAGCGTGCAGAGAAACCCGGCGGTGGCGACCTGCCAGGCGGCGCAGCCCAGCACCATGGCATCGCGAGCCGGTCCATCACTGCGCAGGCCGGCGATCATGCCGGTGGCGAACAGGGCAAAACCGAGCAGCACCAGCAGGACGGCGGCGACGAGTACGCCCCGGCCCGGTTGGGGCGGAGGTGTGGTGGGGGCCGGAATCACGTCAGCGTGTTTTGCAGCAGCTCGACGCTCTCGCCGTTCGGACCGGTGCAGAAGGCGATGCGCACGGGGACCGGGCCGACCCCATTGGTCGTGGCAATGGTCACATCGCGCGGCTCCACGGTGATGGGCACGCCCAGTGCGCGCAGGTGGGCCACCGCGGCGTCGAGCCGTGTGGTGCGCAGGGCAAAGTGGGCGACGGGACCCTCCGGCGGGGGCGCCCAGGCCAGGTCCTCGAAAACCTCGATGTAGTTGCCGTCGCCGGCATCGAGCATCACGGCGCGCTTCGGGGCTTCGCTCCACGTGATCTTCTCAATGCAACCGAGTCCGGCGCAATAAAACCGCATGGTGGCGGCCCAGTCGCGCGTCTTCACGCAGACGTGGTGGAAGCCGCCGCCGCCGAGGATCGGATTGGCCGGCATGTCAGCTGGCGGCGATCAGGGGGCGAGCGACTTGACCAGATTCATCAACGGCACGACATCGTCGGGCGCCTGCAGCCAGTCGCTGTAGAGGATCTCGGGCAGGGTGAAGGTCGTGTTGTACAGGGCGTCGGTCGCATCGTCGTTGCGCGCGAACCAGCCGCCTTTCACGGAAAGCCCGGCGTAAAGTCCCTTGTTGCGGGTGTAGACGAGGACGGGGTTCGACAGCACCTTGTCGTCGATGTGTTCGCGCTCGGCGAACTTCGGACCGGCCACGGCCTTGGCGTCGACGCCGACGTGGAAGCGGTTGCGGAAGAACATGCGCGGGGTCGCGTCGTCGGTGAGGATGTAGATGGTCTCGATCTTGGTGAAGCCGAGTTGGAAGCCCAGGCTGCCTTCGCCGGAGGAGAGGATCACGGGCAGGCTCCAGGTGTTGTCGGCGCGGCGGACCATCATGGTGGCGTAGCCGTCCTTCACGCCGATGACGAAACCGCCGCGGGCCTGGTTGGCGATCACGATGCCGCGGGCCTTGCGGAACACCTCGGGCGGAATGGCCAGGGCGGGATCGGCCATGAACTCCTGCAGGATGGCCTCGCAGGACTCGATTTTCTCGATGGAATCACCGCGCGAGGCGGCATGCAACGGCACGGCCGCGCAGAACGAGGCGAAAAGGGACAGCAGGAAAAGTTTCTTCATGAGTGGGAGCGATAGACTTGAACCCGACACTAAGCAGGGCGGTGGTGGCTTGGAAAGCGCGGATTGCAGGTGGTTCCTTCACTCCAACCCCCGCGCCGCGAGTTCGTCCTCGTCCCAGCCGAAGTAGTGCCCGAGTTCGTGCAGGTAGGTCAGGCGCACCTCCTCGCGGAAGGTCCCGGGGTCGCCCGCCGCGAAATCCCAAAGATTTTCGAGATAGAGCAGGATGCGGGGCGGGGCCGGCGGGGAACCGTCGAACTCGGTGCCGTGGGCGCTGCCGCTGAAGAGGCCGAGGATGTCGGGTTCGAAGCCTTCGGCCAGCACATCGTCCTTGGGGAGCCTTTCGTACAGGACCGGCACGGCGCGGGCGAGGGGGCGCAGATCGGCCGGGAGCCGGCGCACGGTGGCGGCGACGGTTTTTTCCGCGAGTTGAATGCGGTCGGCCTGGGTCATGGATTGTAACGCAATGCGTTACAAGAGATCGGGGTCAGCGGATGTCGAGCACCTCAACCTCAAAGACGAGGGTGGCGCGCGGCGGGATCTTGGGCGGGCGGCCGTTGACGCCGTAGGCGAGCCAGTAGGGGATGATCAGGGTGCGTTTTTCGCCCTTGCGCATGAGCTGGAAGACCTCGTCCCAGCCGGGAATGACCTGGCCCGCGCCGACCCGGAAGGTGAACGGCACGCCGCTGTCATAGGAGCTGTCGAAGCGCCGGCCGTCGAGCAGACGGCCGTCATAGTGGACGATGATTTCCTGGCCGATGCGGGCGGGTTCGCCGGTGCCGGCGACGCGGCGCACGAAGAGCAGTCCGGAGGGCAGGCGCGACGCCGTGCCGTACTGGCGGGCGATCAGCATGGCGTCCTCGCTGGAGACTTCAGGTATGCCCTGGTTTTCCAGGGATAGCCGCATCACGCTGTTGATGGGCCGGCCCGGGTTGTTCCGGGCAAAGATGCCGGAGCGGGCGACGAGCGCGAGGGTCAGCAGGCCGAGACCGATAAGCAGGATGATGATGAAGGTGCGCATTGGGCGGGGGATCAGGGTGGTACGCTGGCGCCGGGAGCGCAAGTGCCGGCCGTGCCAGAGCGGGGGTTTCCGATCCGCGAAGCGGGAACGCCGAAATTCCCGGTCCCGGCGCCAGCCCTCAACGCGAGATATCCCGCTGCGTCAGCACGCGGAAACCGCGGCGGTTGAGCGACTGGGCGGCGATGTCGATATCCTCGGCGTTGACCGCGAGGGCGGACTTGCCCTCGGGCCGCTTGAGGAAGCTGTAGAGGTAGTGGATGTTGATCTCCGCCTCGAGCAGGGCGCTCAGCACGCCCTTGAGGTCGGATTCATCGGTGATCTCCACGGCGAGAATCTCGGTCTCGGCGTAGGGAAAATCATTGCCGATCATGATCTCCCGCGCCTTTTCCGGATCGTCCACGATCAGGCGCACAATGGCGCTGTCGGTGGTGTCGAGCACGCTCATCGCCATGACGTGGACATTGTGGTCCTTCAGCAGGGCGGTGAGGTCGTAGAGCCGGCCGACGCGATTTTCGGCAAAGACGGAAAACTGTTTCACAGGATCGGTGGCGATTGCGGTGCTGGATTCAGCCATGAGAAGGACTGCACACTGCAATGGCTTGGGCGGGCGGTCAATTACGGCCTCGCCGCCACCGGGTGCGGGAATTAGGCAGGGAAGGTGTCGATTGAACTCCCCCCGCATCATTCCCTGGCCCGGCAGCGGGCGCACGCCGGTGCCCGGCTCGTGTTGCGGGGCATCGGGCTCAACGCCCTGCTGGCCGCGTTGAAGTTCACCGGCGGGGTGCTGGGCAACACCTATGCGCTCATCGCGGACGGCGTGGAGTCCCTGCTCGACATCGTTTCCTCCGTGCTGGTCTGGGCGGGATTCCGCGTGGCCGCGCACCCGCCGGACGAGGATCATCCCTATGGCCACGGCAAGGCGGAGGCGCTGGCGGCGCTGGGCGTGGCCTGCTTTGTCCTCACGGCGGCCGTTTGGATCGCGTGGCACGCGGTCAGGGAAATCCAATATCCGCACGGATCCCCGGCCTGGTGGACCCTCCTGCTGCTGGCCGGGGTGATCGCGGCCAAGACCTGGTTTTCGCGCCGCATGGATGCGCTGGGCCGGGTGGTGGGCAGCACGGCCTTGGGGGCGGAGGCGTTGCACCACTGGTCGGACGCCCTGACCTCGGCGGCGGCGTTCGTTGGCATCGCCATCGCGCTGATCGGCGGCCCGGGCTATGAGGCCGCGGATGACTGGGCCGCGCTGGTCGCCTGCCTGATCATTGCGGTGAACGGCGTGGTCATGTTCAAGCGCGCGGTGGGGGATGTGATGGATATCGCGGTGCCCCCGGAGTTTGAACAGCAGGTCCGCGGGCTCGCCCTGGCGGTGCCGGGAGTGGCCGGTCTCGACAAATGCCGGGTGCGCAAGAGCGGCCTCAACCATTTGGTCGACATCCATGTGCTGGTCGCAGGCACGCTGACCGTGCGCGAGGGGCACAAGATCGCGCATGCGGTGAAGGACGCACTGCTGGCCTCCGTACCCCATGCCATCACGGATGTGTCCGTGCACATCGAACCGATGTGAGGGTAAAGGTGTAGGGCGGGGGGGGGGGGGGGGGGGGGGGGGGGGGGGGGGGGGGGGGGGGGGGGGGGGGGGGGGGGGGGGGGGGGGGGGGGGGGGGGGGGGGGGGGGGGGGGGGGGCGGGGTCTCCGAACCCCGCCTGGGCTTTTTTTGCCTGTAGCTACGAGTGTGAGCGAGTGGTGTCCGTTCCACTCGCTCACGCTCGCAGCTACCCAGCAAATTAGGACACACGATGGCGGGGATCGGAATCCCCGCCCACAACATATCAAACGCTTGCGCCGATTGTGACCGAGGGCGACCTCGCCCCAACGCATTCCCGGCGCACCACCTACCGCTCCAGCCGCTGCGCCAGTTTCCAGCCCAGCCAGACCCCAACGATGCTGCCCGCACCGCTGATCAGGAAGCAGCCGAAAAACTCGAAGCCCAGCAAGTCACCGACATACCAGCCGGCATAGCCCAGCACCATCGTGCCGCCAAAGATGCAGAGCCGGTTCATGGCCCGAGCGTAAGTGATTGAGGCAGCGTGTCGAGGGCCCGAATGGTCCTGCTTATACGGGCGAAAGCCCTGCTTCATTTGCACTATTCAGCGGTATCTGACCTGAATTGCGGTTTACGCGGCAGAAGTCATCCCGCAGCTTCCGGGCGATGAAAAAGTCTCATTCCTCCAAACCTCTCAGCACAAACGATCACCTCTTGCGCTGGGTCGAGAAAATGGTCGAGCTCTGCAAGCCGGCTGCGGTCCACTGGGTGGACGGGTCGCAGGAGGAGTACGACGAGCTTTGCGGCCAGATGGTGGCGGGCGGCACGGCGATCAAGCTGAATGAAAAACTCTGGCCGGGCTGCTACTACGTCCGCTCCGATCCGAGCGATGTGGCCCGCGTCGAGGACCGCACCTATATCTGTTCACTGTCCAAGGAGGCCGCGGGGCCCACGAACAACTGGGTCAACCCGTACGAAATGCGCCGGACCCTGCGCGGCCTTTTCCACGGCTGCATGGCCGGGCGCACGATGTTTGTGCTGCCCTTCAGCATGGGACCGATCGGTTCGCCCATGTCGCAGATCGGCGTGCAGCTGACGGATTCGCCGTATGTCGTCACCAACATGCGCATCATGGCCCGCATCGGCCTGCCGGTCTTCAAGGAGATCGACAAGGGCGAGAAGCGCGTCGTGCCCTGCATGCACTCGGTCGGCGCCCCGCTCGCCCCCGGCCAGCAGGATGTGCCGTGGCCCTGCAACAAGGAGAAGTACATCGTGCACTTCCCCGAGACCCGCGAGATCTGGAGCTACGGTTCCGGCTACGGTGGCAATGCCCTGCTCGGCAAGAAGTGCTTCGCCCTCCGCATCGCCTCCAACATCGCCCGCGACGAGGGCTGGATGGCCGAGCACATGCTCATCCTCGGCGTCGAGGATCCGCACGGGGAGAAGACCTATGTCGCGGCCGCCTTCCCGAGCGCCTGCGGCAAGACCAATTTCGCGATGCTCATCCCGCCCGCCCACTTCAAGCGCAAGGGCTGGAAGGTTTGGACCGTCGGTGACGACATCGCCTGGATCAAGCCCGACGCCAACGGCCGCCTCCGGGCGATCAATCCGGAGGCCGGGTTCTTCGGCGTGGCCCCGGGCACGTCGATGAAGACCAATCCCAACGCGATGGCCGCGCTCGCGAAGAACACCATCTTCACCAATGTCGCGCTCACCCCCGAGGGCGGCGTCTGGTGGGAGGGCATGGGCCAGCCCCCGGCCGAGTGTCTCGACTGGCAGGGCAAGAAATGGACCCCCGAGCTGGCCGAGGGCAGCGGCGTCAAGGCCGCGCACCCGAACGCGCGCTTCACCGCCCCCGCCTCGCAGTGCCCCACCATCGATCCCGCCTGGGAGGATCCCGAGGGTGTGCCGATCAGCGCCATCATCTTCGGCGGCCGCCGCGGCACCACGATGCCGCTGATCTATCAGGCCTTCAACTGGAGCGGCGGCGTCTACATGGGCGCCACCATGGGCTCGGAGATGACCGCGGCCGCCGCGGGCACGCTGGGCAAGGTGCGCCGCGACCCGATGGCCATGCTGCCGTTCTGCGGCTACCACATGGGCGACTACTTCCGCCACTGGATCACGATGCAGCGCAAGCTCAGCGAGACGCCGCGGGTCTTCAACGTGAACTGGTTCCGCCGCGACACGGATGGCAAATTCATCTGGCCGGGCTTCGGCGACAACATGCGCATCCTGAAGTGGATCGTGGACCGCACGCACGGTCGCGCCCTCGCGAAGGAAACACCGATCGGCTGGGTGCCGCATTACGAGGACATTGACTGGACGGATCTCGATTTCCCGCGCGAGCAGTTCGAGCGCCTCCAGTACTTCGACCGCGCCGCGTGGCGGAACGAGGTCATCGGGCATGAGGAACTCTTCCTCGACCTGCACGACCGCCTGCCGAAGGAAATGATCTACGAGCGCGAGCTCCTGATCTGCCGGATGTAAGCACTCCGGCTTGAGCCACCGCAAATTTGGCGCATGGTTTGAACCATGCGCCATTTTTTCGTCCCATTCCTGCTCTGGGCCTCGGTCCTGGCGGCCGAGCAGACGCAGCCGGTCATCTCGCCGGAGCTCGAGGGGCTGCCCGTCCCGCTGGCGATCGCGCTCCAGCAGCTGATGAAGGACGAGGGGCACTGGGCCTTCACCCAGACCACGCAGATTTTCGACCGCGACGGCCAGCCCGAGGGCGGATTGCAGGTTGAACGTTACGATCCATCCCAACCCGAGGAGGAGCAGTGGACGCTGCTGCTTCGCAAGGGCGAGCCCCCCACCGACCGCCAGCTGCGGTCATGGCGGAGGAAGAAGGAAAAGGAAATGCGGCGCCGCGAGGAAAAGTCGCTGGGCGAGGTCCTTGATTTCAACCGGGCGCAGGTGACCCGTGAGGACGCGCAGGCGCTCGTTTACGAAATCCCGCTCAAGAAGTCGGCCAGCCGGCGGTTTCCGGCGGAGAAATTTGTCGCCTTCATGACCGTGGACCGGGCCGGGCGGCAGCTCGCGCACTTCAGTTTGAAGGCGCGGGAATCATTCCGCATGGTGGGCGTCGCCAAGGTGGAGAAGGTCGAGATCAATGCGGAATTCGCCAAGGTGGAGGCGCCCTATGCCGCGCAGCCCAGTGTGATCACCGCCAGCGGCACCGGGAAAATCCTGTTCTTCCGCGTGGGTGGCAGCGCCCATGTCACGTGGACGGATTTCAAGCGGGTGACCCCCTACAATGATCGTTTCGTCGTAGAACTCGGCGAACTCAAGGTGCTGGATTTTTAACCACGGATTTCACGGATGGCACGGATCAGAGCCAAGGCATCGAGCCCGCGCAATTAACCGCAGATTCCGCTGAAATTCGCCCTAAAAAACAAACCAGATCGGGATCGAAACCATCTGCGTTCAGCAGCGAAATCCGCGGTCAAAGGTTTGGATTTCAAGTTGCTCGAGCCTTATGTGGCCGCTCCGCAATCGCTCATGTTGTTAAGCCGGATTGGTGATCGGAGATCCGTGTCATACGTGAAATCCGTGGTTAAATAGGATTGCGGGTCTATGCGCTTAAATCCCGATTCGCGGTCAAATGTGCGCTTCCGGGAGATAACTTGCGCCAGTTGCGGCATCAGAAGTATTTACAGGCCGTGAAAGGCTGGCTTGGAGACCTGATGCGGACGGTTTGGGCGATGTTCTATTGGAACGCGCGCAAGACCCTCTTTCGTCTGCGGGGAGATCGCGGAACCTGTCCCTGTCAAAATCCCAGCGATTCCGGCGAGCCCATGCAGACCGGCTGCGAGGCCGTATATGGCTGGCGGCAGGCGGGGCGGTTTCGACGGGTGTGTCCGCTGCTGCGGCAGAATCCCGCCGGCCAGTGGGTATGCAGCGTTCGCGCGGAGGAAGTGAGGCCATTCTGGGGCCGGGCGTGCGGCTACATCGGCGGAACCGTGGGCGTGCTGGTCCTGTGCGGGGTGCTGGCGGTTTTTGGCCTGATGCGGGTGATCGGCTATGAGGTTTCGGTCCGCCAGATCATCTGGCCGCCGGCCTGGCATGAATTGCGCGGGGTGCGATCGCTGCTCTTCATCAATAAAGCGCGGGAGGCTTACACGGCCGGCCGGGTGCGCGAGGCCCTGAACGCGCTGATCGTGGCCTACGAGATGGATCCGGCCAATTACAGCGCCGGCATGATGCTGGCACAGTTTTATCAGGCGGGAAATCCGGGGCTGGCCGACAAGCTGTATGCCCGGTTGCTGCGCGAGCACCCGGATCACCGGGTGGAGACGGCGCGCGTGTGGTTTCGCAGTCTGCTCGCCCGGGGACGGCTGCGGGGGATCGTGGAGCTCGCACGCCGGCAGCTGACCGCGGAGCCGCAGCAGGCTTCCGCATGGGTGCATGCCCTGGTCTTCGCCACGCGGCACCTGCAGGACCCCCAGCCGCTGGAATCCGCGGCGCAGTCCGAAAAGCTGCCGCCGGCCGTGCGCGAGACCCTCAGGCTGGCCGCCCGGGTGCAGCAGCTGCCGCCTGCGGAGGCGCGCGGCCTGCTGGAGATGCCGGTGGTCACGGATTTTTCCTATGACCGCGTTTACCGCATCGAGGCGCTGACCCGGTTGGGCTTCGCCGACGAGGCCTTCGAACTGTTGCTCAAATCCCGCGCGCAAATCGCGGGCCGGGACATGGCGCGGCTCGCTTTTGCGCTCTATGCGCTCAAGGGCGATAACGCCCGATTGGAACGGGAGTTTGCCGCCCTGCTGTCTCCGCCCCGGGCATTGCATCCCTACGAAGTGAGCCTGCTGGCGATTCATCTGGTTAACTGGCCGGACCCGGCGCTGCTGGACAAAGTATGCGAAGCCTTCGGGCGGATGGCTTCGGAACCACTGGAAGTTCAGTTGGAAGTGGGCCTCGCCGTTTTTTGCGCCGCGGGTGTGCAAAAAAACCATCAGCGCATGACTGAAGTGCAGAGCCATATGGCCAGGACGACCAAGATACCCCTTTCGAGCATGAACAGGCTCGGGCTGTATTTCATGGCCGATGCCGGGAAACTACGTATCGAGAATCTGCTCCCGCAGCAGAACTCACTTTCGCTCGAACTGAATTATGCGCTGCTGGATAGGTATTTAAGCAAGTAGTGGTCGGCTTTGGAGGAGCGAACGCAAATTCATGTCAGGGTTTTGCTACGTAATAGTGTGTACTAGGGATATCTCCCTATTAATTTGACCCGGTTGGGTGCCGATACTGAAGATTGGGTCATGAGGTCTCTTCCCCAGATCAATCCCAGCAGAGGTGTACGCAGCATTGCGGCACTTTGTGCGCTCATGGGCTTGATCCTGGGCGCGCATGCGCAGGTGACCGTAACCGAATCATTTACCGGCACGACGGCGAGCGGTTGGGTTTTTGGCGGTTCCGGTGGCTCCACTTCGCCTTACCTTACGGCCAACACCACCGACACCCCCGGTGATGGCTGGCTGCGTTTGACCGAGAATCTCAACAACCAGGCCACGTACGCCCTGTTCGACTCGGCCATCTTTTCGGTGAACGCCCAGATCCAGATCGAAATGGATTACACTTTCTGGAATGGCAGCGGCGCGGACGGCATCACCTTCTTCCTCGTGGATGGAAACGTCAATTCCACCACCTTTGATCCCGGCTCTTACGGCGGTTCCATGGGATACGCGCAACGCACCGGGGATCCCGGCATGGTGGGCGGCTACCTGGGCTTCGCCCTCGACAACTACGGCAATTATTCCAGCAGCAGCGAAGGTCGCACCGGCGGCCTGGGCGCCGGACTCTATACCAACCGGGTGGCGGTGCGCGGACCGGAGAGCAGCAACTACGACTTTATCGCCGCAAGTGCGGCGCTCGATACCCTCGGTGGCGGCGGGCAGATGGATTTTCCCACGGCCACCTCCCGTCCCGACCAGACCGGGGCCGATTTCCGCTCCTTCCGGCTGACGCTTGATGCCAACAACCAGTTGCTCGTCGAAATGAGGTTTGGCGCCGGCAGCAGCTACATCACCGCCTTCACCGCGGACCTTTCCAGCTACGACCGGCCCGAGACTTTCAAGATCGGATTCACCGGCGCCACGGGCGGCTCCACCGAGATTCATGAGGTGCGCAACGTCTCGGTCACCATGACGCCTTGGCAGCCCACCGCGTTTGAGTGGGACAACGGCGCGGGTGCCGACAAATCCGCGGCCACCGCCAGCAACTGGGATGGCGATGTCCTGCCGTCGATCAACGCCGACATCCTCTTCGGCAACAAGCCCACCACCGGCCAGAACCAAACCGTCACCCTCGACACGGCGGGCACCAAGGTGAACTCCCTCACCTTCGACTCCGGCTTCAATTACACCCTGAACGGCACCGGGTCGCTCATCTTCGGCGACATCGCCGTCGCCGGCCTGCCGACGATCAACGTCAACGATTACAACAACGCGCAGGGCCAGCATCACCTGAACCTCCCCGTCACCCTCGCCGAGACGCTCACGATCAACAACTACTCCTTCAGCACCCTTTGCCTCAACGGCGCCATCACCACCGGCGGCAACGACATCAAGGTGAACGGCACGGGCGCGACCAATTTCAACGCTGATATCAACGGTTCCGGCGACCTCATCAAGAACAGCTCCGGCATCGTCACCATCAACAGCAACAATTCCGACGGCGCCACGCCCTGGACCGGCAACGTCACGATCAACCAGGGCATGGTGGTCGTCACCACCAACGGCGCCCTCGGCACCACGGCCGGTACCACCACCGTCAACGACGGCGGCGTCCTCGCCTTCCGCGCCGGTTCCGCGGGCAACGTCGCCTACAGCACCGCCGAGTCCGTCACCATCAGGGGCGAGGGCGTATACCGCGGTGGCGAAGGCTCCACGGGCGCCATCTACAACGACGGGGGCACGAACAGCTTTGCCGGCAACATCACGCTTGCCGCCAACAGCGGTCTCGGCTCCCGCGACGGCACGCTTACCCTCAGTGGTGTCATTTCCGACGGTGCCGGCACCTACAACCTCACCAAGCTTGGGGCGGGCGTCATCGAGCTCACCAACTCCGGCAACAACTGGAACGGCGTCACCACGATCGCCGGCGGTGCCCTCCGCATCAGCACGAGTTCCGATGCGCTTGCCGGCGGCTTCACCACCAACGGCTACACCGGCGGCAACCTGAATCTCGCGGGCGGCGTGCTCGAGATCGGCGTCGCCACGACCTTTGCCCGCCGGCTCGGCACCGGATCGGATCAGGTGCAGTGGAGTGGCGATGGTGGCTTTTCGGCCTACGGCGCCAACCGCACTGTCACGCTCACCAATTCCAGTGGCACCGCCAACGGCGCCCTCACCTGGAACTCCGGCAGCTTTGTTCCGACGGGCAACGCCCTCCTGCTCGGTTCCAATTCCGCCAACCGGATGGTAACCGTCACCAACGCGATCAACTTTGGCGGCGGCAACCGCGAAGTCCGCGTGGCGGACGGCACCGCGACGTTGGATGCAACGATTTCCGGCATCCTTTCCAACGGCGGCCTCATCAAGACCGGTGAGGGCACCCTCAATATCTCCGGCGCCAACACCTACACCGGCACCACGGAAATCCAGGGCGGCGCCCTCCGCGGCACCATCAGCGCGAATTCCAACATCACCCTCAATGGCGGCGTCCTCGAGCTTACCGGCAACATGAACCGCAGCCTTGGCACCGCGGGCACGAATCTCCAGTGGACCGGCGATGGCGGCTTCTCCGCCTCCGGGGCCAACCGCACGGTCAACATTGGCGGCGCGGGTGCGACCCTCACCTGGGGTTCCACCGCCAATTTTGTCGGCGCCAATAACCAGCTCATCCTGGGGTCCAGCAGCGCCAATCGGACCGTCACCCTGACCAACGCCCTCAACCTTGGTGGCGGCACGCGCACCATTCGCATGCAGAACGGCACCGCCGCAGCGGATGCCATCCTCGGGGGAGTGGTCAGCAACGGCAGCCTCAATGTGGTCGGCACCGGCCGCCTCGATTCCACCGCCGCGAACACCCTGGCCGGCACGGTTTCGGTCAGTGGCGCGGAACTGCGGCTCAGTGGCAACGGCACGGCCGCCAGTGTCACCAACATCACGGTCAATCAAGGCGGCACCTTTACCCTCGATAACACGTCCACCAACCTCACCAACCGCGTGGGCAACACCGCCGCCGTCAGCCTTGATGGCGGCACAATCAGTCTCCTCGGCCGCACCGGGAACAACAACACGACCGAGACCATCGGCGCCCTCACCCTCGCCGGCGGCGGCAGCACCGTTAACGCACAGTACGGCGATGCGACCGGCTCCGCCCAGCTCACGATTGCCTCCCTCTCCCGCAACGCCGGCGCCACGGTCAATTTCACCAACACGGGCGGCACCCTCGGCAGCGCCGGCGACAATCCCCGCATTGTCTTCACCTCCGCGCCCGCGCTCACCTCCAACGTCCTCGGTTATGCCTCCGTCAACGGCACGGCCTTTGCGGGCACCGGGGCCAACGGCATCGTGGCGGTCGCCGGGACCAACACCTCGCAGGGTTTCTGGACCGCTTCCGTCAACGCCACACCCACCGGCGACCAGACCATGACCGCCAACCGCACCGTGGGCTCCCTTTCGCTTGGATCCGGGATCGACGTCAATGCCGGCGGCAACGCGCTGACGATCAGCAGCGGCGGACTGCTTTCCACCGGTGCCACCGCCTCTATACTTTCCAACGGCACCGTGACCGCCGGCACGACCATGGATGAACTCATCGCCCACGTCTTCGGCGCCGGCGGGTTGCAGGTCAGCGCCGTCATCGCCGACAACGGCGAGGCCGTGGATCTGACCAAGACCGGCGACGGTGTGCTCACCCTTTCCGGCACGACCGCCAACACCTTTACCGGCGCCACCTACGTCAACGACGGCACGCTCGCCCTCGACAAGACCGCCGGTGTCACCGCCCTCACCGGCGACATCGTCGTCGGCGACGGCCGCGGCACCGATATCCTCCGGCTGGATGCCGATGAACAGATCGCCAACACCGCCGACCTGACGCTCCGCGGCAGCGCCTATGGCACCGGCGAAACCATTCTAAAGTTCAACGGCGCCGGCGGTGTGGGTGTCACCGAGACCCTTGGTGTTCTCACCATTGACGGCCACAGCGTGATCGATTTCGCCGGCGGCAATGTCTGCGATGCGAACTTCCTCTTCCTCGACGACCTCCTCATGGCCTCCGCCGACAGCCGGCTCTTCATCCGGAACTGGGTTGATTTCACCGATTTTCTCCTCGTGAAAAACACCGCCGACATCGGCTCCGTTCTCAGCCAGATTACTTTCGAAGGCTACGGCACCACGAGTTACTGGCAGGAGTATGATGCGAACTATTCCCGCATCACCCCCGTCCCCGAGCCCTCCACCTACGGCGCGCTCCTTATGGCGGCCGGTTTGGGCTTCTTCGCCTACCGCAGATTCGGGAAGAAGAAGGAAAAGTCTAAGCGGTAAGTTTTGGTCCGGAGTGGGGAAGTCGTGATCGGTGGGGCGATGACCCGCCTGGGAGCGCGGACGGCCCGTCCGCATGGATTGAAGAATATCCACACCCAATCCGGTATTTAACCGAAAAGAACGCAAAGGAACGCAAAGGAACGCAAAGATCGGATTGGCACATAAGGCTCAGGAGGCACTAGCAGGCTTGAACCGGCCGATCTATTTTTAACCACGGATCGCACGGATTACACGGATATCTGATTTCCAATCCGATTTTACCACCGAGTCACAGAGGTACAGAGATCGAGCCTGAGATCCTCGCGGACCAGCGCTTGGTGCATCTTCACCAAACTCGGTCCGCTCGGCGTTTGAGCTCAATCTGATCAGAACCTGCGATAAGCAGTTTGTATCAACGGTTGCTCTTGGGCTGTCGTAGATATTCGGAGCGGAATTTAATATCCCGAGCGGACCGAGCCGTGAGAACCCTCAAGGCGCTGGTCCGTGAGGATTCCGATTCGGACTTTGGCGTTTATCAGCAAAGATTAGCGGTTAAAACCTGATCGGGTCTGATCTCTGTCCCTCTGTGTCTCGGTGGTAAAATCGGATTGGAAATCAGATCTACGTGTAATCCGTGTGATCCGTGGTGAAACCGGTTTGTGGCTCGGATATGGGATTCGATCTCTGCGCACTCCGTGCCTCTGCGGTTAAACCCGGACCGAAGATCGATCTTTGCGTTCTTTGCGGTTAAATCACGGATTGTCCGGATCTGCTTTGTCCGTGGTCACTCGGGCTTAATCTTCCTCAGGGGGCGTGAAGCCGCGGCGTAATACGTTTTCGGCGATGAGGCGGGGGAACATGAAGTTCTCCAGGTACTCCTTGCCGCCGGCCTTGGTGCCGCCGCCGGACATCTTGAAACCACCGAAGGGATGGCGTTGCACGATGGCGCCGGTGCAGCCGCGGTTGATATAGAGATTGCCAACCAGGAACTCCTGCTGGGCGCGCTCGATGGCCTTGGGACTGCGGGAGAAGAAACCGCCGGTGAGGGCGTAGTCGTTGGCATTGGCCATCGCGAAGGCCTCGTCGAGATCCCTGGCCTTCAGGATGGCGAGGACGGGGCCGAAGATTTCCTCGCGGACAATCTTGTGCTCGGGCTTGCAGCCGGTGAACACGGTGGGCGGGACATAGTAGCCGCCGCTGGCGAGTAGCTCGGGTGAGAGGGTGGCCTGCCAGGCGAGCTTGCACTCCTTTTTGCCGGCCTCGATGTAGCCCAGGATGGTCTTCTGCGCCGCCTCATCAATGACGGGATTCACGATGGTGCCGGGGAGCAAGGGATCGCCGACGGGCATGGCGGGGCAGCCGGAGAGGAAGCGCTCGACGAACTTGTCGTACACGCCCTCGAGTACGATGAGGCGGGAGAGGGCGGAACACTTCTGGCCGGCGAAACCGAAGGCGCTGTAGAGCGCGGCGGGGATCGCCTCATCGATGTCGGCGTCGTTGTCGATGATCATGGCGTTCTTGCCGCCCATCTCGCAGACGACCTTCTTGAGGTTGAGCTGGCCGGGTCGCGTTTTGCCGGCCTCCTCCCAGATGCCGAGCCCGACTTCGCGGGAGCCCGTGAAGGCGATGAAATCCACCTTGGGGTGGGCGACGAGGTGTGCGCCGGCATCGGCGCCGGAGCAGGGCAGGTAATGCAGCGCGCCGGCGGGCACGCCGGCCTCGGTGAGGATATCCATCAGGTAGGCTCCGATGATGGAGGTCTGCCTGGCGGGTTTGATGATCACGCAATTGCCGGCGACCAGCGGGGCGACGGTGAGGCCGGTGAGGATCGCGAGGGGGAAGTTCCACGGGGCGACGGCGACGCCGACCCCGCGCGGGGTCCAGGTCTGAATGCACTTTTCGCCGGGGACGTGCTGCGTGACGACGGGCCGGGCGAGGCGGCGGATCTCGACGGCGTAGAAGCGGAGGAAATCGATGGCCTCGGAGAGATCACCATCGGCCTCAACCCACGGCTTGGCGCCTTCGAGGATGAGGAGCGAGTTGATTTCAGGCCGGCGCGACTCCATGAGGTCGGCGGCGCGCTCGAGCATCCGGGCGCGGTCTTCCACGGGAGTGGCGCGCCATTTGGGGAAGAAGGCGACGGACGCGGCGACGGCGTCCTCGGCATCCTGCACGGTCCCCTTGGCCCAATAGCCGACGACCTGCGCGGGCCGGGCGGGATTGACGGAAGGGAGGAAGGGGCGGTCGGCGATCTTTTTGCCGTTGATGATGACGGGCCACTTTTTGCCGAGGCGGGACCCTGCGAATTCCTGCAGCGCGGCGGCCTGCCTGGCGCGGTTGGCGGCGATGGAGAAATCGGTGTTGGCGGCGTTGATGAACGAGCCGGCGGAGCGCGGCTTGCGGGCGAGGGGCTCGGTGGCGGCGGGGATGGCATTGACGGGGTTGCCGAGGAGCTGCTCCTTGCTGGCCTCGCCCATGTTCTTGATGCGGAGGAAGCCCTCATTGGAAGTGTTCTCCAGCAAGCGGCGGACGAGGTAGGCCATGCCCGGGAGCAGCTCGCCGATGGCGCTGTACTCGCGGACGCGGTGGCCCAGCTGGAGGAGTGAGGCCTTGAGCTCGTCGGCCATGCCGTACAGGGCCTGGAACTCGTAGTGCTTCGGGTGCACGCCGAGACGCTCGGCCTGGACGATGGCGTGGGCGCAGGAGCGGACGTTGTGCGAGGCGAAATTGGGCGTGATGAGATCGGCGTTCTCGAGGAGGAAAACGGTGAGTTTCTCGTAGTTGGCGTCGGACTCGGGCTTGCGCTGCCAGACCGGGATGGGCCACTCGCGCTGCTGGGCCATGATGGTCTCGTAATCCCAGTAGGCGCCCTTCACGAGGCGGACATTGAGCGGGCGCCGGCGGGCGCGAGCCCAGGCAACAAGCTCGCGGAGGTCGGCCTCGCAGTCGCGGAGGTAAGCCTGCACGGCGATGCCGATGGCGGGTTTCTGGGCGAACTCGGGTTCCTCGAAGATGGACCTGAAGAGGGCGAGGGTGAGGTCCTTCAGCTTGTAGCTCTCCATGTCGAAGTTCACCAGTGCGCCGACCTCGGCCGCGCGGCGGAGGATGGGGCGGAGGCGGTGCTTGAGGGCCTTGATGGAGTTTTCCGGATCGGCCGGATGCACGTCGGGCGTGAGGGCGGAGATCTTGACGGAGAGGTTGAGGCGCGGAAGCGCGCCGTTGGCGCCGACATCACTAAAACAGGGCTCGGGTTCCCTGGCGTAGAACTTGGAGACGGAATCGAGGATCTCGAGATTGCGCTTCAGGAAGACATCCGCCTCGGCTTCGCTGACCACCGCCTCGCCGAGCAGGTCGATGGTCGTGGCGATGCCCAGCTTGTGGTTCTTTTTGATCTGCTTGATCAGGTCCTCGCCGGTTTCGCCGGCGACGAACTGGCCGGCCATGTCGACGATCTGGGCCTTGACGGGGCCGGCGACGAGGGCGGGGGCGAAAGAGGAGGCGGCGAGGCCGGCCTTGAGGGCCGGGTTGAGCTCGACGGCCTTGTCGCCGAGGTACTCCTGCAAGTGGCGGACGATCTCGGCGGAGGAATTGAGGGAGGGGAGGACGTCGACGAAGCGGAAGAGCTGGGTCTTGAAGGCGGGGTCCTTCATGGACCAATCCATGAGGCGGGCGTAGGCGCCTTTCTTGGAGAACAAGGCCGGCGGCGGCTGCTTGTCCATCAGGGCAAAGAGCTGTTCGCCCTTGGCGCGAACCGCGGCTTCGATCTTGGGATCAGGCGTTAAAAAGGTGCTCATGACTGGGGTGTATTTTTGGCGGATATTCCTTTGGGCCGGCGTTCTTGGCAAGGGGGCAGGGTCAAGGGGGAGGGGTTGAACCTTGGCTTATGCCTGTGTAAGCCACGCATATTATGCTGTTGGCGGCGCAGTTTAGGCCATTAGGGTGAAATTCCCCCCATGCATAATGCCCGCAATCGAGGCGGTCAGGGCTCGCGGCTTGACTGGCTGTGCTTACCTACCGCCTTTTATTGCGACTTTAAGGCACGGGGAGGGTTCTGGGCATGAAAGATGACACTCCAGTGCAAACCAAACCAGCGGGGATGATCACCCCGGTCGATTTCACCACTTTCATGCGCAATTATCAGGATATGGTCTTCAGTACGGCGATCCGGCTCGTGGGTAACGAGGCGCAGGCGGAAGACATATCCCAGGAGGTTTTCCTGAAGGCGTTTCAGCATTGGGAGTCGCTGCAAACCAGCGTGACGGCCGGCGGGTGGCTCAAGACCGTGACCACCAACCTGTCACTGAATTACCTGACCCGTTACCGCAACCGCTGGCGCTTCTTTTCGGAATTTCGCCGCACCGACGATGCCGGATCGGACAGTGATGAACCCGAGGTGGAGTTTGCCTCGCCCGATAATTTTCTCACCGGGGTGGATGCCGGCGAACGCCGCTCGTGGGTCGAGCATGCCTTGGCCAAGCTCCCCGACCACCAGCGCGTGCCACTGATCCTTTTCCATTACGAAGACATGCCCTACGACGAGATCGCCAAGAAACTCGGAATTTCGCTCGCCAAGGTAAAAACCGACATTCTCCGCGCCCGCGCCGCCCTCGCCCAGATCCTGGCGCGCAGCGGGACCAAACACGAAACCTTCAACTCCTGACCGCCATGCCAAAGCTGACCAACGAAGAGCTTGAGAAACTGATCCACCAGACTTTGCGATCGCTGCCGGATCGCCGGGCTCCGCGCACTTTGGAGAACCGTGTGCTCGCGGCCATTGCGGCGCAGCAGGCGCTGCCTTGGTGGCGGCAGTCTTTCACCGCCTGGCCGGTGGCGGCCCGCGGCGCCTTCCTGCTGGTCACAGCGATCCTCGCGGCTGCGCTGCTGGCCTGGTTCTTCCGCACCAGTGGCCAGGTGCAGTCCGCTTCAATGCTGGCGGGCCCGCTCGCCATGCTGGCCAAGGTGCAGGCGGTGGTCGCCGGTATCGGCAGTTTTGGCGCGATCGTCTGGCGCAGCATCCCGAGCCTCTGGCTCTATGGCGGCCTCGCCTTTGTCGTCACCATGTATGCCGCCTTCTTCGGCCTCGGCGCCGCCGCCTACCGTTCCTTTTTTGCCCAACGTTGATCCCCGCTTTACCATGAAAATTTACCGCCACCCCCTGCTCGCCTTCCTGCTGGTTGCAGCCGGACTGATCATCAATCCCGCGACGCGCGCCCAAGAGGAAGCGACGCCCAAGCCCGTAACGCCGCCAACCGTCGAGGCGATTTCCGCAGCCGAAAAGCCGGCCCCGCCGGCCACGGTGGCGACGGCGACGACCGAGGTTGAGACACCTGCCACTGAGGCTGCCCCTGTGGCAGTGGAAACGCCGGCCCCTGAGGCGGTCCCGGCAGCGACTGCCGAAGCACCGACCGAGGCACCGGCTGAAACAACGGTGGCCAGCGAAGACAGCCTGCGCCGGCTCGATGAACCTGCTTCTGAGGCGATCGCGTCAGAGTCTGACGAAACGACAGGCGCCAGCGTGACCGAAACCACTCCAGAGGAGCAGGCCACGATCAAAGTGTCGTCGAAGCAACGCCGTCGGCAGCACTCCAATCAGATCCCTTTCGGCAACCACACAATCGCGGTCGGCAACAAGGTTTTCGAGGCGGTGTCCATCCTGGGGTCGACGACCGTTAACGGTGAGGTCGAAGGTCCGGCGGTTTCGATTTTGGGCGACACGCGGGTCAACGGCTCGACGGGCCGCGAGGCGGTCGCGGTCCTCGGCAATGTCTATGTGGATGGCACCGTGGGCGGGGAAGTGGTCGCGGTGTTTGGCGACGTCACGCTCGGACCCAAGGCGGTGGTGAAGGGCGACGTGGTCGTCGTGGGCGGCAAGATCATCAGCGATGCCACGGCGGTCGTAAAAGGCGACCGGCAGGAAGTGTCTTTCTTCGGCGACGGCGATAAGCTCGTCGGTCTCAAAACCTGGTTCAAGGAGTGCCTGATGTGGGGCCGTCCGCTGGCCTTTGGTCGCAACCTGGGCTGGGCTTGGCTGGTCGCCGGAGCCGTCTTCAGCCTGTATATCCTGCTGGCACTGCTATTCCCGCGCGCCTTTGAAAAGTGTGCCGAGACGCTGGAGCAACGTCCGGGCTCATCGCTGCTGGCGGTAGTGCTGACGGTGCTGATCACGCCGGTGTTGATCGTGCTGCTGGTGATCACCGGTGTCGGCCTCTTGCTGATTCCCTTCGTGGCCGCGGGGCTTTTCTTTGCCGGCATATTTGGCAAGGCCGTGATGCATGCCTGGCTGGGCCGCCGCATCACGCGCTATTTCGGTCCCGGTCCCATGTCCCATGTGGCCGTGGCAACCCTGATCGGCAGCGTGCTTGTATTGCTGCTCTATACAGTGCCTTTCCTCGGATTCTTTGTCTTCAAGGTGCTTGATGTCATCGGACTCGGCGTGGTCGTGTACACGATCATCCTCAGCACGCGACGGGAGAAGCAGAAGCCGGTGGTGGCCGCGACTGCTCCGGCGTCGCCCTTGGCCGCACCTTTTGCGTCGCTCGCCGCGGCGGCTGGTGCAGATGCGACGACGACGGAAACATCGGTGGGTGCTCCGTTGGTGCCGCCGCCGCTGGCGGTGGCGGGGGCATCACTGCCGCGGGCTGGATTCTGGATCCGCCTCGCCGCCACCGGGATCGATGCCGTGCTGATAGGTATTGTCGTGGGATTCACCAATACCGGGGCGGCCTACCCGGCGCTGTTTGCCGTCTATTGCGTGGTCCTTTGGGCGCTCAAGGGCACCACCATCGGTGGCATTGTCTGCGGACTGAAGATTGTGCGCCTCGATGACCGCAAGGTTGATTGGATGGTATCGGTCGTGCGCGGCTTGGGCGGATTCCTCTCCCTGGCCGTAGCCGGTCTGGGCTTCCTGTGGGTCGCGTTTGACGACCAGAAGCAATCCTGGCACGACAAGATCGCCGGCACGACCATCGTCCAGGTGCCCAAGGGCATGTCGCTCCTTTGAATAACTGGAGTTTTTTCCAAAGGCATCACGTTTGGGTTGCGGCCGGGTGAAGGACTCTTCAACGAAGAGGTCCACACCTATGGCAACACCTCTAGTCGGAATCATCATGGGCAGCACGTCGGATTGGGACGTGATGCAGAACTGCACCCAAACTTTGGATGCGCTCGGGATCCCCTATGAAAAGCGCGTGATCAGCGCGCATCGCACGCCGCACCTGGCCTTCGAATGGTGCGGCAGCGCCGAAGCCCGCGGGCTCAGGCTCATCATCGCGGCCGCGGGCGGCGCGGCGCACCTGGCCGGAGTCGCGGCGGCCCTGACACCGTTGCCGGTGCTGGGCGTGCCGATGGAGTCGGCCTCGCTCAAGGGTCTCGATTCGCTGCTTTCCATGGTGCAGATGCCGGGAGGCGTGCCGGTGGCGACTTTTGCGATTGGCAAGCCCGGCGCGGTCAACGCGGCGCTGTTTGCCGCCGCCACCCTGGCATTGAGTGATGCCAAGATCAAAGCCGCACTGGACGCCTATCGCGCAGCCCAGAGCAAGAAGGTGGCCGAAGCCAAGCTTCCTTAGCTTATCCGGCGTTCGGGATTTTCGCATCTTTTTACCTTTCCGCCCGGAAAGGGTTGGCGGCGCTTTCCGCTGCGGTTCAGTCGTGACTGGGGTCTGACGTGCACTTCCGTGATTCGGCGGGTTTTTGCGCCCCGCTGACGGCGTTGGAAGCAATTCAGGGGCAACTGATCACGTCAACGATCGGTAACTGACGCTGGGCCGGTTGTTTCACAACCGTCACAAAAATGATTGATTACCGGGCTAAAAACACCTTTGTCATAACCAAGAGATACATGCGGGCTAGCCCGCTCTCTTGCCTTAACACACAACACACAACTGAACTACAAAACCATGAAACGTTCCGAAAGGAAAGTTGCAGCGGGAGCTTATGCCTTCTTCGCGAAGGCCGTCAGCTCTTCGACTGCTTTTTACGGTGCGCTGATCAACTCGCTTGTCGTCGCCCTGGTATTGGGCCTCACGGCAACGAGTTACGCGCAGAGCAATACCGACGGTTACATCTATGGCCAGGTTGAAGGTGGCGGAGATGCGACGGTCGTGGCAGTGAACATCGATACCGGTTTGAAGCGTGATGCGAAGCCCGATGCCCGTGGCAACTACCGCATTCCAGCCCTGCCCGTCGGTGCCTATCGCGTGACCCTCACCAAGGCCGGCGCCGCCGACCAGATTCGTGAGAATGTCCGCGTCAGCCTCGGTTCCGGTTCGGCGGTTCGCTTCGGCCTGACCGTCAAGGAATCCGATGTGGTCCAGCTCGAAGCCTACGAAGTCAGCAGCACAAGCGTGTCGCCGATCGACGTATCGCAAACGGCCGCGGTCACGATTCTGACCGAGACCACGATCGATCTGCTCCCCGTGGCCCGTAACCTGAACAACGTGGCCCTGCTGGCCCCCGGCACGACCCAGGGCGACTCCGCCTTCGGTGGCATTTCCTTTGGCGGTTCCTCCGTCGCGGAAAACGCCGTTTACATCAACGGTTTCAACGTCACGAATTTCCGCAACGGTCTCGGTAACAGCACCGTGCCCTTCGAATTCTACAAGGAATTCCAAGTGAACACGGGCGGTTACGGCGCCGAGTTCGGCCGTTCCACCGGTGGTGTGGTGAGCACCGTCACCAAGCGCGGTACCAACACCTGGCACTTTGGCGTCAATACCTACTACGAGCCCTCCAATCTCTCCAGCTATCTGCCCGATGTCTGGTGGCAGGGCACCCGTCTGATCAATAACTCGCAGGACTACAGCTCCAGCTGGACCTCCAATGTCACGGTCGGCGGTCCCATCATCAAGGACAAGCTGTTCATCTTTGGTATCTACAATACCCGGGACAATTCGAGCCACTTCGTCAGCGGCGCGAGTTACTACCAGGATCAGGCCACCGATCCCTTCTGGGGCGTGAAGGTGGACTGGCAGATCACCGACGACCAGAAGCTTGAGTTCACCGGTTTCAATGACCGGAGCGATGCCGAGCGCAATCAATGGAATTACAATGGCGCCGTCGAAGAACGTACCACCTATGTCGGCTCGAAAGTCTTCCAAAGTGGCGGCAAAAACTACATCGGCAGTTACACCGGCAACTTCCTGGACGACAAACTGACGATTCGCGCCCTCTACGGTGAAGGCACGTATGATCGTTCGGAAGTCGGTCAGGGAGACTCCTTCCCGTACATCATCGATGCACGGGTGGCGCCCAGCCGCCTGTTGGGCAGCGCCACGACCCAGTTGCCCGGCACCGCTTCCGACAAGCGTGTGGCCTCCCGCATCGACGGCTCCCTGAACGTCTGGAACCACACCATCCGTTTCGGCTATGACAATGAAAAGAACAGCGCCCAGAATAACAGCTTCTACTCCGGGCACGTGGTTTACGTTTTGCACAACAGCCCCGGTTCCGGTGTGGTGAACGGTGCGACGATCCCCGGTGGCGCCCCGCAGTATTTCCGCGAGCGCATTTACGAGAACAATGGCAGCTTCGAGGTGATTTCGAAGGCGTACTACATCGAGGATACCGTCAAGTTCATCGATGACCGCCTCCTGCTCACCGCCGGTGTCCGTAACGAATCCTTCGACAACAAGAACGCGGCGGGTTCCAGCTTCATCAAGATCGATAATCAGATTGCCCCTCGTATCGCCGCGTCCTTTGACGTGAATGGCGACGGCAGGTCCAAGGTCTTCGCCAACTTCGGCCATTACTACCTGCCGATTGCGGCCAACACCAACATCCGCATGGCGGGTTCGGAACTGTTCACGCAGGAATACTTCGTGCTGAACGGTCTCAATGCCGACTTCACCCCGATCAAGGGGGCCAAGATCGGCGGGACCAACGTCTTTGCCGATGGCGCGATCAAGGACGCCCGCACCATTGTGAACCAAGACATCGAGCCGATGTATCAGGAAGAGTTCATCATCGGCTACCAGAAGGCGCTGGGTAAGCACTGGTCAGCCAAGGTGCAGGCCACTTACCGCAATCTGGCCAGCACGATGGAGGACGTCGCGGTTGACGCCGCGTTGAACAAGTACGCGCAAGCCAAGGGCTATGACACCCTCTACGGTTTCGATGCCCATGGTTTCGATTACTATGTGCTGACCAACCCCGGCAAGCCGCTCACCATGTACGTGGACTTCGGCTCCGGTTCGCTGGAACAGGTGACCCTGTCGGCGGGCGATCTCGGTTATCCCGAGGCCATTCGCAAATACTACGCGGTCGAACTCATGCTTGAACGTATGTGGGACACGAAGTGGTACGCCCAATTCTCGTACACTTGGTCGCAGAGCTACGGTAACTACGAAGGCTGGGTCCGCTCGGACAATGGCCAGGATGATGCCGGCATCACCACCCTCTTCGACCAGCCCGGTCTGCTGGATGGCGGCTTCGGCTCCCTCCCCAACGACAAGCGCCATAAGGTCAAGATGTTCGGTGCCTATCAGCTCACCAGCGAGTTCCAGGTCGGCACCAACATCCTGATTCAATCCGGCCGTGCCATCAACTCCTTCGGCACGCACCCCACGGACGCCTTTGCCGCCGCCTATGGCGCAGAATCGTTCTTCTATCAGGGAACGCTCACCCCGCGTGGCTCTTTGGGCCGCACGCCCTGGACCTATAGCATGGACGTGTCCTTCAAGTATCGTCCGAAATGGGCCAAGGAACGCCTGACCCTCGGCGTGGACGTGTTCAACGTAACCAATGAGATGAAGCACCGCGAGGTTGACGAAATTTCGGACGACGGTGGCGGCCTGCTGCGCAAGCAGTACCTGTCGCCGGTCTCCTTCCAGACCCCGCGCTACGTCCGCTTCAGCGCTGAATACTCCTACTAATCCAGGATCTTCAGCCTAAGCAGGTTTTCAAAGGCGGCCGGTATCCCCGGCCGCCTTTTTTGTGCCCTGATCCTAGCCAGCCGCACGGTTGGACGCAGAGCATTCAGGCCTCTGCGTTGAGCCGGGAGCGGTCAACACAAGGCAAGGCCAGTTGCCAAGTGCGCGTGAGGTCGGGCACTCCGTGGGTGGGCGCATCCTGCCCGAACCGATGCCAGCCTGCTCGATCCAAAGACAGGGTCAGGGTCATGGCTCCGTTGGAGAGATTCACCCGGCCGATTTTGACCGGACCCACCCCGCGCAACACGAAGCGCAGTTGCAATGGGTCCGTCGCACCTTGAGGCGCGCTGACCGGCACGGAGTGGTACCGCACCAACCGGCTGCGACGAACCGCCTCGGCGGCGGAAAACTCGATGGTGTGGCATGCCTTCAAAATGATCCATTCACCGTGGTGGAATTGCTGAACGGCCACCTGTTGCACCGCCGGGGCGAAATTCCACACCGCATAGGACAATTGCCATTCACCGCCCAGCGGATTGGCCGTCCAGGCCCGCGCGGGATTCCGCTGCGCGGCCGCCAGCCATTGGCGCAAGGATCGCAGTTGCGCCCGATCATGCTGCAGCATGTGGCGGTTCGGCGAATGTCCCTGTCTGCTCCGCGTGCGATTCCACATCACCCCGGCGGCGCGGTAGCCGGCGCTGAGGCAGGGAGCAAAATCATCGGTTTTCCGTCGCATCAGCCGCAGGAGACGGCCGAATCTGCCGGACTGCTTTTGGGCCAGGGCGCGGCGCATCGCCTGGACGGAAGCGTGTTGTTCGCGGACAAAAACATCCCGCTGTCCGAGATAGCGGCGGAAAGCGCAAGCGGCGGTCAATGCTTCCGGCCAACCCTGCGACTTCGCGGTGCCGGCCGTGCGTTTGGCCCACTGCAGTTCCTGCCGATAATCCGTCACCTTGGGACTGCCAGCGGCCAGGTTCCAGCGGCGGTTGATTTCCCAGCGGGCATAGCCGGTGAAGGCAATCCTGTCGCTGCCGAGCAGGGCGCGGCTGATCTGGCGGGCCGGCTGCGGCTGGCTGCCCCAAAGCCGTTGCACTCCGGCCGCCAGCATCGCGTCATCACCCAAGGCCCGCCGCTCGAGCCAGAGGCTGGCGGCGGCGGCATCGACCAGGGTGGTGGTTTCCTGCGCGAGACGATTGGATTCCCACGAGGTGACCAGAAATCCCTGCGCTTTAACCTCCCGGCAGCGCCTCCACCATGAACGCAGGTTCGCCAGCCGGTCGCCGAAAACCGGCATGGGTTCGAAGCGAAAGGAGCCGTTCATCGGGCAACCCCAGTACTCGATGCCATGTTGCTGCAGCGGGGTGGCCAGGTCGCGTTCGGCGAAGTTGTGGAACTCGACCTTGGGGTGACGTCGGAAAGGGTAATAGTACCAGTCGTAGGCGATCAGGTCGCGGGGGAGCAGCGGTATCGCCTCCGGCAGGAAATACAGCATGTCCGCCCAAAGTCCGGTGCGCAGACCGAGTCGCTGGTTGAGCGCGTGCAGCCGCCGGACGTAGTTGGCGAAATGCGCAGGCAAACCGATCCGCGCCACCTCGGCCCGGCTCAAGGGATGCCTGCCCAGGTGGAACGATTCATCGAGTCCCACATGGACTTTGCCGGTGGTGCAGAACGGCCGCATGTCGCGGAGCAGCGACTCGGCAATTTCCAACGTACGGGGATGCAACGGGCAAATCTGGCCGTTGGGCAGGGGCGAGCCATCCGGCGCGCGCAGTTCGTTCAGGTCGCGCAGGGCCGGTACCTTGATGAGGTATTGGGTGTGACCGAGCAGGTTCACGATCGGAACCACGCCGAGGCCCGCGCGCGTGGCCGCAGCGACCAGCTGTTCGAGCTGGCGATAACTGTAGGCGCCGCGACGGGCGACCTGCGGCAGACCGGGATATTCCACCGCGTCCTCGAGGTGCAGATACAGTTCCTGATAACCCCAATCGGCATAGCGGGGCAGTTGTTCGAGCAGCCAGTCGAATCGCTCCACCTGGCGGGCCAGATCCCATTGGAAGGCGCGGATGGGGAGATGCGACACTGGCATGAACCGAGTTATCGCCGTCTTGTGTCGCAGGTAAAGCCCGCGTTACTCTGGCCCGATGCCAGTTGTGATCCATCGCATCTTTGTCTCGCCCGGGCACAATTATTTTGGCCGGCACGGGCTGGCCGCGGACACCCATGCGATTCTCCCGCGCGAGGAAGTTGTCTGCCGGGCCGGGCGCGGGGTCGAAGGCGACCGGTTTTTCGACTACAAGGAAGACTACAAGGGGCAGATCACCTTTTTTGGATGGGACACCTATCAGCAGATCAAGGCGGCGCTGGCGGTGCCTGACCTCGGGCCCGAAGCGTTTCGCCGCAACGTGCTGGTTGAAGGACTGAATCTCGATGAATTGATTGGTCGTCGGTTCCGGCTCGGTGGCGTGGAGTTCGAAGGCGTTTGCGAGGCGAAGCCTTGTTACTGGATGGAACAGGCCGTCGCACCCGGGGCGGAAGCGTGGCTGCGCGGCCGCGGTGGATTAAGGGCAAAAATCCTGACCGATGGCGTGCTGCATGCCGGACCGGCGGACTTTGCGTGGCTGCCCGGATCGGTCAGCCCCGCTTCTGCAGGATAAGCTGTTCGAGTCTGACGATATCCGCCGAGAAGAGGCGGATGCCTTCCGCGGTTTTTTCGGTGGCCATGGCGTCCTCGTTCAAGGCGAAACGGAAGGACTTTTCATCAAAGGACACCTTGCGCAGGTCCGCCGCGGCGGCCCGGGCGGGATCGAGTTTGCGCACGATGGGCTCCGATGAGGCCTTCAACTCAGCGAGCAGGGCTGGGGCAATGGTCAGCAGATCACAGCCGACGAGTTCGAGAATTTCCTCCTTGTTGCGGAAACTGGCGCCCATGACCTCGGTTTGGTGGCCGAACTTTTTGTAGTAGGTGTAAATCTGTGTGACCGACTTTACGCCCGGGTCCTCCGCACCGGTAAAATCCTTGCCGGTGGATTTCTTGTGCCAGTCGAGGATGCGGCCGACAAACGGGGAGATGAGCTTGATGCCGCCTTCCGCGCAGGCCACGGCCTGGGCGAAAGAGAAGAGCAGGGTCAGGTTGCAGTTGATGCCTTCGCGCTGGAGCACTTCCGCGGCCTTGATGCCTTCCCAGGTCGACGCGATCTTGATCAGGATGCGTTCGCGCGGAATGCCGGATTGTCCGTACAGCCCGATGAGGTCGCGGGCCTTGGCGATGGTGCCCTCGCGATCAAAGGAAAGGCGTGCATCCACCTCGGTGGAGACTCGGCCGGGTACGATCCTGAGGATTTCCAGGCCGAACAGCACCAGCAGCCGGTCAATGATGACGGAGGCCGCGGCGGTGCGACCGGCATCGGTCAGCGCCTTGTCCAGCAGCCACGTATAGTCCGGCATCGCCGAGGCCTTCAGAATGAGGCTGGGATTGGTGGTGGCGTCGCGCGGGGCGAACTCCCGCATGCTGATGAAGTCACCGGTATCGGCGACGACGGTGGTGAATTGTTTCAGCTGGTCGAGTTGGGTGGGCATGGCGGTGGGTGGGGTTGATCGTTGGTGACGCCAACCGGATCGGCCTGCAAATGGCTTTGCAGCCAGTCAAGTCCGCCGGCCTCATCGTGGAATGCGCCGTCGAGTTGCGCCTGAAAGGCCGCATCCAGCACGGCCTTGAACCTTGGTCCGGATTTCAGGCCGAGGCTGAGCAGATGCCGGCCCAGCATGAGCGGCTTCGGAGCGGCACTTTGCACGGCCAGACGGTGGGCGCATTCCAGCAAAGCCTCGATCCGGGCGTGGGTCTCCGGCGAGGTGAGGGGAGGACGGCCGTTGCTGTCCGCCCGCATGACGGTCGCCAGATCCTGGATGGTGGCGGGAGCGAGCCGGCGGGCGAGCCGGCGCACACTGGTGTCGGTGAAATGCTCCTGCCCGTGATGATGGGCGAGATGGTTGACCACGAGGGCGGAAACCGGGGCGTCGAGTTCCAACGGGGCGCCGATGCGGCGCAGGAATGCCAGGGCGAGCGGACCGCCGGCGGCTTCATGGCCGGGGCTGATCCAGCGCAGCCGGTCGCGCTTCATCTCCTGCCGCGTCGTGGCGGGCTTGCCGAAATCATGGGCCAGGACGGCAAACATCAGGATGCGCCGTTGGGCCGGGCCTGATCCAGCCCAGGCGGGCAGGGCGATCAAGGCATCCAGGCACAACTGGGTGTGGGTGAAGGCATCGCCCTCGGGATGCCACTCGGGCTCCTGCGCGCAATTGCGCAAGGCCGCGATTTCCGGGAAGTGTTGCAGCCAGCCGGTGGCCTCGAGCACTTCCAATCCGCGCGAGGGCCGGATGGATTTGACGGCCCACTTCTCCCATTCGGCCCAGATGCGTTCGACGGGCAGCTCGGCAAACGTCCCGCTCATGCCCCGGCAGAGGGCTGCGGTTTCCGGCGCCAGGGTCAGGTCAAAGCGGGCGGAGAGTTGCACGGCCCGCATGACCCGGAGGGGATCGTCCACGAAGGCGGCGCTGGTGTGACGCAGGATGCGGGCCTGCAGGTCCGCGCGACCCCCATGCGGATCAATCACCGCCTTGGTGAAGGGATCGAAGGCGATGGCATTGATCGTGAAATCGCGCCGGGCCGCCGCGTCGGCGTCGCTGAGCAGGGGGTCCGGCTCCACGGCAAACCCGCGGTGGCCGCGGCCGGTTTTGGATTCGCGGCGCGGCAGGCTGAAATCATACTCGTTGCCGCCGCGCCGGAGCTTGATCACCCCGAAGCTGCGACCAACCACGTCGGTGGCGCCAAAGGGGGCCAGTGCATGGTGCAACTCCGCGAAGCTGGCACCGCCCACCTCGATGTCGAAATCGGTGCTTTCGAGCCCCAACAGCCAGTCGCGCACCCCGCCGCCGACGAGGCGCGGTCGGCCGATCCGCCGCACTGCCTCCAGCACGGGACTCAACTCAGCGGGCAAATGCATGACGGAAAATCAATTGCGCGGCAGCGATCGCGGTCCCGCGGCCGCGGCGATCACGCAGCACCAGCCCAGCATGAGGGCGATTCCGCCCAATGGAGTGATGGGTCCAAGGAATTTTGGACCACCCACGGCCAGGGTATAAATCGAGCCGCTGAAAAAAATGATGCCCAGGGTCCACCAGCGGGTCGCCCAGAGCAGGCGGGTGCGCGCCTGGGCCTGGTCGAGCTGAAGCCAGATCGCTCCGCCAAGCAGGGCCAGCGCGTGAATAAGTTGATAGTGAACAGCAGTTTCCCAGCTGGCGTGGGTGCCCTGTTGATCAAGAAAAACGCGCAATGGACCATGGGCGCCCAGCGCGCCCAACGCCACGCCGGTGAGGCCGAAAACTCCTGCCGAGAGGATGGAAAATCGATATGACATTGAAATTGTTCAGAACTGGCCTGCCGTTTGCTGAACAAAGCGGCAATTGCCCAGTCATTGAGTCCGTTAGTGGTGGGTTTGGCAAAGCCTGTCTTGGCCCGACCCGCCTAGTCGCAATGAACTGCAACCACAGACCAACCAAGAAAACTACCAATATATGAAGAAGATCGTCCTTATCCTTGCCGCGGTGGCCGCGAGTCTCAGCCTGCGCGCCGAGGAAGCCGCCGCTCCCGCCTCCTCCTACAGTGTCACCGTGGATTTCCCCTACGCGACCAAGTACGTGTTCCGTGGCGCCCAATATGCGAAACAGTCGCTGCAGCCCTCCGTTGAGGTTGCGACCGGCAGTTTCGCCTTCGGCATCTGGACCAACCAGCCGATCACCGACAACACCGACAACGAGATCGATTTCTACGCTGGTTACGGCGTCCAGCTGAATGATGCGTGGAAGGTCGATACCGGCGTCTGCATCTACTACTATCCCGAGCTTGATACCGGTGGCGGTGCCGATTCCACGACGTGGGAGCCCTACGTCGGCGTGGTCGGATCGGTCAGCGGCTTCTCCCCCGGCGTGTATTTCTATTATGATGCGACCCTCAAGGTCTACACGTACCAGGGTCAGGTTGGCTACAGCATCGCGCTGGAGCCCGCCGGCGCCTCCCTGGACTTCAGCGCGGCCCTGGGCCGGGTTGATCCCAAGTCAGGCAGCGGCTACACCTACTACAGCCTCGGTGCGAGCGTGCCGTTCAAAATCTCCGAGAAGGGCACGTTCACCATCGGCGTGAACTATACCCACAACAACATCGCCGGCGGTGATGCGTACGGCAAGAACGGCAACTTCTACGGCACGGCCGGCATAACCATCGGCTTCTGATCAAGAGGGGTTTACCTGCCAAAAGCCCGCTCCGGATTCCGGGGCGGGTTTTTTGCCATCAAAACGGTTGACACCCCTTTGCGAAACCCTAGCTATTGGCCTCTTTTCCCATGAAAACGTTCCTCGCCAAGAAGGAGACGGTGCAACCCAAGTGGCATCTGATTGATGCCGAGGGGGTCGTGCTCGGTCGTCTCGCCGTGAAAGCTGCCAATATTATCCGCGGCCGACATAAGGCTTCCTACACTCCGCACGTCGATACCGGCGATTACGTGGTGATCATCAATGCCGAGAAGGTCGCCCTGACCGGCAAGAAGGAGACGGCGAACAAGTACATGTTCTTCTCCGGCTTCGTCGGCGGCGAAAGCTACCGCAAGCTCTCCGAGCAGCGTGAGCGCCACCCCGAATTCATCATCGAGCACGCCGTCAAAGGCATGCTGCCGAAGAACCGCATCGCCGCCAAAATGCTGACCAAGCTCCGCGTTTTCGCCGGCCCGCAGCATTCCCACGAAGCCCAGAACCCCGTCAAAGTGACCGTCTGAACAGACCATGAGCACCGCCACCAACGTTTTTCTCGGCACCGGCCGCCGCAAGACCTCCACCGCCCGCGTCCGCCTCACGGAGGGCAGCGGCAAGCTGACCGTCAATGGCCGCACCCTGGACGCCTACTTCGCCCACGAAAATTTCGCCAAGCAGGCCTACGCTCCGCTGCAGACGGTTGAGCTCAAGGACAAGATGGACGTCACCGTGAATGTGTCCGGCGGCGGAGTCACCGGCCAGGCCGGGGCGGTCGCCCATGGCATCGCCCGCGCCCTGCAGAAGCTCAATCCCGAGCTGCGCGCCGTCCTGAAGAAGGCCGGTCACCTGACCCGCGATCCCCGCGAAAAAGAACGCAAGAAGCCCGGCCAGCCCGGCGCCCGCAAGCGCTTCCAGTTCTCCAAGCGCTAAGGCGGATCGCCTCGAAGCTTTACCCAAGCGGGCCGGATTACCGGCCCGCTTTTTTTGTGTCCGTATTTTCCTCGTGACTCTCCCTCCCTGAACCCTGATTTCTTCCCATCATGAAAGTCGGCATTGTCGGTGCCGCCGGTTACTCCGGCGAAGTCCTGGTTAAACTCCTCCTCGCACATCCGCGGGTGACCCTGGCGGCGGTGACGTCCCGCACGCATGCCGGCAAGCCGCTGGCGGCGGTGATTCCGGCCCTGCGCGGGGCCGACCGGGGCCTGCGTTTCGTGGATTCCGATCCCGTCGCCCTGTCCGCTGGCGATATCGACCTGTTCTTCCTCGCCCTGCCCCATGGGGCGGCGGCGGTCTATGCCAAGGCCCTTGTGGCGGCCGGCAAGCGGGTCATCGATCTCAGCGCCGACTTCCGCATCGCGGATCTGGCCACCTACCAAAAGTACTACGGCGAGCACCACGCACCCGAACTGCTCAAGGTCGCGCGCTTCGTCCTGCCCGAATTGGCCGGGCCCGCGTGGAAGACCGAGGCGAAGCTGGTCGCCGCGCCGGGCTGCTATCCGACGAGTATCCTCCTGCCGCTGATTCCCCTGCTCAAGGCCGGGGTCATCACCCGCGAGCACATCGTGGCCAACGCCTGCAGCGGCGTGAGCGGAGCCGGCAAGAAGGCCGAGGAAATGTACCTCTACGTTGAACGCGCGGAAAGCATGAAGGCCTACGGACTGGCCAAACACCGCCACCTGGCGGAGATCGAGGAGCAGCTCACCTTGCAGTCGGGCGCGAAGACCATCATCCAGTTCAACCCGCATCTCGCCCCCATGCGCCGGGGCATCGCGACCACGATCACCGTCCCGGCGGCGCCCGGGGCCTCGATCGATTCCCTCTACGCTGCGTGGCGGTCGAGCTACGAAGGCCGGCCGTTTGTGCAACTCCTCGCCAGCGGAGAAACGCCGGACACCGCGCATGTGGTCGGCACCAACCGGCTCGACATGTCGGCGATCCATGACGTCCGCACGGGCAATTTCGTGATCACGTCGGCCGAGGACAACCTGGTGAAAGGCGCCAGCGGCCAGGCGGTGCAGATCATGAATCTGTGGTGCGGATTCGAGGAAACCGCCGGATTGATCTGAACGGTGTTCCGTTCCCGTTACGTGGCCTGAAAACACTTGTCAGTCCACGGACGGCGCACAACTTCTCGTAGTCACTACCGCGCCATCGCACCCTCGGACCCGTTGTCCGTTGTGCCGCGCATTTTCACCACTGCATGCAATCATGATCGAATTCAACAAACGCATCCTCTTCGTTGGCTATGGCGCCGTGGCCGAGTGCACGCTGCCCATTCTCTTCAAGCACATCAAGGTGCCCGCAAAGAACGTCACGGTGATGGATTTCGAGGATCGCACCGAGAAGCTGAAGAAGTGGACCTCGAAGGGCGTGAATTTTGTGCGCGACCGCGTTACGGTTGAAAACATGGCCGCCCTGCTGGGCAAGCATGCCGGTCCCGGCGACCTGATCATCGACCTGGCCTGGAACATTGACGCCTGTGAACTGCTGCAATGGTGCCGCGACCACGGCGTACGGTACATCAACACGTCCACCGAACTGTGGGATCCCTATGCCAGCGGTCGGAACGCGCACCCGACCACGCGGACGCTTTATCACCGGCACATGAACCTGCGCCGCATGATGGCGAAGTGGGACGGCAAGGGGGCCAGTGCCGTCATCGAGCATGGCGCGAATCCCGGCCTCATTTCCCATTTTGTGAAGCAGGGCCTGATCGACATCGGCCAGAGCCTCATTGCCGACAAGAAACTCAAGGCCCGGACCGCCGAGCGCGTCGCCGAGTACATCCGCACGCAGCAGTTCAATCTTCTGGCCCAGGCCATCGGGGTGAAGGTCATCCATTGCTCCGAGCGCGACACCCAGGTCACCAACAAGCCCAAGCAGGTCGACGAGTTCGTGAACACCTGGAGCATCGAGGGCTTCCGCGAGGAAGGCACCACCACCGCCGAGATGGGGTGGGGCACGCACGAGAAGACGCTCCCCGTGCACGCCTTCCAGCACAAGGAGGGCCCGCGCAACCAGATCTGCCTCGCCCGCATGGGCATGAACGTCTGGGTCCGTTCCTGGGTGCCGGATTACAACATCCTCGGCATGGTCGTGCGCCACGGCGAGGCGTTCACCATCTCCGACAAGCTCACCGTCTGGGACGGCAGGAAAGCCGTGTACCGCCCGACGATGCATTACGCCTATTGTCCCTGCGACGAGGCCATTGCCTCGCTCAATGAAATGCGCGGTTACAACTACAAGTTGAACCACAACCAGCGCATCATGAACGATGAGATCACGGGTGGTTCCGACATCCTCGGCGCCCTCATCATGGGGCATGGCTACAACTCATGGTGGGTGGGCTCGGATCTTTCGATCGAGGAATCCCGCCGGCTCGTGCCGCATCAGAACGCCACCACCATGCAGGTCGCCATCTCGGTGGTCGGCGCCTCCATGTGGATGATGGAAAACCCCAACGAGGGGGTCTGCGTGCCCGACGAGCTGCCGCACGACTACATCCTGCGCATCGCCAAGCCCTATCTTGGCCGCTGGATTTCCAAGGCCTCCGACTGGACCCCGCTGAAGGAGCGCGACACGACCTTTGACGGTTACGTGAAGCCCGATCTCGACCGGAAGGATCCCTGGCAGTTCAAGAACTTCCTCGTGACCGATTGAGCCGAATTTCCACCCCATGATCTCCCAGGCCCGGCTGAAGAAACTCGCCCAGCAACACGGCACGCCGCTTTTCATCATTGATCACGACGCCTTGCGGAAGGCCTACCGGCTCTTCCGCAAGCATCTGCCGCGCGTGCAGGTGTACTACGCGGTCAAGGCCAATCCCGATCCCGAGATTGTGCGCACCCTCTTCAAGGAGGGGGCCAGCTTCGACGTCGCCTCGATGCCCGAGTTCAAGATCGTCTACCGGAACATCAGGCAGATGCCGGCGAAGCAGCGCCAGGACTGGATCTGGGACAAGATCATCTACGCGAATCCGACCAAGCCCACCGACACGCTGGAGGAGCTCAACCGCTACAAGCCGCTCGTCACCTTCGACAACCTCGAGGAGATCCATAAGATCAAGCGCCACGCCCCCAGCGCGGGACTGGTGCTGCGCCTCAAGGTGCCCAACACGGGCGCCATGGTCGAACTCTCATCAAAGTTCGGCGCGCTGCCGGGCGAGGCGGTCGATCTCATCCTGGAGGCTGATCGGCTCGGTCTCACAGTCGAGGGCCTGAGCTTCCATGTCGGCAGCCAGACCACCAACTTTGAGAACTACGTCCAGGCGCTGAACCTGTCGGCCAACATTTTCAAGGAGGCCCGCGATCGCGGCTACGCGAAGATGAACCTGCTCGACATTGGCGGCGGCTTTCCGGCGCCGTATGATGAATCGGTCAGGCCGTTTCCCGAACTCGCCAAGGTCATCAACAACGAGCTCGAGCGCCTTTTCCCGAAGGACATCCAGATCCTCGCCGAGCCCGGCCGTTTCCTGGCCGCCGTCAGCGGCACCTCGGTCGCCGCCGTCATCGGCAAGGCCGTGCGCGACGGCAAGACTTCGTACTACATCAACGACGGCGTGTACCACACCTACTCGGGCGTCATCTTTGATCACTGCAAGTATCCGGTGAAGGCCTTCAAGAAGGGTCCGACCAGCATCTGCTCCGTTTTCGGTCCCACTTGCGATGCGCTCGACGTGGTCTCAATGGCGGAAAACCTGCCCGACCTCGAACGCGGAGATCTGGTCTACAGCGTCAACATTGGCGCCTATAGTCACGCCTCGGCGACCTACTTCAACGGCTTCCCGCCGGCGAAGGTCGTGCACGAGAATCGGTAAACGTCACATCCGTTGTAGGGCGGGGATTCCGATCCCCGCCTGGGAGCGCGACCGCCCTCGGTCGCAATCGTGCGTCAACTATCCAAGCCGAGAAAGAGAAAGATAAAGATTGGATTCTAGCGCAGTGAAACAGGGAAGACGGGGATCGGACCTGTCCTCCGTAGGCTCGGCGAAGGAGGAGACCCCTCCCTACATTTAACTCCGGTAATCGGCGTTCTCGCTCACGTACTCGTGCGTGAGATCGCCGCCCAGGACCGTCGCGGCAGCCTGGCCCTGCCCCAGCTCAACATCGATTTCGACGCAGCGTTCGTGCGGCGGGTAATCGATCGGCGCCGTGAACACTCCGTCCTTGGGCGGGGCGCTCGCATAGAGTTCCGCCGCCTTGAGGTGGGCGACCAGCGCGGTTTCCTTGGCAGGGTCGAGCTGGAAGACGCCCTCGGCAAAGATTTCGATTCCGCCCATCCGCACGCGCAGCCTGGAGAGATCGGTGCCCGGCGCCTGGGCGCCGACGTGCTTGCCGATGGCCTGCACCAGCCGGCCCACGTTCGGATCGTTGCCGGCCACGGCGCATTTGAAGAGCGGGGCATTGACGATGGCCTTGCCCAGGGCCCGGGCTTGCGGGGCATCCGCGGCGCTGCGCACGGCCACGCGAATGACATGCCGCACGCCTTCGCCGTTGCGCACGACGTCCTCGGCGAGATCGCGGCACACCTGCTGCAGGCCGCGCTCAAACGCCGCCAGGTCCGGACAAGGCACCCGCCCGGAGGAAATGGCGGTGACGGTGTCGGAGGTGCTGGTGTCGCTGTCGACGCTGATGATGTTGAAACTCACGTCCATGGCCCGCGCCAGCATCGCGCGGAGTGCGGTCCGCGGGACGGACAGGTCCGTCAGGATGTACACCAGCATGGTGGCGAGGTTGGGCTCGATCATGCCTGCGCCCTTGGCGATGCCCACGATGCTGCCGGCGCCGACGGCGGCCCGGCGCACCTTGGGATAAAGATCCGTGGTCACGATGCCCTCGGCCGCCGGCATGATCGAACCGCCGGCGAGCGCCGCCACCGCGGCGGGCAGGGCTGCCGTCATCGCCTCGACCGGGAGGCCCCAGCCGATCACTCCCGTGGAACTGGGCAGGATCTGCTGCGCCCCAAAGCCGAGGAGACGCGCGGTTTCCGCGCAGATGCGTTCGCTGGCCTCCACGCCGCCCGGGGCGCACACATTGGAAATCTTGTTGTTCACGACGATCGCGGCGAGTGCGGGCCCGTCGAGCCGGCGGCGGCCCACCAGCACGGGAGCACCGGGCATGGCGTTTTTCGTGAACATTGCCGCAAAGTCCGGCGAGGGCTCGTCGAGGACGATGAGCGTCAGCGTCATCTTCGCGGGCTTGGGGGCCTCGCGGGGCGTGAAGTCAAAGCGCGTGGTGCCGACGCGGAAACCGGCCGGCAGCGCGGCTTGCGTCGCAAGCCAGGCGCGATGGGCACTGCGGTCGGTGAACTGGAGTGACGTGCTGGACACGGGGGAGAACTTGGGGTGGCGCGCCCCGGAGTGAAGCAGAATTTCAGCCCGCCCGCGGCCGGGTGGCGGACCCGCCTGCACAATTTTGTGGAAATCAGCGGAACGTTCGCCTTATTCGGTTGTTTCCGATCCATCCAAGTGAACGCCTACCTCGCAATCCTGACGCCGACCTGTCCCGCCTCCGGCGTTTTGTCTGTCAATGAACGTCGCTGAAATCACGGCCAAGGCGAAGGTCCTGATCGAAGCACTGCCCTACATCCAGGATTTTCACGGCTCCACCTTCGTCGTGAAATACGGGGGCAGCTTCATGGATGATCCCGATCCGGCCGGGCGGACGCGCGTGGCCTACGACATCGCGTTCCTCGCGGCCGTCGGCATCAACGTCGTCGTCGTCCACGGCGGCGGCAAGGCCATCACGAAGGCGATGGAGACCTCCGGGCTGAAGGCGAATTTCATCAACGGGCTCCGCGTGACCGACGAGGCCACCATCGCCGTGGTCAAGCGGACGCTCGACGAAATCGTGAACAAGGATGTCTGCGACGCCCTGAGCACCGCCAAGGGCCGGCCCAAGGGCATGCCCGGGGATTCAGTCCTCGTCTGCCAGAAACTCACCAGGGATGACGAGGGCCGTGAAGTGGATCTCGGCTACGTCGGCGACGTCACCGAGGTTAAGGTCAAGCTCATCAAGAAGGAGATCAGCGACGGCTTTGTGCCGATCATTTCACCGGTGGCCGAGGGCTATGATGGCAAGCCGTACAACGTCAACGCCGACCTCGTGGCTGGCCGCGTGGCCAGCGCCCTGCGGGCACGGCGGCTGGTTTACATGAGCGATGTGCCCGGCCTGCTCGCCGATGCGTCCGATCCGGCGTCGCTCATTTCCACCCTCAAGATCAGCCAGGTGGACGACCTCAAGCGGAAGGGTGTCATTGACAAGGGCATGCGCCCCAAGGTGCAAAGCGCGATCCGCGCCCTCGAGGAGGGCGTGCAGCGCGTGCACTTCATTGACGGCCGCCTGCCGCACAGCCTCCTGCTGGAGATCTTCACCGATCACGGCATCGGCACGGAGATCGTGCACGGCTGATTCACCCGAAGGATGGGTCTCGCGCGCCAGGTTGCGCCACCACAGTCTGCCCATCCGCAATCCGAATTCCGCTATCCGCATTCCCATGTCCCAGCCCTCCATCATCCGCACCAGCACGGCCGATCTCTATGATTCGCACGTGCTCAAGAACTACGCCCGGCCCGCGCTGACGCTGGTCCGAGGTCAGGGTTCACGGGTTTGGGATGACGCCGGTAACAGCTACCTCGACTTCACGTCCGGCATCGCGGTCAGCGCGCTGGGCCATTGCCATCCGCACTGGGTGGCGGCCGTGCAGCGGCAGGCCGCCGAACTGATTCACGTCAGCAATCTCTTTCGCAACCCCAACCAGGGTGAGCTGGCGCGCCGGTTGGTGAAGTTTGCCGGACCCGGCCGCGTGTTTTTCTGCAACAGCGGCGCCGAGGCCAACGAGGCGCTGATCAAGCTGGCGCGTCTGCACGGCATGACGAAGGCCGGCGGCGAAGAGGGCAAATGCTACAAGATCATCTGTGCGCAGAGCGCCTTCCACGGCCGCACCTTCGGTGGCATGAGCGCGACCCCGCAGGAAAAGGTCCAGCACGGCTTCCGCCCCCTGGTGCCGGGCTTTGCCTTTGGCAAGTTGAACGACCTGGAGTCGTTCGCCGCGCTGGTTGACGACCAGACGGCCGCGATCTTCGTTGAAACGATCCAGGGCGAGGGCGGCATCCATGCCTGCACGCCGGAGTTCCTGCGCGGTCTGCGGGAACTCTGCAGTCAGCGCAATCTGCTGCTCCTGCTGGACGAGGTGCAATGCGGCATCGGCCGCACCGGCCGGTTCTTCGCCTTCGAGCATGCCGGCATCGTGCCCGACGCCATCGGCATGGCCAAGGGCCTCGGCGGCGGCATGCCCATCGGGGCCATGTGGGTGCGCGACCGCCATGCGGACCTGTTCCACCCGGGCAACCATGGCACGACCTTCGGCGGCACGCCGCTGGCGTGCGCCGCGGCGCTGGCCGTGCTCGATGTGATCGAGCGCGACAACCTGCTCGGTCAGGTCATGGCGCTTAGCACCCCCTGGCTGATCGCCCTGCAGGGCCTGGTCGCGGATTTTCCGGGTCAGCTGACGGCGGTGCGCGGGCTCGGCTATCTGGTCGGGCTGCAACTCACCTCCGATCCGGCGCCCTATGTGGCGGCCCTGCGCGAACAGGGCCTCCTGGTTCCCTCGGCCGGCGGCAATGTCATCCGCCTCCTCCCGCCGCTGACGGCCACCCCCGGGGAGCTCGCGCAGGCGGTGGTGATGCTCCGGTCCGTGTTCAAGGCCCGGGCTTGAACTGACCGCGATTTTTCACTCGTGGGAGACCCGGTTTCTCCCTATGCCTGACCGCTCGCATGAAGCACTTTCTCAAGGAAACCGACTTCCGGCTGTCCGAATTGGACGGATTGTTCGCGCTTGCGCACGAATTCAAGGCGCACCGCGGCCGTCATGCGGCGCCGCTGGCCGGCCAGACTTGGGCGATGATCTTCTCCAAGTCGTCCACCCGCACCCGGGTCTCCTTCGAGGTCGGCATCCATGAACTGGGCGGCAATCCGCTGTTCCTGAACCGCAACGACATCCAGCTGGGGCGGGGCGAGACCATCGCCGACACCGCCCGCGTCCTGTCGCGGTTTGTCCACGGGCTGATCGTGCGCACATTCGATCATGCCGAGGTCCAGCAGCTGGCGGACATGGGCACGATCCCGGTGATCAATGCGCTGACGGATCTGCTGCATCCCTGTCAGATTTATGCCGATGCCTTCACCCTCGCCGAGCGGTGGGGCCGGAGCGGTGATCTCGTGGGTGCGCTGCGCGGCCGCAAGATCGCCTTCGTCGGCGACCGCGGTTGCAATGTGGCCAATTCCTGGATTCTCGGGGCCAATCTCCTCGGCATGAAGATCTCGCTGGCCGGCCCGGCCGGGTTCGATGCCGCGCCCGAATTCAACCAGTTGCTGGCCGCGGAGGGCTACGCCAACGGCTACCAGTTCACGACCGATCCCTACGAGGCCGTGCGCGATGCGGACGTGGTGTACACCGATGTCTGGGTCAGCATGGGCAAGGAGGAGGAAACGGCCGAGCGCATCCGCGTGATGTCACCCTTTACCGTAAATGCCGGGCTCATGGCGGCGGCCAAGCCGGATGCACTCTTCATGCACTGTCTCCCGGCGCACGCCGGTCAGGAAGTGACGCAGGAGGTGCTGGACAGCCCGCGCTCCATCATTTTCGACCAGGCGGAAAACCGCCTGCACATGCAAAAGGCCATCATGGCCAAGCTCGCGCAGCCCGCCGGCGCCTGAGCCGCGGCTTTACTCCAGCGTGAAGGTCACGCGGTTGAAGCTGACCTTGCGGAACATGCCCGTATCCAGGTCGCCGTCATCAATCTGGGCGTCAATCTCCGCCAGTTGCGCGTCCGTCACCGTGTAGCTCGTCACGGAAATCCCCGCGGCGACCCCCGACATGTTGCGGTCCCAGTTCCAGCGTCCGCCCAGCACGGTCCGGGCCTGCCAGTTCCCGGTGTTGAAAGAGCCGGACATGCCCGCCGGGACGACCCCCGACCCGACATTGGGCGGCCAGGATCCGGTTTCTGCGACCTGGATCTCGAAGGCCTGGGCGAAGGTCCGGAGATCACTGATGAAGCGGCTGTTTTGCGACGCCCGCTGCAGGCGCTGAAAGGCCGGGATCGCGATCGAGGCCAGGAGCCCGATGATCACCACCACGATCATGATCTCAACCAGTGTGAAACCATGGTGCCGTGGCGGGATGGAGTTGGGACGGACGGGGTACATCGGTCTGCCCGCCAGCGAAGCAGAACCGGCCGGCGGTGCAATCCCACAAAGGTCAATCGCCCGTAAATCCCCGATTTTTACTTTGCGCGTGCCGGGTGATTCTTGAAACTGAACTTCCTACCATGAAGATCGTGCTCGCCTATTCCGGAGGCCTCGACACCTCCGTCATCGTCAAGTGGCTCCGCGAAACCTACGACGCGGAGATTGTCACTTTCGCCGCCGACATCGGCCAGGAGGAGGAGTTGAAAGGCCTCCCGCAGAAGGCGCGAGCGACCGGCGCGGCCAAGCACTACACGCTCGATCTCGTCGAGGAATTCGCCCGCGACTTCATCTACCCAATGATCCGGGCCAACGCGGTTTACGAGGGCCAGTACTACCTCGGCACCTCGATTGCGCGTCCGCTCATCGCGAAGGCGCAGGTGGACATCGCACGGAAGGAAAAAGCCGACACGGTCGCGCATGGCGCCACGGGCAAGGGCAACGACCAGTGCCGCTTCGAGCTCACCTACATGGCGCTCAATCCGCGCCTCGCCATCCTCGCGCCGTGGAAGATCGACAAGTTCCGCGAGCAGTTCCCCGGCCGCGCCGAGATGATCGCCTACTGCCAGGCCCATCGCATCCCGGTCGAGGCTTCGCTCAAGAAGCCGTATTCGATGGACCGCAACCTCCTGCACATCTCCTACGAGGCCGGCATCCTCGAGGATCCGTGGTTCGACCCGACCACCAAGGCCAACAAGGGCATGTTCAAGCTCTCGGTCTCGCCCGAGGACGCGCCGGACCGGGCGGAGTACGTGGAGCTCGATTTCGTCAAGGGCAACTGCGTGGCTGTGAACGGCAAGGCCCTCACGCCCGGCGGCGTGCTCAAGGCCCTGAACAAACTGGGCGGCAAGCACGGCATCGGCCGCGTCGACCTCGTCGAGAACCGCTTCGTCGGCATGAAGAGCCGCGGCGTGTATGAGACTCCGGGCGGCACCATTCTCATGCAGGCCCACCGCCAGATCGAGTCGCTCACCCTCGACCGCGAGGTCATGCACCTGCGCGATTCGCTCATTCCGAAGTATGCCGAGCTGGTGTACTACGGCTTCTGGTTCGCCCCCGAACGCGAGGCGCTGCAGGCGCTGGTGGACGAGAGCCAGAAATTCGTCACCGGCACCGTCCGCCTCAAGCTCTACAAGGGCAACATCATCACCTGCGGCCGCAAGTCGAAGTACTCGCTCTACGACATGAACATCGCGTCCATGGAGGGCGTGAAGAGCTGGTACAACCAGAGCGACGCCACCGGCTTCATCCGCCTCAACGGCCTGCGCCTCCGCGCGCGCAAGCTCGCCCAGGGCGGCCCGAAGGTCTGAGGTCCGGGTCAATTCTTTCTCTTTCCTCTTTATCTTTCTCTTTCGTCAGGGGGTCTCCCCCTGAATCTTTCTCGTTCTCGTAATCGTTCTCGTTCTCGAAGAGAGCACGCCAAACACCGAGAACGATTACGAACGAGAACGAGAACGAAGATGGACGGATGGACGGAGAGAAAGAGAAAGATTAAGAGGAAAGAGAAAGATTCATTCTCCCATGAAGATCACCCAAGTCGCCGCGCAGCTCTATACCGTCCGTGACTTCTGTCAGGACGCGAAAACCCTCGCCGCCACGGCGGCCAGGATCCGAAAAATGGGCTACACCGCCGTGCAATTGAGCGCGATCGGTCCGATCCCCGAGGCGGAAATTGTGGCCATCATGCGCGGGGAGGGCCTCACCATCTGCGCAACCCACGAGCCCTCGCAGGAAATCCTCGATCAGCCGGAAAAGGTGGTGGACCGCCTGCAGCGTCTCGGCTGCAAGCTCACGGCCTATCCCTATCCGGCGGGCATCGATTTCACGAATGCGGACCATGTGAACACGCTGGTCCGCAAGCTCGACGCGGCCGGCGCCAAATTGCGCGCCGCCGGTCAGCAGCTGGGTTATCACAACCACGCGATCGAGTTCGTGAAGTTCCAGGGTGCGCCGGTGCTCGAGTACATCTACGCCCGTACCGCTCCGGAGAACCTCGTGGCCGAAATCGACACCTTCTGGATTCACTACGGCGGTGGCGATGTGGTCGAGTGGGTTCGCCGGATGAGCGGCCGCCAGCCCTTCATCCACCTCAAGGACTACGGGTTCACCAAGGAGAACAAGCATGCCTGGTGCGAAATCGGCGCCGGCACGCTGCCGTTTGCCCGCATCATCGCCGAGGCGGAGGCCGGCGGCTGCGAGTGGTTCATCGTCGAGCAGGACACCTGCCCCGGCGATCCGTTTGAGTCGCTGCGGCAGAGCTTCGACTACATCAAGGCCCACCTCGTGCAGGGCTGAGCGACCCTTTTTAACCACGGATTACACGGATGACACGGATCAGGCAGACGTGTCGCTGAGTGATGGCCCCTCCTTCGCCCAGCCTGCGGAGGTCAGGCACGGAAGGCTCCAAACCTATTAACAGGTGCAACGGAGTGAATTGAGGCCGAGGAATGGGCCCTCAGTTTCCTCCGTTTTCTCCTGTAAACGGATCGGTTCCTTGTGCGCCTTTTGTGGCAACCCTCAGGTTTTCCTATCCGTGCTATCCGTGCAATCCGTGGTTAAGAAAACTCCGCGACCTCCGCGTCTCCGCGAGAGCCCCCGTTCGGCTCAGAACAGCGCGCCGGCCACGACACCGACGGCGGTGATCGGGCCGGAGTCGCCCATGCCGTCGAGGGCGCGGTCGGCCTTGCGCAACGTGCCCTGGGCCTCGCGGAAGAGGCTGTCGTCGTTGATCAGCTTGCCGAGCGTGCCTTCGCCCTTGGCGAGTTTGTCGGAGACATCCTTCAGATTGGCGGCGATGGCCTTGAGATCCTTGCCGGCCTGCTCGTCGTAAATCAGGGTGCCGAGCGAGCCCTGGCCGGATTTCACGCGCTCAACGATGCCCTGCGCGCTGGTCATGATGGTGCGGGCGTCGGCCGTGGCGGCCTTGAGGTCGCTGGCGGCGGCCAGCAGTTCGTCGTGCAGCTTGGGATCGTTGATGAGCTTGCCGAGCGTCCCTTCCCCCCGGTTGAGCTTGTCCGTGACCTGCTGGAGGCTGGTCATGGTCGCATCCACCTTGGCGCTGTTGTTGGCGAGCAATGCGTCCAGGCGCTGGAAGATGCCGGGCTGTCCGTCCTTGCCTTTCAGGACCTCGCTCATGCTGCCGAGGGCGCCCTCGAGCTTGCCGCCGAGTTCGCCCAGCTGGGTCATGATCGTGTTGAGGTCGGCGGATGCGGTGGTGCGGATCTCGGCGCCCGGGGCCAGGGCGGGCACGCCGGCGGAGCCGAGGTCGATCGCGATGTAATTGGTGCCCAGCAGGCCGGCGGAGCCGATCATGGCGAGGGCGTCGCTGGAGATCTTCACCGTGGGATCGATGCGCAGCACGGCCTCGGCGCGCCGGCCGGCCAGGCGCGTCTCCTGCACGGAGCCGATCTTCACGCCGGCCATGCGCACGTCGTCGCCCTGCTTGAGCTCCTTGAGGTTGTCGAAGCCGGCCACGAGGTTGTAGCCGCGGCTCTTGAGGGCCTTGCCGTCGCTGAGGGTGGCGTAGGCGACCCACACGAGGGCGACTCCGAGCAGAAAAAAGAGTCCGACGCGGGCGGTGTTTTGGGTGGTGGTCATGGCATGGTTCTCCGGTAAGGCGGGTGGGACTGTCGGTCAGCTTTCAAGTTGCTTGAAACGCGGGTTTTTCACGTCGATGTGCGGATTGAGGAAGTCGGCGATCACCGGATCCTGCGGGTCGCGCAGTTCGGCGGGCGGGGCCACGGTGAGCAAGCGTCCGCCCATCAGGATGCCCACGCGGTTGGCGATGCTCAGGGCGAGGCTGCGGTCGTGCGAGACCACGAAGGAGGTGACGCGGTACTCGTCCTTCAGCGTGGCGATGATCTCGCTGATGGTGGCGGACATGACGGGGTCGAGTTCGCTGGTCGGCTCGTCGTAGAGCATGAGTTGCGGCTCCTGGACGAGGGCCCGCGCGATCGCGACGCGCTTGCGCATGCCGCCGGAAAGGTCGGAGGGTGATTTCCGGGCCGTGTTTTCCAGGGAGAGAATCTGCAGCGCGCGCATGACCTTCTCCCGGATGCCGGCTTCGGTGGCGATGCGGTGCTCCCGCAGGTAGAGGGCGAGATTGTCGTAGACGGAGAGCGAGTTGAAGAGCGCGCCGGCCTGAAAGACGAGGGCCATGCGGACCTTCCCGCGGGTCGCCGGATCGGAGGCATCATGGCCGGCCACGGTCACCTTGCCACTGGTGGGCAATTCGAGTCCGACAATGTGCTTCAGCAGGACGCTCTTGCCCGAGCCGCTGGGGCCCATGAGCACGAAAATCTCCCCCGGTTCCACGGTCAGGCTGATGTCCTTCAGGACCATCAGTGAACCGAAGTTCTTGGAGACATGCTCCAGCGTCACCCCGACGGCGGGGCTTTCGGCGTCGGAAAAGGGATTCCGGGTCTGGTGGCAGGTTTCCATGGCGGTTCAGAGCAGGGATTGGGTGAGGAAATAATCCAGCACGAGGATGAGGATGAGCGAGACGACGACGGCCTTGGTCACCGCCGCGCCGATTTCCCGCGGGCCGCCGCGGGTGTTCAGGCCGATGCTGCAGCAGATCAGCACCACCACGAAGCCGAACACCTCGGCCTTGATGAGGCCGTTGGCCACATCCTCGAACTTGGTGAAGCGCCGGAGGGTCTCGAAATACTTCTCCGGCTCCAGGGCGATGAAGTCCACCGAGTGCGCGACGATCGCCCCGCCGAACCACCCCACGAGGTTGGCGATGATCGTGAGGACTGGCATCATCACGATGACGGCCGCGAGGCGGGGCAGGACGAGGATCCGCTCCGGCGGGATGTTCATCGTCACCAGCGCATCCACCTCCTGGTAAACCTTCATGCTGGCCAGTTCGGCGGCGATGGCGGACCCCACGCGGCCGGCCAGCAGGATGGCGACCATCATCGGGCCCAGTTCGCGGGCCATCGAAAGACCGACCAGGGAACCGATGAACTCCTTCGCGCCAAAGCTCTCCATGCTGTAGCCGGCCTGCAGCGCCAGCACGCCGCCGATGAAAAAGCTCAGGATCGAGACGATGGGCAGGGTCGTGTAGCCGATCTGGTAGCACTGCTCCATGAATCGCGGCAGCTGCCGCGGCAGGGTGGGCGCAAACGCGACCGCCCGCACCAGCAACCGCAGGGTGCCGCCGATGCCTTCGAGGATGGCAATGAGTTGTTTCATGTCAGGGAGTCGTCGGGGGGGCAGACTGGTCCTTCGCCCGGGAAAAATCGAACAGGAAGAGGCGCCAGCCCCGGGTCGGCGAGCGACGCAGGCCGATCAGGCCGTTGCCAATGGCCAGGCGCCGGCCGGACGGGCCGGCCTCCGCGCTGAACAGCGGGCCGAGATGGAATTCACTGCGTTGCGGGCCGCGGTACCAGGTGATGGCGTTCCAAAGCACCGAGCGGCGCACCTCGCCCGGCGCGCGCTGGTCGAGCCGGTAGATGGCAAACAAAGGGCCGTAGAGTTGCCGGATCCGGTCATTCTCCGGGAAGAAAACATCGAGCGGACTGGGAAACTGCGCCTGCAGCCGGCCGGCGCCATTGTCCCAGACGGTGAGCAGGGGCCAGAAATGGGTGCGCGAGGCGGCCGGCAGATCCGGCCGGGCGACACTGCGCTGATGCTCCGACCAGAAGACGAAGAAGAGCAGTTGGTAGCGGCTGCGGTCCAGGTCGCCATCGCGCCATTGCTGCTGCCGGATCAGGGGCCAGCCCACCCAGGTTTTGTCCACCCCCTTCACGACCGAGTGCGTGTAGAACGGACCCCAGCGATTGACATGGCGCTCCTCGCCGCGCCCCTGCACCAGCAGGGGCCAGAGGTAGCGCACCTCATGGTAGCGCTTGGGCGCCTGGCGATCGGTGTAGCCGAAAAAGGGCCAGAGGTAGCATTCGCTCACCACCTCCGCGCTCTTTTCGCGGGTATAAAAGGGCAGGAATCCTGCCTTCACGGTCGGGACCGGGTCGGCGAGATGCGTTTCGTTCCGGTACATGAGCGGCCAAAGGAGATAGCTTTTCCGATAGGCCCCGGGCTTTTCCGCCTGGCCGTAAAGTGGCCACAACGCCCACCCGTGATGACCGTTGCCCTCACTGCGATTGATAAATGGCCAGGGCGTGTTCGTACTGATCACGCCGCCCTTCTCGGACCGCCCGTAAAGGGGGAAAAGCGTCCAGTCCAGCCGGTCGTAGCCGAGGCGGCGTTTGATCGTGCCGTGAATGGGGAACACCGCCCGGTAGGAAGTCCCGGGCGAACCCGTCTCGCGGGAAAAATAAACCGGCCAGATATCGAACGTGCTCGGATCACGATCCGTGACGGCCGGGCCGGCGGGCCGGGAGCGGTTGATGAGGTTGAAAACCGTCCAGGAGCGGTTCCCGGGCGAGGTCCGCTGGGAAAAAATCGGGTAGAGGACAGTGGATTCCTTCAGGTCCTCGGCCGGGGTTTGCTTCCAGAGGTAAAGCGGTCGAAGGCCGCCGCTCTCCATGGCCTCCGGTCCGTATTTCTTGAAAATCAGCGGCCCGATGGCCTGCCATTCCTGAACCTTGCCGGCCTCGTCAGTCTGGCCCACCCAGAAGGGCCAGTAGTTGCTTTCACCAGCCAACGCAGCGCCGGTTGCACCCGTGATGAGTGCAAGCGCGAGCAAGGCGCGGGCGAGGCGGAGGTTCATGGTGTGTAGTCTCGGAAATCGGGAACGGAAAAATCAGCTGCGAATACACACAGGAAGTCGGACCCGGGTCATCGCAACTAATTAGGTTCCTAACTAAATGGTTTTTACTGCAATGTGCAAGTGAATGTTGAACGGGTTATTCACCCTAGGTTCCCGTCAATCTTGCACTTGCCCAACCGGCTGGGCTCAAACCAGCACGCTTTCGCCAGGATGAAGGGTCCGGAACTGCGCAGCGGATAAACCGGCGGTCGCCAGGGCGGCGGAGAGATCCCTTGGCGGGGCTTCCCGGGGTTCATCGGTCAACTGAAAGGTTCCCCAATGCATCGCCACGCTCAGCCGTGAACCCACGTCGCGGTGGATCAGCACTGATTCGGCCGGGTTGCAGTGCTGAGCCGCCATGAACCAGCGCGGTTCGTAGGCTCCGATTGGAATCAAGGCGAGGTCGGGCGGGCCGAATTCACGGCCGATCGCCTTGAACATCGCCGGGTCATAGCCCGTGTCGCCGGCAAAATAGACGCGGCGGCCGGCGGCCTGCAGATAAAAACCGCCCCACAGCCGGCCGTTGCGCGCGCCGCTCAGCCGGTTGCTCCAGTGCCGGGCGGGGGTCACTGCCACCTGCAGTCCGGACGCGAGGGTGTGACTCTGCCACCAGTCCAGCTCGATGCACCTGCGCAGGCCGGCGCGGGCGACCAGGGCGGCATTGCCCAGCGGAGTCACCACCATCGGGTCGTGCCTGGCGGCCAGCTGGCGCAGCGTCGGAAGATGACAGTGATCGTAGTGATCGTGACTGAGCAGCACGACATCGATGCGGGGGAGTTGGTCCAGCGCCAGGCCGGGGGCATGCACGCGGCGCGGGCCGGCCCAGGGGAAAGGACTGGCGCGTGCGCCGAAGATGGGATCGGTGAGAACATTGCCGGCGGACGACTGGAGCAGGAAGGTCGCCTGGTTGACCCAAGTGGCTGTGATCTGGCCGTCGGCCGGAATGGGAGGCGGAGGCTGTGGCTCGATCGCAATCCGGACCGGCCAGACGGCGGGTCGGCTGGTGAGGCGCCACTTGAGCACATCGAGCCAGCCGGGATTCACCTGGTTGCGCGGGTTGAAAAACCGGCGACCGTCACAATGGTCGGAAAGGGGATGAAGCGGCCGGGCCGGCATGATGCGACCGGCAGTGTGCACCTGGTTTCGCATTTGCCAACGGTGGCGGCGGCTTTTGTCTCCGCTCATGCGAATCAGCGGCGGCCAGGCGCGCGGAATCACCTTGCTCGTACCCAAGGGAGACAAGGTGCGGCCGGCGACCGACGGCATGAGGCAGGCGGTGTTTTCGAGCCTCGCGGCCCGGCTGCCCGGGGTGCGGTTTCTGGACCTGTTTGCCGGCAGCGGCTCGTACGGCCTGGAAGCGTTCAGTCGCGGGGCGGCGGGCGGGGTTTTTGTCGAAAGGAATCCCAAGGCAATCGCCTGCCTGCGGCAAAATATCGTCGCAGTCAGCCGCAGCATGCAGACCGGAACCGGCGAGTTGACCGTGACGCCGGCGGATGCCTTGCAGGCGCCCTGGTCGTATGCCGCGCCCCCGGACCTGGTATTTATTGATCCACCCTACGAACTGATCACTGAGTTGGCGCCCCGGCTTTTTGCCCGGCTGACCGAGCTGCTCGCGCCCCATCCGGATCCGGTCATCGTGTTTGAAATGCCCGGTGAACTCACCCTGGAGGCTCCGGGCTGGAGCATGGTACGACGCCTGGGCAAGGGCGCGCACCAGCCCACGGTGGGGTTCTTTCGGCGGACTGATGCTGTTTCATCCGGGTAGCTACGAGCGTAAGCGAGTGGACATTCTCGCAGTTAGGAGATCGCAGTTCGCAGATCGAATCCAGCAGCCCGATCTCCGATCTGCCATCTGCGAAAAGCACCACTCGCTCACGCTCGTAGCCACATGATCTGGCCGACTTGGCCGGCTGGGCTACATCGAACCCCGTCCGGCCTTGAGCACGGCGAGGGCGGCGACCACGGCGGTCTCGATGCGCAAAACGCGGGCGCCGAGATGGACCAGGGCGAAACCCCGGTCGCGCAGCAAAGCGCGGTCACCGGCCGACCAGCCGCGCTCGGGACCGAAAGCCAGCGCGACGTCGGCATCGCGTGCCACTGCGGCCTGGGACAGGGCGGTCGGGGCTTCGTAATTGTCGAGGGCCAGGCGGGCGCCGACCGCGGGCAGGGTGTTGATCACATCGGCGAGCGGCCGGCCGTGGGTGACCGCCGGCAGGCGGGTGCAAAAGGCCTGTTCGGCGCCGGTGACGAGATGGCGTTCCCATTCACCGGAGGTCCACAGCGTGCTTTGAGCGTAGGAGGGATCGCCTTTTTCCGTGACGACGAAGTGCAGGGCCGCCACGCCCAGGGCGGTGGCCTCGCGCAGGATCTTCCGCGCCGTCTGCGGTCGCGGCAGGCCGATCAGGAGGGTGAGGGGATCGGCGGCGGGCGGGGCGGGGCCCCAGGTGAAGCTCAACTCAAGGGCGTCGGCATGGATGGCGACGATGGTGCCTTTGCCGCGCGGACCGTTGGGCTGGCCGGCGTCAAAGGTGTCGCCGACGCGGCGTTCCAGGACGTCGATCAGGTGCCGGGCGCGCGCATCGGTGCGCAGCAGGGGCCGGCCGGTTTCCCCGGTGGTGAAAAGGATCAGGTTCAAACGTGCGCCAGTTTGTGGATTGCGCCGGCGGAGTCGCGACGTATTTTCGCCCGCATGACCTCCCGTGTCGCGGCAGTCTCCGGCGTCGGAATTTTCAAGCGGGCCACGTTCCGCGAGACCACCGTGCTTTTGGCCGTGGCCTGGCTGGTGCCCTTCATGGTGCATCTGCTCCCCTGGTCGGGAGACCGGCCGCTGGGCGCGCTCCTGCTCCCCATGTTCTGGACCGGGTTTGTGGCGGTCTATCTTTATGGACTGCGGGTGGGCCTGCTCGTCGGACTCTTTGCCCCGGCGCTGAATCTGGCCCTGACCGGCCTGCCGGCCCTGTCACGGCTGGCCATGATGAGTTTTGAAATCACCGTCTTCGTGACCTTTGCCTGGTGGCTGGTGCGGCGGACATCCGCCGGATTCTGGGTGGCCCCGCTGGGTTATCTGGTGGCCAAACTGGCGGCGGGGTGCCTGCAGATCCTGACCGGTGCTTCCGCCCTGACCCTTGGGTCGGCGCTGCCGGCTTCGCTGGTGGCGGCGTTGCCCGGACTCGTGATACTCGCCGGCGTGAATTACGCCGTCATCAAGTATTACCCGAAACAGGGCGGGGGACGCGTGGATGACGCCGCTGGCGTTTGAAGCAATCACCCGGCGGTTGGAGGCGTGGCGGTTTCCCGACGGCGTGGATGGCGTGGTCGGCATCGCCAGCGGAGGAATTGTCCCGGCCGCCTTGGTGGCCCAGCGACTGGGCGTGGGATTGAAACTGATCGCGCTGAATTACCGCGATGAGGCAAACGAACCACGACACCCCGCACCGCTCCTGCTGTCGGCGGTGCCCGAGCTCGGCGCCTGGCGGCGGGTGCTGCTCGTGGATGATGTCTATGTGAGCGGCCAAAGCTGGCACGCCGCCCGGGCGCAGCTGCCGGCGGAGGTCGAGGTGCTGCCCTTTGTGTTCAAGGGCAAGACGGACTTTGCCCTCATCCGCGACATCGAGGGCTGCGTGCAGTGGCCGTGGCGGGTGTACTGATTCCCGCCAGATTGCCTGCCAGTAGGGCGAGGCGTCCTCGCCGAGCCGGTTGACGTTCCGCCAGCTGACGGCTCACCGGGGACGGTTCGCCCTACCTGCCAATGCCTGTAGGCTTAACGGACGGCCGTAGACGCCTGCCATGAACTGCTCGCGGTCGCCTGGGTGGCCCAATGCAGCTCACCTGAAGCCGCCACCAGCGCCACGGCATCGATCTCGTTCCATCCCGGCACCGCACCGGTGGCGACGGTCAGCTTGAATTTTCTGGCGCTGACCGGCCGGCTGAACTCCAGCCGGGTGATGCGCCGGGCGACTGCCGGCTGGGCCGGACCGCTCCAGACTTCGTTCTCCGTGCCATCATCGGCCACGGTGGCGACGCTCACCACCGCGCCGGGATTGTAGTTCGCGTGCACCTCCACGGCCGCGGCCGCGATGGCGTGGGGGTAACCAAGCAAAAGCCATTCGTTCCCGCCGTCCTCAACCGCGGGACACCAGCTGGAGGAGGAATCCTTGGTTTCGGGCGGCACATTGGGCGCACCGGTGGCCTGGATGGGTTGATAGGCGTCCGCCGGCGGATTGGCCTGGGCCAGGACACGGCGCAGCGGATCCAGCGTGGCCAGGGCGGATTCCGTGCGCTGCACCCGGTCTTCCAGTTTGTCGAGCCGGTTGAGCAGGACCGCCACGGTCGCCACGGCCAGGACGATCGCAAAGGCGGCGATGATGCTTGATGTTTTCACAATATTAGGTGGCCACCGCGTTGGGGTCCTGACTCTTCTACACTCCGATACTGAGTCAAGAACCGCCCCGTTGATGCTCTACGTCGCCACCACTTTTTTGTCCGCCTTCCTGCTGTTCATGGTCCAGCCCATGATGGGAAAGCTGCTCCTGCCGTGGTTTGGCGGCGCCCCGGCGGTGTGGACCACCTGCATGCTGTTTTACCAGGTGGCGCTGCTGTTGGGCTATGCGTATGCGCATCTCCTGGGCAGCCGGCTGGCGCCCAGGACGCAGGCCCGGCTGCATGTCGGTCTGCTGCTGCTGGCCGGCGCGGCCATGCTGGTGCTGCAGGTGCGCTGGGGTTCGCCGGTGCTGCCGGATGACGCCTGGAAACCGACCGGCCTCGAGGCGCCGGTGCCGTTGATCCTGCTGCTGCTGCTGCTGAGCATCGGCCTGCCCTACGCGCTGTTATCCGCGACCAGCCCGCTGCTGCAACGCTGGTTCAGTCTCGCCGGCCATGGCGACCGGACCTACCGGCTGTATGCCGTTTCCAACATCGGCTCGCTCCTGGGCCTGCTCAGCTATCCCTTGGTCACCGAGCGCTTCCTCTCCCTGCCGGCGCAGGCCAATGTCTGGGCCCTGACGTTCATCGTCTTTGCCGTCGGCTGCGCCGCGTGTGCGCTGCAACTGCAGAAACAAATCCTCCCGCCGGCCGCATCGGCCGCCACCCGCCCGACCGGGGAGCGTCCTGACGCGCTGACGATTCTTTGCTGGCTGCTGCTGGCCGCCAGTACGTCCGCCATGCTGCTGGCGGTGACCAACCAGCTTTGCCAGGAGGTCGCGCCCGTGCCGTTCCTGTGGGTGCTGCCCCTGGCGATTTATCTGCTCACCTTCATCATCTGTTTCGACCGTCCACAGTGGTACCGGCGGCGGGTGTTTGTGCCGGTGACGGTGCTGCTGACCCTGCTGGTCCTGATCACCGCCTTTGCGGGGGTGCGTTTGAACATCCCGGTGCACGTCGTGGTCAACAGCGCCTTCCTGTTCGCCTTCTGCATGACGTGCCACGGCGAACTGGTCGGCCTGAAGCCCCCCAGCGAACACCTGACCTTTTTCTACCTGATCATCGCCCTGGGGGGCGCGCTCGGCGGGGTGTTCGTGGGCCTGCTCGCCCCGCTGTGGTTTACGAGCTACTGGGAGTTCAACATCATGGCCACGCTGTCGTGGGTGGTGCTGGCGGTGGTGTTTGCCCGCGACCGGGGGTCGTTTTTCTACCAAGGCGACCGCTGGCACTTCGCCCTGCTCGTGTTCATTCTCACCTACACCGTGCTGCGCATGGCCTCGGCGTTGGCGGTCGTGCAACCGCGGCTGCCCGGGTGGATGCTGAGCCTGTCCGCCGCGGCGATCGCGGGCGCCCTGGCGACCATGCTGCTGCTTTGGTTGACCCGCCGGGCCGCCTTCCCCGCCTCCCGTTACTGGCCGCGCGTGCTCGTGGGCACCGTCATCTTTCTGGCCGAGTGTTTCATGGTGGTGCGCATCAACGCGACGAAACACCGGACCCTGGCGGCGGACCGCAATTTCTTCGGCACCCTGCAGGTGCAGGTCTGGCCGGCCCGGGCGCCGGTGCCACCCTTCGTCCAGCTCACCCACGGACAGATCAACCACGGCATTCAATACCTGGATGCCACCCTGGGCCGGCTGCCCGTCAGCTACTACGGACCGGGGAGCGGGATCGAGACGGCGATTCTGCAGCATCCGCGACGCCGGATCACGCCCGCTCATCCCGCGCAGCCGCTGCACATCGGGGTGCTGGGCTTGGGCACCGGCACCATGGCCGCCTTTGCCCGTCCGGGCGACCAGGTCCGTTTCTACGAGATCAACCCCGTGGTCATCCGGTACGCCGGCGGCCCGCAGGCCCACTTCAGCTACTTGCACGACTGCCGGGGTGCGGTGGAGATCGTCCAGGGAGACGCCCGACTGGCGATGGAACGGGAATTGGCCGGCGCCCGGCCCCAGCGTTTCGACGTGCTGGTCATGGACGCCTTCTCGAGCGATTCCGTCCCCGTCCACCTGCTCACGCGCGAGGCCTTCCGGCTTTATGCCCGGCATTTGCGGGATGAGGACTCGATCATCGCGGTCAACATTTCCAACCGGTTTCTCGATTTCAGGGACCTGATTGCCACCACCGCCCGGGAAATGGGCTTTACGGCGATGCTGGTTGAGGTGAGGCAGACCAGCTTGCAGGCCCAGCCTTCGAGCTGGATGCTGGTCACCCGGTCACCGGCCTTCATCACCAGCCCCGGGGTGCAAAAGCTTGCGCGCGTCTGGCAACCGCGCCGCGACTTGGTCTGGACGGACGACTTCAGCAATCTGCTGCACTTACTGCGTTGATGGATAGTGCCTTGAATTCGCACTTGTCAGGCGGATGGATTCTGACTCCCTGTACATATTCTTATGAAGAGTATTAGCGGATTTATCCGCCGCCCCTTGGTCTGGCTCGTCATTGCCGCAGTCTACGCGCTCCCCTTGTTCACTCTCAACGGCGCCGTGGACATGTTCCTCAAGCTCACCGGCATTGAGGGCGAATCAACGGACAGTTCCCACGGCAAGGAGATTGACGTGCTGGCCTGGAGTTGGGGTGCATCCAATTCCGGCACCACCCATGTCGGCGGTGGCGGCGGCGGGGGCATCGTCAATGTGCAGGACCTGTCGTTGACCAAGTATGTGGACAAGGCCTCGCCGGCCCTGCTGCTCCGGGTCATGAACGGTAGCCATATTGACGAGGCCACCCTCGTGGTGCGGAAAGCCGGATCCACCCCGGTGGAATACATCAAGATCGTGATGACAGAGGTCCTGGTGACATCGATTTCCCTGGGTGACAGCAGTGGCGAGGACAGGTTGACTGAGAATGTGTCGCTGAATTTCGCCAAGGTGGAGTTCACCTACGTTCAAACTGACCAGTATGGGAAAACCGCCTCAGGATCCCCGGGGCCGATCAGGTGGGACATTCCGGTCAACGCAACGTATTGAACCGACCATTGAATCCGGTCGTACGGGCCGTAACCGGTCGGGCTTCATCCCGTAAGGTTGCCCAATCGCAGCCATCATGACGAATCCGCCGCCCGCAAAGCCAAGCCATGGCCGTCGTGTGTCGTGGCCCTGGGTGGCGGGGCTCGTGGTGGTTTATCTCCTGCCTTTTTCCCCCTGGGCGGCGCCATCGACATGTTTCTGCGCCTCAATGGCATTGAGGGTGAATCAACGGACAAGTCCTATCCCAAGCAGATGGAAGTGCTGGCCTGGAGTTGGGGCGCCTCCAATTCCGGCAGCACCCATTATGGCGGTGGCAGTGGGGTGGGAAAGGTCAGCGTGCAGGACATGTCGTTGACCAAGTATGTGGACAAGGCCTCGCCGGCCCTGCTGCTGAAGACCATGAACGGCGGGCACATCCCCGACGGCACCCTCACGGTCCGCAAGGCCGGAGCAACGCCGGCGGCGTATCTCCAGTATGATTTCGAGGATATCTTGGTGACCGCCGTCTCCACCGGCGGCAGCGGGGGTGAGGACCGGCTCACGGAAAACATCGTCCTCAATTTCGACAAGGTTACGAAGACCTATTTTATCACGGACCTCGCCGGGGTAACCAGGGGCAGCAGCACGGCTTACTGGACCGTATCGACCAATCTGGGCGGCGGCACGAACGACCAGGGTACAAGCAACACCAATCTCGCCCCGACCCTTTCCGCCATGGCGGGCACATCCACCCCCGAGGACACCGCCAAGGTGGTGGCCTTCACCATCGGTGACGGTGAGACCGCCGCCGGGGCGCTGACCCTGACCCGCGGATCGGACAACCAGACCTTGGTCCCAACCGCCAACATCGTGTTCGGCGGCAGCGGCACAAGCCGCACCGCCACGATCACCCCCGCGGCCAACGCCATCGGTTCGGCCAACATCACCATCATCGTCACCGACGCCGGGGGTCTCACCGCGACCCGCACCTTTCTGCTCACGGTAACTGCCGTGAATGATGCCCCCACGATCACCACCGTCCCCGCCCAGACGACCGATTTTAATGTGCCGGTCGACGTCAGCGTCACCGTGGGCGATGTCGACAGCAGCATCAACACCGTGACCTTGTCCGCCACGGCTGAACCGGCCGGCTTCCTGGCTTCCGGCACGGACCTGACCGGCAGCGGCGCGGTGCGCACGTTCCGCCTCACGCCGTCTTCCGGGGTGAGCGGCAACACCACGGTCACCCTCACCGCCTCCGATGGGACCGCTTCCTCGCAGACCACGTTTTCATTCACGATCAACGGATCCGCCAGCCCGCTCGCCATCACGCTCAACGCCAATGCCGCCACGGTTGACGTCAACCTGCCGGAAAATTCCCCCGCCGACACCGATCTCGGCACCCTCGATGCGGTCGACGGTTCCGGCATTTTCCACACGTTTGTGCTGCTCGACGATGCCGGCGGGCGCTTCAAGATCGGCGGGCCCGCCAACGAACAGTTGCTCGTCGCCGACGCGGCGCTCCTCAATTTCGAAGCCGGCGCCACCTACACGGTGCTCATCGAGGCCACCGACAATTCCAACCCGAGCCGCAGCCGCACGGATGCCTTCACGATCAACCTGAGCAACGTGAACGAAGCCCCGGTCATCAGCCCGCCGGCCCAGACCACCGTGCCGCCGGAGACGGACCGGAGCCTGACGGGCATCAGCATCACGGATGTGGACGCCGGCGCGGGCGCCGCCCCCTTCGTGGTTACTTTCGCCGTCACCCACGGCATCCTGTCCCTCGATGCAACCGGGCCGCTCAGCGGCAAGATCACCGGCAACAACAGCGCCAGCCTTACCGTCACGGCGCCGCTCAACGACATTGCCGGCGTTCTGGCCGCCACCGGCCTGGGGTATCATGGCGATGCCGGTTTTCTCGGCAACGAGACCCTCACCATCAGCGCCAACGACCAGGGCGCCTACGGTTCCGGCCCGCCGCAGACCACGGTGATCGCTCCGACTTTCCAGGTCGCGCACACCCCGTTCACCCTGTGGCAGAGCATCCATTTCAACACCGCTGAGCGCGGCAACCACGCCATCGGCGGTCCCAACGGCGAGGGGGACCAGGACGGCGTGCCCAATCTCGTCGAGTACGGTCTCGGCACGGCGCCCCGCGACACCGGCAGCAGCGTCCAGAGCCTGATCGAACCGATGATGCTCACGCTCGAAGGCGAAACCTACCTGGCCATCCGTTTCCCGCGGCGAATCTCCGATCCCAATCTCATGATCGTGGTCGAGGTGGCCACCGACCTCACCAACTGGCAGTCCGCCGAGGGCGATACCGTCGAGGAAGGCGTTACGCCGGTCGACAGCGAATTCGAGCTGGTTACGATCCGTTCAACCGTGCCGATGAGCGCGCAAGGCCACCAGCAAATGCGCCTCCGCTTTGTGCTCGGAGACTCGCTCTGACCTCCGGTGGTGAGGGTCCGCACCCTCAGGCCGGGGGCTGAGCCGTAAAGAGGCGAGGGTAGGCAGGGAGCTTGCTCCCGCTCCGAAAGCGCCAGCAAGCTGGCGGCCTACCGCAACACCTTCGGTTTAGCATCCCTGAAGGCAGTTCAGCGCCGGCTGCATCGTCATGGCTGAGCTGGAGCGGGTGGACGGAATCGAACCGACGATACCGCTTTGGAAGAGCGGAGTTTTACCACTAAACTACACCCGCGGGTGGACAGCGGGGAGCTTCGCGGGAGCGGCAGGGTGGTCAAGCCTCCGTTCGGGTCCGGGCCCCCGCAACCGGGGCCGGGTTAGGGCTTTTTTTACCGGAGGCGGCCAGAAATGAGATTGCGAGCGCAAGTCAGCCGCGTTTGCATCCCGGTCATGGCCACAATTTCCTCTGCGTCCGGTTCTGCGTCCAACAAGCCTGATCCGAAGAAAGGTCGTTCGAGTGTCAATGCCGCGCAGGCCCTGGCCAAGCAGCAGGCCCTGGAAAAGAAGTCCAAGAAATACAAGCTGCCCTTGGGCGAACTGGCGATCTTCACCCAGCAGCTGTCCTCGCTCCTGCTGGCCGGTCTGCCGCTGGTGCAATGTCTGGAAGCGCTGCAGGATCAGACGGAGGACCAGTGTTTCCGCATCGTCATCCGCGATGTGCGCGGCGACATCTCCTCGGGCAATTCCTTCTCCTCCGCGGTCAGGAAATTCCCGCATTCGTTCAACACCCTCTTCGTCTCGATGGTCGAGGCCGGTGAGGCGAGCGGCGGCCTGGCGGAAATTCTGGTCAAGGTGGCCGGTTACTTCGAGGCCTCGGTCAAGCTGACCAAGAAGGTCAAGTCCGCCATGACCTACCCGATCGCGGTCATCGGCCTGGCGGTCGCGCTGGTCAACGTGCTGCTGATTTTCGTCATCCCGGTGTTCGCGGCCATGTTTGCCGACTTCGGCGCCAAGCTGCCCGCCCCGACGCAGTTCCTGATCGACCTGTCGGATTTCATGAAGGCCTGGTGGTGGGCCATCGGACTGGGCGCCTACGGTATTTATTGGGGTGGCGGCAAATACGTCGCGACGCCCAAGGGCCGCCGGCAGAAGGACCAGTTCCTGGTGCGGGCGCCGATCTTCGGCAACCTGATCCACAAGATCGCCCTTTCCCGCTTCTGCCGCACCTACGCCACGCTCATCCGCTCCGGCGTGCCGATTCTCCGCACCCTCGAAATCGTCGCCGCGGCGAGCAACACCGTGCAGATCGAGGACGCCTGCGATGAGATCGCCAAGCACGTGAGCCAGGGCGGCCAGGTCTCCGAGGTGCTCGCGGCCAACCCCTTCTTCCCGCCCATGATGAAACACATGGTGAAGGCGGGCGAATCCACCGGCAACGTCGATGGCATGATGACCAAGATCGCCGACTTCTACGACGTGGAGTGCGAGGCGACGGTCGCCTCGCTGACGTCGCTGATCGAGCCGATCCTGATCGTCTTCCTCGGCGTGGTGGTCGGCGGCATCGTCATGGCGATGTTCCTCCCCATCTTCCAACTCGGTGCGGTCGCCGGTGGTCTGCAATAAGCGGACTGACGCTGCATTGACTTGGGGGCGAGCTGCCGGAAGGTTGTCCGTGCCATGCCATCAGTCCTCATAGTCGACGACCTCCTGTCCATCCATGAGATGCTGGAGGCGGTGATCCAGCCCACGGGCTTCAGCACCGCATTCGCCACGGACGGTGAAAAGGCCTTGGGCCGGTACAAGGCCGAGAAATTCGATCTGGTCCTGGCGGACATCGACATGAAGCCGATGGACGGCATCACCCTGCTCAAGCAACTCAAGCAGTACGATCCCAGCGCCGTCATTGTCATCATGACGGCCTATGCCAGCACCGAAAGCGCGATCCAGGCGTTGAAATTCGGCGCCTTCGACTACCTGCAGAAACCCTTCCGGGTGAACGAGCTCATCGCCACGCTCAAACGCGGGATCGAGTTCAAGCAATTCCAGACCGAGCGCATGAACAGCGGGCTCGCGCCCGCGGCCGGTTCGGCGGGCATCGAGGGCCGCATCATCGGCCAGAGCCCGGCCGTGCAGAAGCTCATCCAGCAGGTCAGGAAACTGGCCTCCGTGCGGGCGCCGGTGCTCCTGCAGGGTGAAAACGGCACCGGCAAGACCGCTGTCGCCGAGCTGCTCCACGAGGCGCTGGGGGCGCCGGAGGCCCAGTTGGTGCGCATTGACTGCGCCCTGAGTTCGGAAGCCAATTTCCGCGACGGTCTCCTCGGTCAGAACGGCACCGGTGGCACCTGGGTGCAGCAGGCCAAGGGCGGCACGCTCTTCCTCCAGCACCTGCAGTGCCTGCCGCTGGAAACCCAGAAGGAGCTGGTAAGCGTGCTGCGCAACAACTCCCACACCATGCGGCTGGTTTGCACCACGACGGAGGACCTCGAACGGCTGTGCGACGAAGGGCGGTTTTTTGACGAACTGTTCTACCGCGTGGCGTCCCTGCCGGTGCAGCTCCCCCCGCTCCGTGAGCGCAGCGAGGATATCCCGATATTGGCCAAGCACTACGCCGCCAAGTCCTCCAATCCCCACTTTGATGCCAGCCTGGTGGAGTTTACCGCCGATGCCATGGCCATCCTGGCCAGTTATCACTGGCCGGGCAACCTGACCGAGCTGTTCCAGGTGATCTCCAAGATCGCCTCCACCACGGAGAGCCGGATTGTCACCTCCGAGCAGCTGCCCCTGCGCCTGCGGGAACTCAAACACTGGCCCAAACTGGCGGAATACCTTGCCGGGCAGGAGAAAAAGTACGTCGACCTGGTCCTGCACGCCTGCCGCAGCGACAAGGCCAAGGCCGCCGAGGTGCTGGGAGTGGATCAAGGCCGGCTGGACTGAGGAGAGGGCAGGTCTCGTCCCGCAGCGGCGGCAAAGGACGGTTCACACCTGTCCTCCGTAGGCCCGGCGAAGGAGGAGATCCGCCCCGCCGGCCAAAAATCACCCATTCGCCGACTTCCCGCTTGCGGCGGGTTTTGACGCGCTCAACTCTCGTCGAAATCCACGTCCATGCCTAAACGCTCTGACCTTCAGTCCATCCTGATCATTGGTGCCGGTCCCATTGTGATCGGCCAGGCATGCGAGTTTGACTACTCCGGCACCCAGGCCTGCAAGGCGCTGAAGGAGGAGGGTTACCGCGTGATCCTGGTCAACTCGAACCCCGCCACGATCATGACGGATCCGGAGTTCGCCGATGTCACCTACATCGAGCCGCTCACCGTGGAGTATCTGGAGAAAATCATCGCCGCCGAGCGTCCCTCCGCGCTGCTGCCCACGCTGGGCGGGCAGACGGCGCTCAACCTCTCGATGGAGCTCCACAAGGCGGGCATCCTTTCCAAGTACGGTGTGGAGATGATCGGGGCCAAGCCCGACGCGATCAACAAGGGCGAGGACCGCGAGCTGTTCAAGCAGTGCATGCTCCGGATCGGCCTCGATGTCGCCCGCTCCCGCACGGTCAAAAGCATGGACGAGGCGCGCACCGCGGCCGACGAGCTGGCGATGTACCCGCTCATCATCCGTCCCTCTTTCACCCTCGGCGGCTCGGGGGGCGGCATCGCCTACAACAAGGAGGAGTTCGAGCTCATTGTCGCCAACGGCCTGGATCTCTCGCCCGTGCACGAGGTGCTGGTCGAGGAGTGCCTGCTCGGCTGGAAGGAATACGAGATGGAGGTCATGCGCGACCACAAGGACCAGTGCGTCGTCATCTGCTCCATTGAGAACTTCGACCCGATGGGCGTGCACACCGGGGATTCCATCACCGTGGCGCCGGCCATGACCCTCACCGACAAGGAATACCAGGTCATGCGCGACGCCTCCTTCGCGGTCATCCGCGAGATCGGTGTCGAGACCGGCGGTTCGAACATCCAGTTTTCCCTCGACCCGGCCACCGGCCGCATGGTCGTGATCGAGATGAACCCGCGCGTGTCGCGGTCCTCGGCCCTCGCCTCGAAGGCCACCGGGTTTCCCATCGCCAAGATCGCCGCCAAGCTGGCCGTCGGCTACTCGCTCGACGAGCTCCGCAACGACATCACGCGGCTCACCCCGGCCAGCTTCGAACCCACCATTGATTACGTCGTCACCAAGATCCCCCGCTTCACCTTCGAGAAGTTCCCGGGCTCCGATCCCACGCTGACCTCGGCCATGAAATCGGTCGGCGAGGCGATGGCCATCGGCCGCACCTTCAAGGAGTCCATGCAGAAGGCCCTCCGCTCGCTCGAGATCGGCGCGCGCGGCTTCGGCGGCGGCGGCAAGCACGGGCTCGACGAGGCGCCGGAGGAGAAGGCCGTCCGCGCCAAGCTCGCGACGCCCAATGCCGAGCGGATCTTTTTCATCCGCTACGCCTTCATGCGGGGGCTGACGGTGGAGGACATCTTCGAACTGACGAAGATCGACCCGTGGTTTCTCCAGCAGATGTACGGGATCTACGAGATGGAAACCGCCCTCCGGGGCCTCACCCTGGCGACCATCGACACGGACACGCTGCGCCGGGCGAAGGAGTACGGCTTTTCCGACGCGCAGCTCGCCCATATCCTCGGCACCGATTTCAGCACCGTCCGGGCGCACCGGGCCAAGGTGGGGGTCAATACCACCTACCGGCTGGTGGACACCTGCGCCGCGGAATTCGAGGCCTTCACGCCCTATTACTACTCGAGCTACGGCGCCGAGAACGAGATCCTGCCGCCGACCGGCAAGAAGAAGATCATGATCCTCGGCGGCGGGCCCAACCGCATCGGCCAGGGCATCGAGTTCGACTACTGCTGCGTGCACGCGAGCTTTGCCCTGCGCGAGATCGGCTACGAGAGCGTGATGGTGAACTCGAATCCCGAGACCGTCTCGACCGATTACGACACCAGCGACCGGCTCTACTTCGAACCCCTCACCCTGGAGGATGTCCTCGAAGTCTACCGCCAGGAGGGTTGCGACGGCGCGATCGTCCAGTTCGGCGGCCAGACCCCGCTCAACCTCGCCTCGGCGCTCAAGCAGCACGGCGTGAACATCATCGGCACCTCGCCCGAGAGCATCGAGCTCGCCGAGGACCGCAAGCAGTTCTCCGCGATCCTCGACAAGGCGAAGCTCAAGTCCCCGGACAATCGCACCGCGATGAACGAGACCGACGCCCTCCGTTTCGCCCACGAGATCGGCTTCCCCGTGCTCCTGCGGCCCTCGTTCGTGCTCGGCGGCCGCGGCATGTTCATCGTCTACAGCGAGGAGGAGTTCAAGGCCGTCGTCCGCCAGGCCTTCGACGTGATGCCCGACAAGCCCGTGCTCATCGACAAGTTCCTTGAGGATGCCATCGAACTCGACGTGGACTGCATCAGCGACGGCGAGATCTCCGTCATCGGCGGCATGCTCGAGCACATTGAGTTCGCCGGCGTGCACTCGGGCGACGCCGCCATGGTCATGCCGCCGCACACCCTGTCGCCGGCCATGCTCAACACCGTGCGCACCGCGACCTATGCGCTGGCCAAGGAACTCCGCGTCATCGGCCTGATGAACGTGCAGTTCGCCATCAAGGACAACCAGCTCTACGTCCTCGAGGTCAACCCGCGCGCCTCGCGCACCGTGCCCTTCGTCGCCAAGGCCATCGGCGTGCCGCTGGCCAAGCTCGCCGCCAAGGTCATGACCGGCGCCAAGCTCAGGGATCTCGGCTTCACCCGGGAGCAGACGCCGAAGCACTGGTGCGTGAAGGAGGCCGTGTTCCCGTTCGTGCGCTTCCCCGGCGCCATGATCACGCTCAGTCCCGAGATGCGCTCCACCGGCGAGGTGATGGGCATCGACGAGGATCTGGGCGTGGCCTTCGCCAAGGCGCAGGCCGCCGCCAAGCCCGGCTTGCCCATCGCGGGCAACGCCTTCCTTTCCGTCAAGAACGCCGACAAGCCCCGCGCCGTGGACCTCGCGCGCCAGCTGGTTGCGCTCGGCTTCTCCATCTACTCGACCAGCGGCACCGCCAAGGTCCTGGCCGACAACTACGTCCCGGTGACGCGCCTGGCCAAGATCGATGAAGGCCGCCCCACCGCCGTGGACATGATCAAGAACGGCCAGATCCAGATGATCATCAACACGCCCGATGGCATGATCCCGCGCCGCGACGAAAACCAGATCCGGGCCGTGGCCCTGGCGCACAGCGTCTGCATCATGACCACGATCACCGGCGCCGATGCGGCCATCAACGGCATCAAGGCCCTCCAGCGCTCGCGCGTCGGGGTGAAGGCCATCCAGCAATACCGGGGCAACGTCAAACAGCTCTGAACTTTCGCCATGCGGGCGATCCGTCTCCACGAAACCGGCGGACCGGAAAATCTCCGGTTTGAAGAGTTGCCCGATCCCGCGCCCGGGCCCGGGCAATTGTGCGTCCGCGTGGCGGCGGCGGGGGTCAATTTCATCGACACCTACCATCGCCGCGGCCTTTACCCGGTCGCCCTCCCGCGCGTGCTCGGTGGCGAGGTCGCCGGCATCGTGACCGCGGTGGGCGCCGGCGTCACGGGCTTCAAGCCGGGAGACCGCGTGGTCTCCGCCCGCGCCCTGGGCGGCTATGCCGAACTGGCCCTGCTCCCCGCCGAGCATACCGTGTTGGTGCCGGCCGGGGTGGAAACCGTCGTGGCGGCCGCACTGTTCGCCCAGGGCCTCACCGCCCACTGCCTCGTCAGCGATGTGTTTTCCCTGCAGCCGGGCCACACCGCCCTCGTGCATGCCGCCGCCGGCGGCGTGGGCCTGTTGCTGGTGCAGCTCGCGAAGCAGCGGGGCGCCCGCGTTTTCGCCACGGTCGGGAACGACGCCAAGGCCGCCATCGCCCGGGCCGCCGGGGCCGATGCGGTGTGCGTCTACACCCGCGAGGATTTTGCCGCGGCCGCGCGCGCCTTCACGGCCGGCCGCGGGGTGGATGTGGCCTACGACGGAGTCGGGCGCGACACCTTCAACGGCACCCTCGACAGTCTGCGACCCCGCGGAATGTTCGTTTCCTACGGCAACGCCAGCGGGGCCGTTCCGCCCTTCGCCCCGCTCCTGCTGATGCAGAAGGGCTCGTTGTTTTTCACCCGGCCGACCATGGGCGACTACACCGCCACCCCGGCGGAATTGCAGGCGCGGGCCGCGGACCTGTTTGCCTGGGTAATGTCCGGCGCCCTGCGCGTCAGCATCGGCGCCACCTTCCCGCTGGCCGAGGCCGCCGCCGCCCACCGGGCGATCGAAAGCCGCCAGACCACCGGCAAGATCCTGTTGCTGCCGTAGTCTCCTCTTTCTCTTTCCTCTTTATCTTTCTCTTTCGTCAGGGCCCGCTCTTGGCTGGTGCCACGTGCTCCAAGAGGGTGCGAACGAGAGAGGGGATGAACCCTGACGAAAGAGAAAGATAAAGAGGAAAGAGAAAGAATCGGGGGGCCCAACCCGTGCTTGCCTGCGACCGGCCGGCCCGTATCAATCGCCGCCCTATGTCCTCCGCCACCACGCTCGTCGCCCTCCTCCATGGACCCGACCAACCCGGCCTCGTGGCCAAGGTGGCCGGCTGGATTTTCGCCCGCGGCGGCAACATCCTGCACGCCGACCAGCACCGCGACATGGAGGCGGGGGTGTTCTTTCAGCGCGTCGAGTGGATTTCGGCCGCCGGCCCCGGTCAGACCGACCGTGAGCGCACGGAGTTCACCGCCTTCGCCGCCTCCCTCGGCATGCAGGCCCGCGTGTCCGACAACAGCCAGCGCCCGCGCGTGGTCATGCTGGTTTCCAAGGCGGATCACTGCTTTCACGACTTGGCCCTGCGCTGGCAGATGGGCGAGTTCGCCGGGGAACTGGTCGCCGTGCTCTCCAACCATCCGGACCTGGCCGAAACCGCCCGGGGCTACGGCCTGCCGTACCATGTGATCCCGGTGACCGCCGCCACCAAGGCCGAGGCCGAGGCCCGCCAGCTGGCCCTGCTGCGGGAACTGAAAGCGGACCTGGTCGTGCTCGCGCGCTACATGCAGGTCCTCTCGGCCGATCTGCTCGACGCCGTCGGCTGCCCCGTGATCAACATCCACCATTCCTTCCTGCCCGCATTCGCCGGCGGCCGGCCCTACCATCAGGCGCATGCCCGCGGCGTGAAGCTCATCGGCGCCACCGCCCACTATGCGACGCGCGACCTCGATGAGGGTCCCATCATTCATCAGGATGTCGGCCGGGTGACGCACCGCCACGGGGTGGAGGATCTTATCCGCATGGGCCGCGACCTGGAGAAGCGAGTACTGGCCCAGGCCGTGCGCTGGCATCTGGACAGTCGCGTGCTCGCCTACGGCAACAAGACCGTGGTGTTTGACTGAGCGCAATCGGGGCGCACGGTCTTTTGTTTTGGCCGCGCCAATGCCTGCTTCGTAGGTCAGCGCGCTTGCGCGCGCCAGTCCGCGCCCGCAAGCGGGGAATGGCGCTTACTTAAGGTGCAATCATGCGGTGAGGCTTTGGATCGATGTAGGGCCGGACCTTGGTCCGGCCTCGACCGCGATGACGGCAGCGTTTGCATAAAAGGCGTCACCAAGGTGACGCCCTACAGGACTGCTTTCAAATTCGCCATAATTAGGCGCCATTCCCCGCAAGCGGGCTGGCCTACAGTTATGAAGCCAAAACAACAGACCGTGGTCCGGCCGAGGGTGCCGGCCAACTCCTGCCTTTACGCAGGTGGGGCGATATGCTTCGTTGCCCCTTCCCAAATTGATCCACGCATGAGCAAGCCTGAAAACCTTCCCACCCATCCGACCGGTGCCGCCCCGACCGATCCCGCCATTGTCGACAAGTACGCTTTTGACGAAACGACGCTGCACCGGCTCTGGCGCCAATACGGCCAGGCCCTAACCATCGGCTGCGCCGCGGTGCTGCTCGTGATCCTCGCCCGGGGTGGATGGGACTACATGGCGGCGCAAAAGGAACAGACGGTGCGCCAGGAGTATGCCGCCGCGTCCACTTCCGAAAAACTGAAGACTTTCGCCGATGCCCATGCCGGCCACGTGCTCGCCGGGATTGCCCGGCTCCGGCTGGCCGATGAGGCCTATGCCGCCGGCAAGGGCGCCGAAGCGGTGACCGCCTACGAGGCCGCCCTCCCGGCCCTGAAGGACAGCCTGCTGGCGGATCGCGCCCGCCTCGGGCTGGCCATGGCCAAAGTGCAGGCCGGTCGCGCCGCCGACGGCGAAACCGCGCTCCGTGAACTTGCCGGCCAGGCCGACGCCTCCAAGGGCGTGCGCACCGAGGCCGCCTACCACCTCGCCAGCCTGGCCCATACCGCCGGCCGCACCGAGGATGTGAACAAGTATACCGACCAGATCATGCAGATCGATGCCGGCAGTCCCTGGGCGCAACGGGCGCAGATGCTCCGGCTCCAGGCTGTGATCGCCAAGGCTCCCGGTGCAGCCGCTCCTTCCGCGGCTCCGGCTGCGGCTGAACCCGCCGCAAGCGAACCGGCCATCAAGCTGAACCTCCCGACTGCCAAATAACTCTCGCGCGTATCCTTCGCGTAGAAACGAAACGGCCCGCCTTTACCGGCGGGCCGTTTCGTTTTGGAGGGCACTGGTCTGTGGGGTAGGAGCCTGCTTGCAGGCGATGGTGTGGAATTTCGGAGGTATTATCCGCGACTATCCGCGTGATCCGCGGGAAAACATCAGATGCCCTGCCTGGTTTCAGCGCCGGATGCTGCGACGGCGGCGATGCATGGCCACGCCCGCCAGCGTCAGCGCGCCGAGGATCGCCGCGTAGGTCGAGGGCTCTGGCACGGCGCTGACCGTTCCATTGAGGACAAGGTCGCTGCCCGTGAGGGAACGGAGGCGGAAGGTGGAGGTGCCACCGGTGTCCCGCCAGCCATAGATGCGGAACTCGACGGGCCCGGTGACATTCTGCAATGCCGACACGCCTGACAACGTGATGGATTGGAGCGGGGCGCTGGTGCTGGAAAAGCTGTAGCTGTAAAGCGAGGCCCCGGAGTCGAATCCCGTCGCGCTGCTCAGGACTTCGCCGTGAAAACTGGTGGTGGCCGTGCTGACGCCGCTCAGCAGGGACAGTGAGGTAAAGCTGACGGCATAGCCGGTTGTCGGGGTGATGGTGAAACTCAGGTATTGATCGCCCGTGATCGCGGACGCCAGCGCAGTGGAGTTGAAGCCGGAACCGCCGAAGGTGTCCGCCGCGGATGAGGCCGTGATGCCCGCACCCAAGGCAAGGCTAGCACTGTCAATGAAGTCACCGAGGGTGCCGGCCGGTTTGGGATTGCTCGTGACTGCGCTGGTGCCCGCGATTTCCCAGGCCGCGATTTGAGCCTGGGCCTCCGCGCACGCGATCAAGGTCAGACAGGACACCGCGAGGTAACGACAGAATGCTTTCATAGGTGGTTGATTGGGGTGGGTTGATTTATGACCGGCCAAGTTGGGTAATATTCATTTGGTGCCGAATCCTTTATGCGGCATAAATAAGCCCGGCGGCCGGACCCTTGGCGCACGCCGGGTGCGGGGGATCACTTAATAGGTGAATACCTGGAGTGGTGACTGCAGATAGGGTGCGTTGTCTCCGAGGGTAGGGCCCGGCCTCCGGACGGGCCGTGTATGGTAGGGGGCACTCGAACCGCCCGTCCGGAGGCCGGGCGCTACCCCTTATTCGTGGGCCCGGTATTGGCTCGGTGATTTCCCGCCCGACCGCTTGTCACGGATTAAGAAGAGTGGATCATTGCGGCCAACCTGATAGAAGGGTCTCCGAATGATCGTCATCATTGGCAGTTACAATGTGGGGTTGTTTCTGAAGGGTCGCCGCCTGCCGGGCCGGGGCGAAACGGTGATTGCGGATTCGTTTTTCGAGAGCGGCGGCGGCAAGGGTTCGAATCAGGCGGTGTCCGCGGCGACCATGGGGGCGCCCGTGCGTTTCATCGGCCGGATCGGCGACGACAAATATGGCAAGGACGCTTTTGCACTCTATCGGGAGCGCGGCATCGAATGCGACCGGATCCAGGTCGATGCCACCACGCACACCGGCATCAGCATCATCCTGATCGACGAGGACGGCCGGAACATGATCTCGGTGGCGCCGGGGGCGAACCTCAACCTCACCCCCGCCGACATTGACCACTGCGCCGCGGAACTGCGCGCCGCGTTCTGCGTCGGCTTTCAACTGGAGAACCGGCCCGAGACCGTCTTTCACGGGATCCGGCAATGCCACGCCTGGGGCATCCCGACCTTCCTGGATCCGGCGCCGGCCGTGCCTTTGCCCGACGACCTTTATCCCTGCATCAACATCATCAAACCCAACGAGACCGAGGCCCGCATCCTGACCGGAATCGAGGTCACGGATCGCGATTCCGCCATCCGCGCCGGCCGCTGGCTCTGCGACAAGGGCGTGCGCCACGCACTCGTCACTTTGGGCGAGCTGGGCGCGGTGCTGGTCGGGGAGGGCCGGGAGAGCCATTTCCCGGCGCCCAAGGTGGATGCCATTGATACCACCGGGGCGGGCGACATCTTCGCCGGGGCGTTTCTCGCGGGGCTGCACCGGCATGCGCCCATGGACGAGGCGATCCGCTTCGCCTCCTTTGCCGCAGCCCTCGCGACCACCAAGATCGGAGTCGTGAACGCCATCCCGACGCTCGCCGAAGTCGGGGCTTTCATGCAGCGGGGTGCCGCCGGATGACCCCGCGCGAGCGAGTCCTGGCCGTCTACCGCAACCAGATGCCCGACCGGATTCCGGTCGGCATCTATGGCCGTTATCTGCGCGCCGGCGCCGGTGAGCGCCGGGCGCGCGAACGGGGACTGGCCCTGCTGGTCTTCCATCCCCTGACGAGCCTGCTCGCACCCCCGTGGCATGTGAGCCCGGGCTACGTTTCCGAAGTCAAGGGCGCCGAGTTCACGATCCGCCATGTCTACGAAGACGGCCGGAGGGTGGAGGAGCGACGTTACTCCACGCCCGTCGGCAACATTTCGCAGCAGCTCATCAAGGACTCCGGCTATGCCAGCGATTGGATTCGCAAGCACTACCTGGAATCGGCGGAAGACTACAAGGTCATGCAGTATCTGGTGGAACACACGGTCCTCGAGCCCCAGCGCGACCAGCTCCGGCAATTGCAGGAGGACCTGGGTGAGGACGGGGTCGTCCTTGGGCGCCTGGATCGTTCGCCCTTCCAGAAGCTCCTCATCGAGCTGGCCGATCCGCAGCAATTTCTCGTGGATTACATGACCGAGCCCGGGCCCATCGAAACCCTGCTGGCGATGCTCGAGGAGAAGCAGAGCCGGCAGGTGGATCTGGCACTGGAGATGCCGGTCGAGGCGGTCTGGCAGCCCGACAACGTGACCGCCGACATGACGCCGCCGGCCATTTTCGAGAAATACTGCGCGTCGTTCTACCGCAAGCAGGGGGCCAAGCTGCGCGCGGCCAACAAAGCCTACCTCGTGCATCTCGACGGCCGCCTCGCCCCGCTGGCCACGGCGATCGCGGGATCCACCTTTGATGTCGTGGAATCATTTTCCTTTGCGGAAATGGGCAACGACCTGCCCGAGACCGAGGCGCTGCGGCTCTGGCCGGATAAAGTCATTTGCCCGAACTTCCCCGCCTCCCTGAGCGGCCGGAGCCGCCGGGAAATCGAGGACTTCTGCGCCGCCAAGGTGCAGGCCTTTGGGCCGCGCCCCTTCATGTTGCAGATCAGCGAGGACCTGCCGACGGACCACTACGCGCATGTCCTTGAATCGCTCACCGGGTTCTTCTCCCGATAAGCGACGGGGCTTTGGGGCGTCTTCCCAATCACTAAGACCCGGCGGGGGGGGGGAGGCTAAGCCCCGATCCCACACCACTCATGAGCACTCTAAAAATCCACGACATCGCAGTCACCGATCAAAACCGCGCCGAATACCGCGAGCGCGGCTACTGGCGCACCCCGAAGCTGCTCAGCGACGAATCCATCGCGTTTCTGCGCGGGGAATTCGACCGCATCTTCCGCAAGGAATACGACCGCGACCTTTATCCCTTCGACCGGGTTTACGAATACGACCTCAACAGTCCCGAGCTGCGCAAGGTCAACAACGGCTGGTGGCTCAACGATGCCATCCGCGAAGTGGTCACCAGTCCACGCCTCGGCCGGATGATCGCCGGCTTGACGGAACAAGCCGGCATCCGCGTCTGGCACGACCAGGTCGTGGTCAAGCCGGGCGTCGGCCCCGAGGGCAAAAACTTCCGTGCCGCCAACATCGGCTGGCATCAGGATTACGCCCACTGGCAGGTGGCCAGCAGCCAGGAGATGTGCACGCTGTGGATCGCGCTTCAGGACACCGACCTGACCAACGGCGGCATGCGCACCATTGTCGGCTCCCACCGATGGGGACTGTCCCGCGACGCGGAGACGTTTCACGAAAAGGACCTCGACGCCCTCAAGGACCGGTTCTCCGCCCAGGGCGAATGGCTCGACGAGCCCTGTGTGCTCAAGTCGGGCGAGGCCAGCGTGCACCACTGCCTCACCTTTCACGGCTCCGGTCCCAACCTGACGCATGATCCGCGGCTCTCGCTCATCATCCACTACATGCCCAACGGCACCTTTTATCTCGGGCGGGTTGACCCCTACCAAAAGATTCTCCCCGACCGCAAAGGCAACCGTCACGCCAACGTCCCCCTCCTCGGTCCCAATGCGGGCCCCGGCACGCCGTTTGACGGCGAGTGCTTCCCGCAGGTCTGGCCGGCGCTGGTGAAATAAATCAGTAGAAGAAACATGATTCATTACAATGTCTGGTTTACGCTGAAGCCCGGGGTGGGCGAAGCAGAGGCGCTCGGGTTGGTGCGGGCGTTTATCGAAGAGCTGAGCGCACAGGGGAATCTTTCACGCGGCATCGTCCTCAAGAATACCGGCGAGCCGCCCAAAAGCAGGCTGCTCCCTTACCAGGCGGTTTTTGAGTTTCGTGACGATGACCAGATGACAGCGGCGTTCGCCGGAAAAAGAAAAGAAGGCATCCACGCCGGCCCTCACGGAATATTGATCGAATCCGTTGCGGAGTTTCGAGTGGAAGTATTTCGCGAGGTTTGAGCCCGGAAAAGTAAGCCGACCACATGACGGAGAGATCCTTATGTTTCGGCAGGAGAACGCTTGCGCCGCGCGATTCGGAGGCCAGATTCCGGGGGCATGAACGATGCCAAGCTGATCTCTGCCGCCTTGAAGCTTCCCGCCAGAAAGCGTGAGCGGGTTGCAGAGGCGCTGATCGCAAGCATCAAGTCTCCAAGCCAAGCTCATTTAAATCGGCTCTGGGCTCAAGAATCAGAAACACGGATTGACGCGTTGCTGGCGGGCCAGATTAAGACTGTGAGCGGCGAGAAAGTGCTGCAGTACCGCGCACGGAAATGACGTTTGAATTCCTCTATCCCGCAACCCGGGAATTCGAGGAGGCATTCGATTGGTATGCGCACCGTTCGGCGCGAGCTGCGGAAGGTTTTCGCGCAAAAGTCCGTGAAGCCATCCAGCGTGCGATGGAGAATCCCACGTCAGCTGGCTTTCCTGCCGGCAAGCGGTCGAGGAAGATACTGCTCGATCCCTATCGCTACGGCTTGGTCTATTTTGTGCACAGAGACTTTCTGTATGTTGTTGCAATCGCACCGAACCGAAAGCCACCCCGCTATTGGGTTCGTCGCATCAAAAATGCCTAACCCCGAGTGTACATTCCCACTGTGGAGCCAGCCCCGCCAAACCGAGGGTGGCGCATCGTAATTTTCGGCAATATTCGCGCGCAATGTCCTGAACCGGCAGTTCCATTCGTCGGGAGTTAAAGGAGTAATCATGGCAAAATTTCTGGTAGCGATTCACCACCCCGAAACAAATGACTAAACTCCGTGTGGAAAGCTTCACTATTTCGATTGATGGCTTCGGCGCAGGCCCGAATCAAAGCCTGGAGAACCCGCTTGGGGTAGGCGGAACTGGCGGAACTTCCCTTCATGGCTGGGCGATCGCTACGCGCACGTTTCAGGCGCAACTGTTCGGCAACCAAGGTGGAGAGACCGGGATCGATGACGACTTTGCCGCGCGGGGTTTCCACAATGTAGGTGCCTGGATTATGGGCCGGAATATGTTCGGACCAGTCCGCGGTCCCTGGCTTGATGAGAGTTGGCGGGGTTGGTGGGGTGACAACCCGGTGTATCATAAGCCGGTTTTCGTGCTCACTCATCATCCTCGTGCTCCACTCGTAATGGAGGGCGGCACGACCTTTCATTTCGTCACCAAGGGTCCGCGCGTCGCCCTCGAACTGGCCCGCGAAGCCGCCAACGGAAAGGATGTCCGCATCGGCGGCGGAGCGGCGACCATCAGGCAATATCTGCGGGAGCGACTGATCGATGAACTGCATGTCGCCATCGCACCTGTCATGCTTGGCGCGGGCGAGCGGTTATTCGACGGCATCAACCTGCCGGACTTGGGCTACACCTGCACCCAGCATGTCGCATCGCAGCGAGCCACCCACATCGTGCTAACCCGCACTAAACCCAACGTCGCTTAACGAAACAGTGCAGCGAACGGGCGCTGGCGCTTCTGCTAATATAAAGCAATGGAGTCCAATGATCTCTGCGATCGAAAGCAGTAGTTGTCCAGGGGCCAAAAAGAAGCACTAGATGTCCAAAGTGGCCAACTAGTGCTTCCATCGACAAAATGGTCGGGGCGATAGGATTCGAACCTACGACCTCCTGGTCCCAAACCAGGCGCTCTACCAGGCTAAGCTACACCCCGTTACCAAGCGGGATGGGAGGGAGCGGCGCCACTACTGTCAACGTTGGCGTGATCCGCGCGCCGCCATTTCAATCACGGGCGCTCCGGGCCGCGATGGCTAAAGTTGCGGCTGGTTGCGAGTTGCCTTGGCTCATCCGGGCCATGGGGCCGGGCAATGTTAATAATCTCTGCTTGCGTCAGGATTCCCTTCGGTTAGGCCTTGTTTCCCGAACTTCAAACCCATGGACACCATTTCCCGCGAAAATAACAGCATGCTTCCAGTCGGCGGCATCATCGTCGGCGTGATTGCGCTGCTGCTCGGCGGTTACTCCGCCATCAAACTCTCCAGCGTTGGCAAGACATTGGCCGCGCATGAGGAAAAACTCGCGAAAGTGGACGCCCTCGAATCGCAGGTCAGTTCGACCGCCGCGACCGCCGACAAGGCCTCCCGTGACCTGGCCGCGCTGACGCGTTCGACCCAGGATGCCTTCAACCAGGTCGGAGCCGAACTCGGCAACCTCCGCGCCGGCATCACCAAGCTCGAGGAATCCGCCAAGGCCCCCGCCAAGTCCGCCAAGGGCGGCGGCGCCCCCGCCGTGGCTGGTCCCGATGAGTATATCATCAAGGCCGGCGACACCTTCGCCAAGATCGCCCGCGCCCAGGGCACGACGATCGACGCCATGCAGCAGGTCAACCCCGGCGTTGATTCCAGAAACCTGAAGATCGGCCAGAAGATCAAGCTGCCGAAGAAGTAATCGGCCCGCAATTTTTCCGATGCCTCCTCGACGCAAGTCAGGAGGCATTTTTTTTGACCTGAAATGAATCACACTCCCGGCCACCCCGCCCGCTGGCTAAAACTCGGCCAGACGCTGCTGGCGCAGACCCGCGTTTTCGACCTGCACAATGTGCGCTACCGGCATCCGCAGCGGGGCACGGAGCGCGACTTCGTCGTCGCGAATCCGCCGGACTGGGTGAATGTGATCGCACTGACCCCGGACCACCAGCTGGTGCTCGTGCGCCAATTCCGTTTTGGCATCGATGATTTTGCCCTCGAGATTCCCGGCGGGGTCATCGATGCCGGCGAGGATCCGCTCGTGGCGGGCCCCCGGGAACTGCGCGAGGAAACCGGTTTTTCCGGGACGGCCGCCAGCCTGCTGGGCTCGGTGCGGCCGAATCCCGCGATCCTGAGCAACCGGTGCCATGTGGTGTTCGTGGAGCACGCGGTGGCGACCGATGCGACAGCCTGGGACCATGATGAGGAAATCGAGGTGCTGACCCTGCCGGTGGAGGAGGTGCTGGCCCTCGCGCGGAGCGGCGGCATCACCCACAGCCTGGTGCTCAACGCCCTGTTCATGTTCGAACCCCGCTGGCGGGCGATGCAGGGCGGCGTTTGACTTCACCCCGCACCGGAGTTTCCTGCCCGACCACCGCCATGTCCGTCCCCGTCTTCGCCAATCATCCCGCCGCGCTCGGCCCCCTGGCCGCCGACCATGTGCCCGGGCCGTTGGAGCAGGAGGTCCGGCGCATCTATGCCCGCAGCCCGCTCTATGGTCGGCGGTTTCCGCTGCATCAGAATCCGTTGGAGTGGGCCTGTTACCGCGAGATCCCGGCGCTCTCCAAGAAGGAAATCGTCGAGCACGGCCACCAGGCCTTTTTCGCGGACTATCGGGAAATCGAGCGCGGCATGGCGGAAAAGCGCTTCGAATACGAATCCACTTCCGGCACCACGCAGGGGCCGATGACCGTGATCATGGAGCAGGGCTGGTGGGAGGCGCAGACCGAGCGCGCCTACCGGGCCTCGCCCATCCTGCGCGAATTCGTTGGCCGGCCCTACCGCAAGTGCGTCCTCGCGCCGGTGGGCTGCTCCAGCAACCTCTGCCCCTACGAGGATCATCCGTTCCCGCACCGCTATTTCAACGGCACGGTCTATCTGAACCTTTCCAGTGATCCCTTTGCCTTTCCGGAGGCGGAGTGGGACCGCATCGTGCTCGAGTTGCAGGCGACGAAACCCGAGGTGATCGAGGGCGAGCCCATCTATCTTTCGCTGCTGGCCCGCGCGACCCAGCGCCGCGGGGTGAAGGTGCCGAGTATCCGCGCGGTGATCCTCACCTACGGCAAGGCCAGCCTGCAGCACAGCCGCCGCATCGCGGAGGTGTTTCCCGCCCCGCAGGTCGATCTCTATGGTTCGACCGAGGCGGGCTACCTGTTTGTCGGCGAAGCCTTCAAGGACGACTCCAAGGTCATTGACGACAACGCCTTCATCGAACTCGTGCCCTGGCGCGCCGGCCTGCCGGATGTCTTCCAGATTTACGTCACGACCCGCGGGCGCGAGGCGATGCCGCTCTTGCGCTATCACACGGGCGACATCGTGCGCCGGTATCCGACGGGTTACCGCATCCTGGGCCGCGAGGGCGGTTTGTATTTCCGACCCCGACGGTTCGCTCGTTTCACCGACCGAGGTGGACGAGGTGCTCCCGGATAATTTCGCCTGCTGGCATTACAGCCTGGTGCAGACCGCCGAGCGGCGCTGGGACTTTCATTATGTGTCCGAGCATTCCGCACCTCCCGCGCTGGCGGAACGGATCGCGCAGATGCTCGGGGAGGGCGTGCGCGTCAACGCGTTCCGCCGCAAGTTCATCACCCCCGCCGCGAGCGGAAAATTCGCGCTGCTCAAGCCGCTGGCCAGGTAGGGCAGGTCTCCGACCTGCCCCGATAACGCCTATACGCGGATGCGACGTTCGAAGGCGGGTCAGAGCTGTCCTCCGTAGGCCCGGCGAAGGAGGAGCCCCGCCCTACTTGCCGATACAATCCAGCTGTTCACCACCCAACGCAGCGGATGGCCCTGATCCGATCCATGCGCGTGATTTTTCGACGACGCTTGGACGTCGAGTCATTGGCTTGCAGAGATGGATGGTTCTGTAGGGCCGGACCTTGGTCCGTGCCTCGGTCGACGAACGGACATAAGGCACGGACCAAGGTCCGGCCCTACAAGTCTTGAGGACATCCGAACAAAAAACATGGCTGCACCCGCGCCATTCGCTTTGCTCCTCCCATGACTCCGACCCCCGCCAAAGCCGTCCGCAGCTTCACGATCACCCGCTTGGAAGGAACGCAGCCGGCCGAGGTGCGCGAGGATGTGCTCGCGGCGGAGGAGCCGCTCGAGATTCGCGTCGGTGGACACAGCGTGGCGGTGGTCATGCGCACGCCGGGTCATGATCGGGAGCTGGCCGCGGGTTTTCTGGCAACGGAGGGGATTCTGCACCGGCGGGAGGAGGTGCTCGACATGGTCTACTGCCGGGCCGACGGCGGGGCGCCCGAGGAGAACATCCTTGATGTGATCCTGGCTCCGGGCACGGCGTTGGACCTCGAGCGGCTGACGCGGCATGTGTTCACTTCGTCGAGCTGCGGCATCTGCAGCAAGGCGAGCATCGAGGCGGTGCGGGCGCAGTTTGCGCCCATCGCCACGCCGTTGGTGCCGTCAAGGGCGGTGCTGGCGGCGCTGCCCGACCGGCTCCGGGCGGCCCAGCCGGCGTTTGATCGCACCGGCGGGTTGCATGCCAGCGCGCTGTTTGACGCGGCGGGCAACCTGCGCGTGGTGCGGGAGGATGTGGGCCGGCACAACGCCCTCGACAAGGTGGCGGGGCATGCGCTGCTGGCCGGCGAATTGCCGCTGGCCGGCTGCATTCTGCTGGTGAGCGGCCGGGTGTCCTTCGAAATCATGCAAAAGGCGCTGGCCGCGGGGATTCCGGCGGTGGCAGCCATCTCGGCGCCCACCAGCGCGGCCGTGGAGTTCGCCCGGGCCAGCGGCCAGGTGCTGGTCGGTTTCCTGCGCGGCGAGCGGATGAATGTTTACGCGGGCACCCTGGCGGGTTGATGGTGTCGCAGCCTGCGAAACCATGAGAATCCTCTGCTGCTTCCTTTTGCTCTGCACCGCCCTGGCGGCCGCCGAGCCCGCCAGTGAGACGTTGACCGAGCGGTCGTTGCGCCAGTTGCTGGAGCGCCAGCAGGCGCTGTTTGCCGAGGCGAAGCAACAGGGCGAGAAGCTCGACCAGGCCAGCTTCCAGGAGCAGGCGCAGGCCCTCGTCCATGATTACGAGGTGTTTCTGCGCAACAATCCCAACAGCGCCGACGGGTACGCCGCCTACGGCTACCTCCTGGGCAAGGTGGACATGCGCCGCGAGTCCCTCGTGATGCTGATGAAGGCCAACCGGATCGATCCCAACATCCCGCTGGTCAAGAACCAGATCGGCAACCTGCTGGCCGAGACCGGTCAGCCGTTGGAGGCGGTCTCGTATTTTCTCGCCGCCATCAAGCTCGCCCCGAAGGAACCGCTCTACCACTACCAGCTCGGCACTCTGCTGGCCGAGGCCCGCGACGATTTTCTCAAGGCGGGGGAGTGGAGCCGGGAGAGCCTGGACCAGAACATGCTCGAAGCCTTCCGCCAGGCCAAGGAACTGGCGCCCGACCGCTTTGAATTCGCCTACCGTTATGCCGAGGCGTTCTACGACCTCGCCCGGCCCGACTGGGATGCCGCCCTCAAGGAATGGTCCGCGCTGGAGGAGAAGGCGGCCACGAACATCGAGCGGGAAACAATGCGCCTGCACGCGGCGAACATCCTGATCAAGCAGGGCCGGACCGACCACGCGCGCCTGGTGCTGGCGATGGTGACGGAGCCGGAATTGCAGGCCCAGAAGCAAAAGCTGGTTGCGCAGCTTCCGGCCCGCGACGACAAGTAAGGCCCTATGGATTTTGGCATCGATCCCGAGACCCTGCGCAGCGGCCTCATCTTCTACATCGTCCTCATCGCCAGCCTGAGCATCCACGAATGGGCGCACGCCATCACGGCGCATATGCTCGGCGACGACACGCCGGAACACGACGGCCGCGTCACGCTCAATCCCATCGCGCACATGGACCTGCTCGGGTCGGTGATTTTCCCGCTGCTCTGCATCTTCGTCCTGCCCGGCGGCCTGTTGTTCGGCTGGGGCAAGCCGGTGATGATCAACGTGAGCAACTTCAAGAACCGCAAACGGGACGAGATCCTCACCACGCTTGCGGGGCCGGGCTCCAATCTCGCGCTGGCGCTGATCTCAGCCGTGGTGGGCGGCGTGCTGTTCCGGTTTGAACCGCGCACGGCCGAGCTTTTCGTCCAGCTGATCGGCATCAACGTCCTGCTGGCCGTCTTCAACCTGATCCCGCTCCCGCCGCTCGACGGCGGCCGGGTCATGCGCCATATCGCCGGCATGACCGAGGAGACCTTCATCAACCTCTCGCGCTGGAGTTTCCTGATCATCCTGATCGCGATCAACATCCCGGCCTTCCGCATGGTGCTGGGCGCGGTCATGGGCATCGTGGCCGCACCGTTCCTGTTGATTTACCGGCTCATCGCCGGCTGAGCCCATAACCCTCGGCAAGGCAAACCCGCTGGCCGGCACCGGGCGGCTCGCCACCCCCGGTGGCTGGCTGAAGCGGATGGGCGCGCTCTACGCGGAGCACGGCCTCGCGCTCGGGCAGATCGCCGCCGATGCGCATGACGAGGCGCTCTACCTGATCCTGCGCACGCTCGGACTGTCGCTCGACAGCGGGCCGGAGGTGCTGTCGCGGAAGCTCACGGCCGGTGAGCGCACCAAACTTGCGGAAGTTTTCCGCCGGCGCGTCCGAGATCACACCCCGGCGGCCTACCTGACGCGGGAGGCATGGCTGGGTGACATGCGCTTCTATGTGGACGAACGCGTGCTCATCCCGCGCAGTTATTTTTTGGAAATCATCCCGGAGCAGCTCGACGCCTGGCTGCCCGATCCCGCCAAGGTCACGCAGGTCACCGACGTCTGCACCGGCTCCGGCTGCCTGGCCATTCTGCTCGCGCGGCATTTTCCCAAGGCGCGCGTGGACGCGATTGATCTCTCGGCCGATGCCCTGGAAGTGGCGAAGATCAACGTGAGTGCGTTTGATCTCACCCGGCGCGTGAAGCTGCACCGCAGTGATGTCTTCGACGGCGTGCCCGGGGTGAAGTACGATGTCATTCTCAGCAATCCGCCCTACGAACCCAGCGGGCATTGCGACCGGTTGCCGGCCGAGTTTCACCGCGAGCCGCGACTCGCGCTGGATGGCGGCGCCGACGGGCTGGACATCATCCGCAAGCTCCTGCGCCAGGCCCGCACCCGGCTCAAGCCGCACGGCATCGTGCTCATCGAGGTGGGCGGACTGCGCGCCGCGATGGACCTTGAATTCGCCGCCCTGGAGCCGCACTGGCTCTCCACGCATGACGGCAGCGATTGCGTTTGCCTCATTCATGCCACCCGCCTGAAGCGCTGGCAGGGGTAGGGCAGATTTCTGGCCCTGCCCACTGCGAAAGGCCGGCCGGTCCGCCTCCGCGTTCGCCCCTCCGCCGAATGTTCATCGCCTCCGCGCTTGTCGTGCGCAAAGGGGTTTCTCCTAATGTTGCGCGATCTGCATTGATTCACCCAATTCTCCAATCCCTGCATCATGCCGCCGTTCCGTTCGCTCCTGCGCCCCTTCCTGCTTCTGATACCGACCCTGGCCATGCTGGCTGAAGACGTGCCCTTCACCTCCGCCCCCGCGCCGTGGGATGAGTCCCTCGGCAATCATCGGGCGAAGGTGCGCGTCGAGGCGAAGGCCGACGCGGTCCGGGTGCGGATTCCATGGCGGCGGCGTGATCCGGAGCCGGAGAAAAAGGCGGTCATCATCATCGACGCGGCCACCAGCCAGCGGGTGGGCAATGTCCTCGCGGTGAATATCAACCGCGAGTCCGGCGACGTGATCTTCCAGCCGGCCACCGCACCTGGCGACTACTGGGTTTATTACCTGCCCTATCATTACGAAGGCTGGAAAAATTCGCCGACGGCCGTCTACGAAAAACCCGTGCCCCCCGCCGACGCCGCGTGGGGCGAGCGGATCATGACACTCGGTAGGCAGCCCGCTCGCGGGCGCGAGATGGGCGCGAGTTCGCTCGCTGACCTGCCACCGGCCCGCACCGTTGAATTCCAGGCCATCAACGACTTTCACCGCTTCGACCCCATGGAGGTCATCGCCACCGCGGACGAGATGCGGCAGCTCCTCGCCGCGCACCCCAGCCAATCCTACCTCCTCTTTCCCGAGGACCGCACGCGACCGATCCGCATGCTCGACGAGCTCCCCCGGCACTGGGCGCGCTCCGGTCCCGCCGACACGTTCCGCGGCGAGGCGGCGCGCGGCGAATATTACGCCTTCCAGGTCGGCCTTTACGCCGTCACCCAGGGCATCGACAACCTCGCCGTGGATTTCATGGACCTGCGCTCAGACGCCGGCGACACGATTCCAGCCAGCGCCCTGCGCTGCACCAACCTTGGCGGCACCGACTGGCTCGGCCGTCCGCTGCGCAAGCTGGTCAGCGTCGGCCGCGGGGCCGTCCAGCCGCTCTGGTTCGGCGTGCAGGTTCCCGCCGAAGCCCGTCCGGGCGCCTACATCGGTAAGCTGACGCTCCGGCCGGCCAACGCCCCGGCGGCGACGGTCACGGTCAACCTGACCGTTACCGACCAAGTTCTCGCCGACGCCGGCGACGGCGATCTCTGGCGCCACTCGCGTCTGCGTTGGCTCGATTCGACCATTGGCCTCGACGACGAGATCGTGGCCCCGTTCACGCCCGTGACCCGCGACGGCCGCACGCTTGGGGTGCTCGGCCGCCAGGTCCGCCTCAACGAGCTCGGGTTCCCGGAAAGCATCACGAGCACCTTCAGCCGCAACGTCGATCGCGCCGACGCTCCCGCGCACGAGCTCCTTGCGGCCCCGGTGCAGTTCACCGTGCCGGGCGTGACGTGGAGCGGCCGCGCCGCGCTCACGCAACCCGCCCCCGGGGCGGTGGCCTGGTCCGCGCAGAGCCGCGCCGGGGATCTCGAGCTCGCCTACACCGCGAGGCTCGAGAGCGACGGCCACATCAACTACCGCATCACGCTCCGGGCCCACGCCGCCACCGAACTGCCCGACGCGGCGCTCGAGATCCCGCTGCGCCGCGCCGCCGTGCCCTACCTGATGGGCCTCGGTCACAAGGGCGGCTACCGGCAGCCGAACTGGTCGTGGCAGTGGGATGTCAATCGCGCCAACGGCCTCGTCTGGATCGGCGACATCAACGGCGGCCTGCAATTGCGGCTCAAGCATGTCACCGACACCTGGGACCTCTACAACCTGAAGGAGACCGGCCCGTACCGCGACTGGAGCAACGATGGCAAGGGCGGCTGCACGGTCCGCGAGGACGGCGACCGCGTCATCCTCCGCGCCTACACCGGCGCGCGCCGCCTCGCCGCCGGCGAGGAGATGCACCTCAACTTCGGCCTGCTCATCACGCCGTTCCGCACCCTCGACAAGAATCATTGGGACTGGCGCCACTCGCACAGCGAGCATTCGCACCTCTCCGTGCCCGAGGCCAGGGCCGCCGGGGCGTCGATTGTCACCATTCACCAGAGCGATGCGATCAACCGGCACATCAACTACCCGTTCCTCTTTGCCGACGAGATCGCGGCCTACACCCGCGAGGCGCACGCGGCCGGCATGAAGGTGAAGTTCTACTACACCGTGCGCGAGCAGACCAACTACACGACGGAGTTCTGGGCGCTGCGCAGCCTGGGCGCCGAGGTCTTCCGCAATGGTCCGGGGTTCCAACTCGCCGACCATTTCTCGGCAATCAAGGGCGACACGCGTCCGCAGGTCGGCAGCGCCTGGTTGCGCGAGCATGTGCGCGGCGACTACATCCCGGCCTGGCACGATCCGCTGGCTCCGGGCGTTTACGACGCCGCCATCGCCACGACGAGCCTCTCGCGCTGGCACAACTATTACCTCGAGGGCATCAACTGGATGATCCGGAACACCGGCACCGATGGCATCTATCTCGACGGCATCGGCTTCGACCGCGAGATCATGAAGCGGGTGCGCAAGGTCCTGCAGCGGGCGAAGCCGGGTGCGCTCATAGACTTCCATTCGGGCAACAACTTCTTCCCCGAATACGGCCTGGGCAGCCCGAACAACCAGTACCTCGAGCTCTATCCGTACATGGACAGCCTGTGGCAGGGTGAGAACTACGACTACTTCGGCGAGGGGCCGGATTACTACATGGTCGAGATCACCGGCCTGCCGTACGGCCTCTTCGGCGAGATGCTGCAGGGCGGCGGCCACCCCTGGCGCGGCATGCTTTACGGCATGTCCAGCCGCCTCGGCTGGCGCCCCGAATGCGACCCGCGCTCAATGTGGCGGTTCTGGGATCATTTCGGCATCAAGGAAGCCGACATGATCGGCTACTGGGATGAAACGAATCCCGTGAAGACCGGGCGCAAGGACATTCTCGCGACCATCTACCGAAAGCCCGGCAGGACGCTGGTCGCCATCGGCAGTTGGGCGAAGGAGGATGTCGCGCTCCGACTGCAAATCGACTGGCAAGACCTCGGCCTCGACCCTGCGAAGGTGAAGTTCACCGCCACTGAAATCGAAGGCCTGCAAAAGCCGGCGACTTACGCGGCCGATGCGGCGATTCCGGTACCCGCGAACCAGGGTTGTCTGCTGATCATTGAGTAGAAAATCGATCGCGGAGTCTCGCGCAAAGGCGCCAGGACGCAGGGACTGATTATTTTGTAGGCGGGTGATTCCCCTCCTCCCCTCCCAAGGCTACGGCGGACACGGCGGAATCTCCGCCCCCATCCAATCGCGGCATCGCTCAGGTTCAATGCCTCATCATCCGCGGCCCGCTGGGCCCAATTCCGTGGCACAATCGTGCTGCGCAGCGGGCTGGCGGGGAGCTTGAAATCGTTGGGGTTGCCCGGATGCGTCGGGTCGAAGAGCGGGAGGTCGGTGACGAGGTAACGCGTGAGCGGGACACCGCCATCGCGGAGCGATTTTGCGACGCATTGCGCGAGGAGGTAGGCACCGAGGTTGTTATGGTGGGTGGCGTCCTTGCCGCCATTGGCGAACAGGCGGGGCGACAGTTCGGGACCAAGTACCTCGTACAGCGAGCGGCTCAGGGCCTCGAGGTCGACGAGGGCGACCTTTTCCTCGGCGGCGACCTCGCGGACGGCCTGCGGGTAGCCGCCGTGGGTGTTGATGATCCTGCCCTGCGCGTCGAAGTTGCGGCGCTGCGTGGACGTCACGAGCACCGGCGTGGCGCCGCGCAGGCGGGCCTCGGCGATGAAGGTGCGCAGCCAGGCCTTGTAGGTGGTGGACGCCGCAACATAGGTCTGCGGCCACTGCTGCTTCTGGTCGTTGTGGCCGAACTGGATGAAGAGCCAGTCGCCAGCCCGCAGGTGCGACAGCACCTTGGCCAGGCGCAGGCCGGTGACAAACGACTTCAAGGTCTCGCCGGACTCGGCGTGGTTGGCGACGGCGATGTCGGGAGCAAGGAAGCGCGTGAGCATCTGGCCCCAGCTGGCGCCATCCTCCCAGCGCTGGTCGGTGACGGTGGAATCACCGAGGAGGTAGATCGTGGGGACGTTGGCCGGTTCGAGGACGATGGCGCGAACCCGTGGTGCCAGGCCATTGAACTCCAGCGTGAGCTTGTCGTCCCACGTGAACGAACCCTCCTCGCGCTCGTTGGTGAGCACGGCGGATCCACCGGGGGCGTTTTTCAAGGGCGGCGGGAGGGTGCGATTGCGGACGTTGACGATAAAGGTCCGCGTGACGAATTCGCCGGGGGCGGTGGCGACGTGCTCGAGCATCAGGCGCCGCGACTCCGCCTTGACGGTGTTGTCGGAGGCGACAGCCGGATCGCCAAAAGTCACGGTGACGCGCCAATTGCCCTCGGGTACGGCGACGGAGAAGTAGAACGGCTGGCCGGAGGCGTCGGGGGCCGTGCCGAGATCGAAGCCGTGGCCGCGCTCGGGGGTGAAGGCATCGGCGGCGGTGAGGGTCGTGAGATCGTAGGAGTGGACGGAGGCGGGGAGGGAGTTAACCGCAAGGAACGCAAGGAGCGCAAAGATGGAGCGACAGAGGCGAGGCATGGGGCGGAAGAGATTGATTTTTACAGGAGGAAGCAGAGGGAGCGGAGACCAGAGATGGCCACAGAAGGCTCAAAAGGCACAGAAATTTGGACCACGGATGTCACGGATAACACGGATGGGGTGGGCGTGATGGCATTACAGAGAGGGGCAGTGCTAGAATTTGGGATTTAGATCTGGGGGGATGCGAAATTCCCTGAGTTTTTGTGCCTTATGCGGCCATTCTTCTGATCCGTGGTATCCGTGAAATCCGTGGTTACAAAATCAGAGGGTTTTGAGGCCGGTGATTTTCAGGACGTTGGCGTGGTCGCTGGGGCGCCAGGGGGGAAGGATGATGTGGAGGCCGTTGGGGTCGCGGGTGAATTTTACCGGCTGCGGGCTGCCGACCAGGGCCACGGCGGAGATCTCGCCGGCGATTTCCGGGGCATTGGCCGGCAGTGACGTGATCGTGACTTTGCTGTCGGCGGGCCAGGCGAAGAGGGTGGCGTAAAGAGTGTAGGTGCCATCGGCGTGGCGCTGCGTGGTGAAGCGCATGTCCTGGGACGTGTAGACGCTCAGCATGCCGTTGGTGATGCCGCGCTCGGGGGTGCGCTCGTTGACCGTTTCCTCGGTCGGCCCTTCGCCGAAACGATGCCAGGGCCGCGAGCCGTAGATGGCCTCGCCGTTGATCCGCAGCCATTCGCCGATCTGGAGGAGGCGGAGCTGCTGGTCGTCGGGAATGGTGCCGTCGGAACGCGGGGCGACGTTGAGCAGGTAGGCGCCGTTCTTGGCCACGCAATCCACGAGTTCGCGGATCATTTCGCCGGCATTGCGGCAGTAGAAGTTTTCAACGTAGCCCCAGCTGTTGTGGCCGATGGAAGTGTCGCACTGCCAGAAACGCTCGCTGATGCCGGCGGGCCGGCCGCGCTCGTAGTCCCGGACGCTGCCGGCAAGGTAGGCGTCGCGCTTGGTGGCGACCGTGGCGGCGACGCCCCATTCGGCGGCGCGATTGTAGAGGTAGGCGGCGAAACGGAGTTTGATGGGATCAAGGGCGCGGGCGTTGACGCCGTTGTCGAAGTACACGAGCTGCGGCTTGTATTTGTCCACGAGTTCCTGGTTGCGGCGGAACCACTCCTCGAGGAAGGCGGGGCTTTGCGGTGCGGCGCGGCCCTCGAAGACCTCGCCGGGTTGCGCGTGCTCGGCGGGCGGTTGCGGCGGGCCGTAGAAGTCGGCGTAAGCGGGATCGAAGAGATCGGTGGCGAGTCCGTCGGCGGGCCACATGAAGTTCCAGTGTTCCATGCGGTGCTGCGAGAGACCGAAGACCAGCCCCTCACGGCGCACGGCGGTGGCGAGGTCGCCGATGAGATCGCGGCGCGGTCCCATGTCCATCGCGTCCCACCTGGTCAGGGCGCTGTCGTACATGGCGAAGCCGTCATGGTGCTCGGCCACCGGGATGACGTAGCGGGCGCCGGCCTGCTTGAAGAGCGTGGCCCAGGCGGTGGGATCGTAATGCTCGGCTTTGAAGAGCGGGATGAAGTCCTTGTAGCCGAATTTGTCCTGCGGGCCGAACCGGGTGCGGTGCCAGTCAATGAGGCTCCTGGTGGCGTACATGTGCCGCGGATACCATTCGCTGCCGCGGGCGGGGACGGAGTAGAGGCCCCAGTGGATGAAGATGCCGAACTTGCCGTCCTCCAGCCACGCGGGGGTTTGGTAGTGGGCGCGCAGGGAGTCCCAGGTCGGGGAGACGGGGCCGGGTGGGATGGGCAGGGCGCCGTTCGGGAGCTCGAGGGTGGTGCGCGACGGCGTGGCGAGGGCGTTGACCGCAAGGAACGCAAAGAGCGCAAGGAGAGGACGAGTTGAGCGATACATGAAGCGGAAGAAATGGATTTTTACAGGAGGGAGCAGAGGAAGCAGAGGTGGAGCAGGACTCGAACCGTCGATCCCCGGATGTTTTCACCACAGAGGCGCAGAGAAACAGAGAAGTCTGGGTTGGGTCGGTGTCCCGACATCCTTTGTCCCTTTGTGTCTCTGTGGTAAAACTCAGGGTTCGGTCATTAGCGGTAGATGAGCGGAGATTGGCGGTTAAAACAGTGCGGAGTTCGAATCCGTGTCATCCGTGAAATCCGTGGTTAAAATTCCGGATCAGAACCTCGCGGGGGAGGGCTTGAACTGCACCGCGCTGTCGCTGACGAGGGCGTCCTTGCCGGCGCCCTGGCGAAGGGCGATCATTTCGGCGCCGGCGAGTAGAACGGGGCCGTAGGCGTGGGCGGCGTAGGGACTGACGGGACGATGGGCGTAGAACATGGGATCGAAACCCATGCCGGTGCCGACGCAGGTGCCCTCGACGTAGCCCTCGGCATTGACCTGCCGGGCGACCGCATTCCAACCGAGCGAGACCACGGGTCCGTAGGCGAGGGCGTCGAGCCAGCCGAGGTTGATGCCGCGTGCAAGGGCGTAGGTGAACATCGCGGAACATGAGGTCTCTTCGAACGTGGCGGGCCGGTCGAGCAGCTGGTGCCAGAGTCCGGCGGTCCCCTGCACGGCGGCGATGCCGGCGGCGTGGGCGCGGAAGAGTTCGAGCAGGGCGGCACTCCGCGGGTGGTCCTCCGGCAGCACGCTTAGCAGCTCGGCGAGGGCGACGATGGCCCAGCCGTTGGCGCGGCCCCAATGAAAGGCCGGATGCGGCTCCATGCCCTGCACCCAGCCGTGCATATAGAGTTTCTTTTCCGGGACGAACATGCGGCGGGCGTACTGCAGCATCTGCGCGGCGGCATCGTCGAAATAACGCGTCTCCCCGGTGAGGGCACCCATCTGTGCGAGGGCGGGGACGCTCATGTAAAGATCGTCGAGCCAGAGCGTGTCGGCGAGCGGTCGGTTGCGGGCGAGCGTACCGTCGGAGAGGCGGTGCTGGCCGCGGCTGATCCACTCGAGCCAGGGATCGATCGAGGGCCGGAGCAGTCCGGGCGACACCCCGGCGCGCGCAGCCTTGAGGAAGGCGGCGGCCATCGAGCCGGAGTCGTCGAGGGAGTGCGGACGGAGGACGGAGCGCAGGTTGTTGAAGCGCGGCGGACCCGGGGGGAGCGTGGCCGGAATGGAAAAATCCGGGAGCACGGGCTGGGCGCGGATGTGCTGCGCGAGCGTGGCGATCGTGGTGATGCGGTTGGCCGCGTAGTCGCGGTAGCGCGCGTCGCCGGTGATGTCGGCGGTCAGCAGCATGCCGGCATAGGTGACACCCCATTCGTAGCTGAGGATGGAGAACCGTCCGGCACGCAGGGCGACGCGGGTCGGGAGCTGGTCGAGGCGCTCGACCGGCACGCCGGTTTCGGGATTGATCACCTGGATGGGACTCGCGGTCTCAAGGTTGGTGAGCACGTGGTCGAGGACGGCCTTGATCTCTTCGATACCGGCCGGCGGGTATGGGACCGGGTAGGCGGGCGGGACGCGGCCGGAATTGATCAGGAGGGGATCGGGGGCGGCGGAAGGAGTCTGGGCGTGGACGAAGCTGCAAGCGGAGCTTGCGAAGACGATTGTGGCCGCAATGAGACGGGGGAGAGGGGGCATGGGTTATTGATTATGGGTTATGGCTTGTCGCTTATTGCGATCGGACGGCAGCGCCGTGTAGCTACGAGCGTGAGCGAGTGGTTTTTGGAGCCCGCAGATTGCAGATGGGTTAGGCCTTACAGTTTCGCCACTTTTCCCTAACTCCCTCATTCCCTTTTCTCCTCCTTCTTCGCCGGTGGCTCGTCCTCGATCACCTGCAGCGGGCCGAGGATGACGGTGCCGCGCCTGACGGTGCGGCGCAGGGCGACGGTTTCGTTCATCTCGCGGCCAAACCAGGGTCCGGCGGTGAGGATGAGCGGCGGGAGGGATTCCTTCATGGCGACGCCGATGGCGTTCACCGTCATCGTGGTGCGCCAGGCGAGCTTGGGCGCGTTGGCCAGGACGGAGGCGTGATCGTACGCGGAGACGACGACGAAGTAGAGATCGGTGTCGGCCTGCTGGAAGAGGTAGCCCTTCTTGAGCGACCGGTCACTGGGCAGGTAACCGAAATTGAGCTGGAGCTCGATGTCGCTCGCAAAGGCCCGGCCGCCGACCAGCACGGCCCGCTCAAGGAGGTGCTGCCGGTGCATCTCCGGAAACATGCGGGCCATTTCCAGATCGAGGCGGTAGTGCGAGCCCCAGTAATAGATGAGCACGAGATCAGGGGTGCGGGCGGCGTCGGTCAAAGGCAGGTAGCCCTGGTCGGCGAGCGCCTTCTGCAGGATGCCTTCCAGTTCGGCGGGCAGGGGCGGGCGCTGTCCGCCCACACCGTCACCCATCGGCCGGAAACCCTGGTCCTGGGCGATGAAATGGAGCGGATGCTCCGGCGCGGCCTTGGGCAGGGATCGGCCAAAAGCCGTGAGCTCCGTGAACACGGTCATCTCCAGCTGCGGATTTCTCTGAAAGGGCTTGGGGATGAGGTTGAAATTGAAGAGCGGCGGCGGCGCCTCCCGGATGATCGGGGCCTCGGACGCCGGCACCTCGACAGTCGGGGACTGCCCGTGGACCGAGGCCGCGGCCAGAAACAGGGTGAACATGGCAGCCGATAGGATGAGTTTCATCGGGAAGGGCGGGAAGGATTTGGAGCCCGCTTCAAATCTCTGGTTTGTCATTCTGAGCGCAGCGAAGAATCCAGTTGGATAATCGCATGCCAGTCTGTGCCGAGTAAGTCGTACTGGATTCTTCACTCCGTTCAGAATGACAAATGGGATGGAGCCGTCTTATTTGATGGGCGGAACGGTGATGACAGGCGCGGGCGGCAGGGGCAGGGCCTCATCGAGCGCGAAGCTCGGGTGCGGGGGCTGGTTGTAGGCGGTGTTCTGCCAGGCGATGGCGAGGCGGTACTGGCGGTCGTGCATCAGGGTGACGAGGCGGTGTGACGTGGGGATCGTGGTCGTGTAGATGCGCAGTTCCTGGTTGTCGCGGCTGCGCCAGATGACCTCCTCGCGCCAGTCGCCCCAGAGATCGGCGCTGACGGCCGGCGTGGCCTTGGTGCTGTTGTTCGACGTGCAACCATGGGCGACGAGCAGCGGGTCGAGGGCTGACGTGGTCCAGTTCCATTTCACGATGCGGTTCTGGTCGAGCAGCTCGTGGAGCAGGTCGCCGTCCCAGAGGAGGCCGAAATTGCACGGGAAACCGCGCGGGCGCTTGGCGAGGATGACTTCGCCTCTGGCGCTGTAGAGTCCGTCCACGGCGGCGCCCGCGGCCCACAACTCGGCGCCGGAATATCGCGGATCGATGTTGAACGCGTTGCCGCGGCCGGGGCCTTCGCCGCGGTCGCCGCCCTCGGTGGCGGCCTTCACGGAGGGGAGGAGGAAGAGCGGCCGGCCGGTGGCGGCATCGCGGAGGCTGAGCCCCTGCTGGTCGAAGCGCTCCTGGATGGTGACGATCTCAAGGCCGGGATTGGCCGGTTCAAAGTCGCCGACGTGAAGCGCGTCGCCGTGACCCCAGCCGGTGGAATACAATCCTCTGCCGTCATCGTCGATGACCGCGGCGCCGTAGACGATCTCGTCGCGGCCGTCGTGGTCCACGTCGGCGACGCTCAGCTGGTGGTTACCCTGGCCCCGGTACTTTTCGTTGCCCGGGGTGCCGTCATCGGAGTCGAAGACCCAGCGCGAGGTCAGCTTTCCCTCCCGCCAATCCCACGCGGCGATGACCGCGCGGGTGTAGTAGCCGCGGGCGAAGATGAGCGAGGGCAGGCGGCCGTCGAGGTAGGCGACGCCGGCGAGGTAGCGGTCGGAGCGGTTGCCGTAGCCGTCGCCCCAGACGGCCTTCAACTGGTCGGCGGTGGGATTCTCGGTTTCGGGATGGCGACCGGGAAGGTACTTCGTGGTCGCGAGTGCCGCGCCGGTGCGGCCGTCAAAAACGGTGAGGTATTCGGGTCCGCGCAGGATGTGCCCTTCGAGCGCGGCCATGCGGCCGGCGGGGGTCATGATGCTGCCGGTGCGGTCGGCGGAGGGCACGGTCGGCCCGGCCGGGGCGCGCCAGTCGGCGGCGGGATCGCCGATGATTTTCCCGGTGCCGTCCACGGTGCCGTCGGCGGTCTTGCACGCCACCTCGGCGCGGCCATCGCCGTCGAGGTCGATGACCATGAACTGCGTGTAGTGCGCACCCTCGCGGATGTTTTTCCCGAGGTTGATGGTCCACAGGAGCGTGCCGTCGAGCTTGTAAGCCTGCAGCCGCGTTTCGCCGGTGAGGCCGGACTGGGAGTTGTCGCGCGGGCGCTGTTCCTGCTTGAGGATGATCTCGTAGTCCCCGTCGCCATCGAGGTCGCCGAGCGAGGCGTCGCCCGGCGTGCAGTCGGCGGGGGTCTGCAGCGGCACGCGGTGATACGGCAGAGGCAGTGCGCCGGCGGGGAGGATGAAGGCGGCACTCGGCGCCCCCTCAGTGTCCGCGACGACCGGGCGGACAAAATACTTCGTCTCACGCTCGAGCCGCGCGCCTTCGTCCACGAACCACGTCGGTCCGGCCAGCGGGGCGGAGTTGAGCTTCACCGTGCCCGCGAGGGCATCGGGCCGCGAGCCAAAGGGTCCGGACTCGGTGGTTACACCGGGGGCGGTGGCGCGGTAGAGATTGAACGCGGTGCCGGCGGGATCGGTGGCGAGCAGGCGCCAGCTGATGAAGACGCGGCCGTCGGGCTGATGGAGTGCAACCACGCCGCGGGAGAGGTGCTCGAGCATAGGGGCCGGAGCGATGGCGTGCGCGAAGGTGGCAAGGGCAAGGATGAGAATGAAGGAGCGCATGGGTGGAATAGTAGCGGGTAGCGAGTAGCGGGTAGTGAGTAGGTGGGAGGCGACGGTTGGTTCGCGGCTGCGAGTGAGATCAGGTGTCGGGTTGAATGCTCGCTACACGCTACTCACCACTCGCTACTGTTTTCCCAGCAGTCCGCGGTCGCGCAGCCATTCCTCGGCGCGCTTGGGCCACGCGGATGCGGTGCCGAACTCGGGCTTCATGCCCATGCCGTGCGAGCCGTGCTCGAAGGCGTAGAATTCCGCGGGCACGCCGGCGCGGGTGAGCGCCTGGAAAAAACGGAGGCTGTTCTCGATGGGCACGCTCTTGTCCTCCTGGGTGTGGATGAGCAGCGTGGGCGGGGTGGCGGCGGTGACCTGTTTCTCCAGGCACATGAGATCAAGCAGCCCGGGCGCGGGTTGGGCGCCGAGCAGGGCCTGGCGCGAGCCGGCGTGCGCGTACGGGTCTTCCATCGTGATGACCGGATACATCAGGATCAGGAAATCCGGCCGGGCGCTCACGGCATCGAGCGCCGCGCCGGTCCGGCCGGCGGCGTGGTCGAAGAGCGTGCCCGAGCTCGCGGCCAGGTGGCCGCCGGCGGAACTGCCCATGACGCCCACCCGGGCGGGATCGACGCCGAACTCCGCGGCCCGCGAACGCACGAGCCGCACGGCGCGCAGCACATCCTGCAACGGGGCGGGATGGCCGAACTCCTGCAGGCGCGATTTCAGGACAAAGGTGGTGACGCCGAGCGTGCCGAGCCAGCGGGCGTATTGGATGCCCTCGCGGTCGTTCGACAAAAACTGGTAGGCGCCGCCGGGGCAGATGATGACGGCGGTGCCGGTGGGCCGGTCCACGCCGGGCGCGAACACCGTGAGCGTGGGCACGGAGACGTTGGCGATGCGTCCGTCCACAATTGTTTCCGGACCGAGGCCGGGCTTGGCGCCCGGGACGCCCTCGGGCCAGAGGGGGATGACCGTGCCGTCGACGGGAGCGGCGGCCGCGGTGAGCAGGGTGAGCGACATAAGGAGGGGGAGAAAGGGCTGCATGGGGAGGGAAGGTATCCGCGTTATAGCCACTGCTCCGATGAATTGGGAGCCAAGGATGGCATTTGCGGCAACCGGGGTAAGCGGGGCATGAACCGGCAGGGTGGCTTCGGCCCGCGGCCGGTGCGAGCCGGGCGGACTCTGACAGTTCATTCGCGAAAGGTGCGTACATACCAGGGCTTGCACCCGGCATCTCTCCTGCTGCTCGGACTGTCAGCGACTCGGCTGCATGGCTTGGTCCGGCAGACCGGCTAAGGTGCGTTCATCGCCACCGCGGCCGACTGCAAATACCGCGAATCTTACCCATCCCCTTTCCTTCAATTTTCCCAATTTAACGGGAGGCCCAGCTTTCCCGCCGGTTTCGCCGGCCGGAGGTGCTGGCTGCCACCACCGCCATGAGCGACTCAACCAAACGGCCCCGGCTGGCATTAATCGGCATCTCCGGCTACGGCCGGATTCACCTGGACCTGGCCCGCGGCTGCCGTGATCGCGGCGAAGCGGACATCATCGCCGCCGTCGTGATCAACCCCGCCGAGGAGGCCGCCAATGTGGCCGAGCTCAAGGCCGGGGGCTGTGCGATTTACACCGATTACGCGGAAATGCTGCACCGGCATGCGGGGCAGATCGACCTTTGCCTGATTCCCACCGGCATCCACTGGCACGCGCGGATGACCGTCGCCGCGCTGCGGGCCGGCGCCAATGTGCTGGTGGAAAAACCCCTGGCCGGCAGCCTGGCCGACGCCCAGGCGATCCGCGCCGAGGAGCAGGCCAGCGGCCGCTTTGTCGCGGTGGGTTTCCAGGATTGCTACGATCCGGGCACGCGCTGGCTGGCCGACTCGCTGGAGCAGGGCGTGATCGGCCGCGTGGAATCGGTGCGCTTCCTCGGCGTCTGGCCGCGGCCGCGGGCGTATTTCCTGCGCAACAACTGGGCCGGCCGGCTGCAGCTGGACGGCGTATCGGTGCTGGATTCGCCGCTGAACAACGCCTTCGGTCACTTCGTCATGCTCAGCCTGCTGTTCGGCGGGGCCGGCGACGACAGCACCGTCCCGGAGCCGGGCGGCGTGGAGCTTTTCCGGGCGCACGACATCGAGAGCTTTGACACCGCGGTGGTGAACGTCCGCACGGCGGGCGGCACCCGGCTGTGGTTCGGCGTGAGCCATGTGAGCCACACCACGCTCGAACCGGAGATTGTGATCGAAGGCTCGGCGGGCCTCGCGGGTTGGCGTTACGAGACCGAGGCGTGGCTGCATGGCGCCGGGGGCCGCCAGCGTCAGCCGGTCCTCGACCAGCACGCCTCGCGGCGCCTGATGATGGCCGCAGCCCTGCAAAAACTGCGCGACCCGGCGACGCCGGTCTGCACCACCGCGATGGCGGCCCGCCACACCCGGCTGATCGACGGCCTGCACCGCGCGGCCGCGGTCACTCCCTTCCCCGCGGACCTGATCGAATGGACCCCGCTGGAAGGCGCCACCAGTCCGGTGGCGACCGTGCGCGGCCTCGATGCGGCCTTGCGCCAGGCCTTCGTCGAGCAGAAGACCCTGCGCGAATGCGGCTTCGCCCCCGCCGGCGAACCCATCGCCCGCGGATCCGGGTGAAGTGGTTTAAACACGGATCACACGGATATCACGGATCAGAGAATGCCGCCGAAGGCTTCTCAGGGGGCGATGATTTTGCAGGAGGAAACAGAGGAAACTGAGATCGGAATCCCCTATCTTCACTTCCTCCGCGATCCCTTGTAAATTGGATTGGGCCTTCGGTGTCCTCTGTGCCTTATATGACCAACTCCATAACCGCGCCTGCCCTCCGTCCGGTCCTCCGTAGGCCCGGCGAAGGAGGAAGGCTTGGCGAAGGAGGGTGATCCGTGGTTAACCCGACCCCCCAGCCCGTTCAGCCCCTGCTCGTCTTTGCGAACATCGCCAAGAACTTTGGTGCGGTGCAGGCATTGCGGGGGGTTGATTTCGAACTGAGACCCGGCGAGGTGCACGCGCTGCTGGGGGAGAACGGAGCGGGCAAGTCCACGCTCATCAAGGTGGCAACCGGCGCGCATGCGCCGGACAGCGGTCATCTCGTGCTCGGCGGACGGCGCCTGGACGCGCTGAATCCCGCCACGGCGCGGGCGCTCGGCGTCGCCTGTATTTACCAGCAGCCGGCGCTGTTTCCCGACCTGACCGTGGCGGAGAATCTTGCCCTGCGCCTGGAGCCGGCGGGGGCCTGGCGGCGGGTGGACCGCCGGGCGCGCCGTGTCCGCGCCGCCGAACTGCTGCAGCGGCTCGGCGCGGACCTCGCCCCGGACGCGGAGATCAGGGATCTCTCGATGCCGGAGCAGCAACTGGTGGAGATCGCCGCCGCGATCGGGGCCGGGGCGCGGATCGTCATCATGGACGAGCCGACCGCGTCGCTGACGCAGCGGGAACAGGAACGGCTGTTCGCCATCGTGCGGACGCTGCGGGCGGAGGGCGTCGGCGTGATCTATATTTCGCACCGGCTGGAGGAGATCTTTGCGCTGGCCGACCGCGTGACCGTCCTGCGCGACGGCGCGAGCGTCGGCACGCATGCGGTCGGCGACATGGATGCGGCGGGCCTGATCCGCCTCATGGTCGGGCGTGAACTGGCGGGATTGCCGCCGCCCGGCGGGACCGTGCCGGGTGAAATCGCGCTCGAGCTGCGCGGCACGGGCTGCGCGGCGGCCGGGGTGGGCAGCGTGACTTTTGCCGTGCGCGCCGGCGAGATCCTCGGCCTGGCCGGGCTCGTGGGCGCCGGGCGCACGGAGCTGGCCCGCGTACTCTTCGGCCTGACGCCGGCGGATGAGGGTGAGATACTCCGGGAGGGACGGCCGGTGCGGCTGGATTCGCCGCAGGCGGCGATGGCGCACGGCCTCGCCTATGTGCCGGAGGACCGCCGCCGGCACGGCGTGGTGATGGAGTTGCCGGTGGCGCAGAACATCACCTTGGCGGCCCACCGCCGCGTGTTCCGCCACGGCTGGCTGTCCGCGCCGGCGGAAAACCGCGTGGCGGCGGAGTTCATTGCGCGGCTGGGCATCAAGGCGGCCGGACCGGAGGCGGCGGTCGCCACCCTGAGCGGCGGCAACCAGCAGAAGGTGGCCGTCGCGCGCTGGCTGGCCACCGCGCCGCGCGTCCTGATCCTCGACGAACCGACGCAGGGCGTGGACATCGCCGCGAAGGGCGAACTGCACCGGATCATCCGCGAACTCGCGCAGGGCGGGTTGGCGGTGATCCTGATTTCCAGCGACCTTCCGGAGATCATCGGCCTGTGCGATCGCATCGGCGTGATGCGCGGCGGCACGCTCCGGGAAATCCTGCCGGGCGGGACCGCGGCCCCGGTCGTGATGGCGGCGGCGCTCGGCACGAATGAAAAGGAGGGAGCGGCATGAAGCGGCGGGGTCGCGAATTTGTCCTCGCCGCCGTGCTTGGCGCGATCCTGCTGGCCATGGCCGGGTGGGCACCCGCGTTTTTCGAGCCGGCCCCGCTGCGTTCCCTGCTGACGCGCGAGGCGCCGGCCCTCGTGGTCGCGTGCGGCATGGCCCTGGTGATCCTCACGCGGCAGATCGACATTTCCGTGGGCTCGCAGTTTTCCGTGTGCAGCGTGGCCGCCGGCTTGTTGGCGGCGGCGGGCTGGCCGCTGGGCCTTGTGCTGCCCGTGGCCGCCGGGTGCGGGGCGCTGCTCGGCGCGCTCAACGGCATCCTCGTCGCCGGACTGGGGCTGCCCTCCATCGTCGTCACGCTTGGCACCATGGTGGCGCTGCGGCAGGGCCTGAACCTGGCGCGGCAGGGCGAATTTGTGAACCTGCCCGACGGCGTGCAGTGGTTCGGCCTCAGCCAGTCGGCCGGGCAGGCGGTGCTGCTCGTGTCGGCGCTGCTGGTGCTCGTGGGGCTGGCGCTGGCGCTGCGGTACCTGGCGGCCGGGCGGCAGGTCTATGCCGTCGGTTCCGATGCCGAGGCCGCCCGGCTGGCGGGCATCCGTCCGCGCGTGGTGACCTTGGCGGTGTTCACCCTCCTGGGCCTGCTGTGCGGGATCGCGGCCGTGATGAACATCGTCCAGTCGCCGCAGGTGCAGCCGCTCGCGGGGAGCGGGCTGGAGCTGAAGGTCATCGCGGCGGTCGTGGTGGGCGGCGTGGCCATCTCGGGCGGGCGCGGCAGCCTCTGGGGGGTGCTGACCGGCCTGGTGCTGCTCGCCTGCATTCCGCCCGCGCTCACGCACCTGCACATCGAGGCTTACTGGGAAAAGGCGATCCAGGGCGCCATCATCCTGCTGGCCGCCACCGCCGAGGGCGTGCGCAGGCGGAAGGAAAGACATTAACCACGGATTTCACGGATAGCACGGATTGGGACCAATCAATCAGGCGTAGTAACCACGAATGAACACCAAGAGACACGAAATTAATGCCGGATCGGATCGATCCGTGATCCGTGCCTGCCCTCCGTAGCCTTGGCGAAGGAGGGGTTGGTTCGGGAAACCACGATTACGAACGCGTATGAGGCCTCCGAATCAGAACCACTGGAAATCGCATCTCTTCCGCTACGAGGTGCTGCTGCTGCTGGTGCTGGTGGTGGAGTGGCTGGTGTTCTGGCATTTTGGGACGACGGTCAACCGGCGCGGCGTGACCGTGGGGTTCGGCACGGTGGACCGGCAGTTCGACATCCTGCGGCACTCGTGCGAGATCGGACTCCTCGCGCTGGCGCTGACGCCCGTGATCCTCACCGCCGGCATCGATCTGGCGGTTGGCTCGCTGCTCGGACTCTGCGCCGTGATCTTCGGCCAATTGTGGCATGATGCCGGCCTGCCGGTCTGGGCGGCGGCCGCGGGCGCGCTGGCGGCCGGCGGACTCGGCGGCGCCCTCAACGCCGGGCTCATCGCGCGGCTGCAGCTGCCGCCGCTCATCGTGACGCTCGGCACCTACTCGCTGTTCCGCGGCCTCGCGGAGGCGCTGACCCGCGGCGCGGTGACGTACACGGATTTTCCCGCCGGATTTCTGTTTCTCGGGCAGGAACGCTGGCTGGGTCTGCCCGTGCAGGCGTGGGTGTTCGCCGGCGTGGCCGCGGGGATCTGGATTCTGGTGCACCGCACCATGACCGGGCGGGCCCTGCGCGTGATCGGATTCTCGCCGGAAGGCGCGCGCTATGCCGGGCTGCCGGTGACGCGGCAGGTCGCGCTGGCGTATGTGCTGGCCGGATTCATCGCGGGCCTCGCGGCCCTGATCTACACCGCGCGGCTCGGCCAGGCCCGGGCCGACGCCGGCACGGGTTACGAGCTGTTCGCGATCACGGCGGTCGTGCTCGGCGGCACGAGCATCTTTGGCGGCCGCGGCAGTGTCACCGGCACGCTGCTCGGCGTGGCCGTGATCGCGGTGCTGAAGAACGGCCTCGCCACGCTGCCGGCCGTCATCCGCCTGAATGCCGCCGAGGAATTGTCCGGCCTGCTCACCGGCGGCCTGCTCCTCGGCGTCCTGGCCCTCGGCGCCGCGCCAAAGTTCTTGTCGGCGTGGCGGTCGCGCGGACAGTCTCGCCGTCAACCCGCCTTGCCCCCGCCATGAAAATTCCCGCCCTCCTGCCTCCTGCTCCTCGCCCTGCTGCCGGCCGTCCCGGTATTCGCGGCCGAGTCCCGGCTCATGATCGCCCTCATGCCCAAGGCCAAGGGCAACGCCTATTTTCTCTCGTGCAAGACCGGCGCCGACCGCGCCGCCCGGGAGCTCAACGTCGAACTGCTCTTCGACGGCCCCGTCGACACCAATGCGGCGAAGCAGAACGAGATCGTGGAGAACTGGATCACCCTGGGCGTGGACGCGATCGCCGTCTCGGCGGAGAACAAGGAGGGTCTTTCCACCGCCCTGCGCAAGGCGCGGAAGGCGGGCATCACCGTGGTCGCGTTCGATTCCGACGTGCAGCCCGATGCGCGCAGCTTCTTCGTGAACCAGGCCACGCCCGAGGGTATCGGCCAGACGCTGATGGACGAGGCCGCGCGGCTGATGGACGGGGAGGGGGAGTTTGCAATCATCACCGCCACCCTCACCGCCGCGAACCAGCGCGAATGGATGAAGCACATCGAGGCGCGGCTCGCAGAAAAGTATCCGCGCCTGAAGCTCGTCGCCGTGCGGCCCAGCGACGACCTCAAGGACAAGGCGCAGTCCGAGGCCACGGCGCTGATGAGCGCGTACCCCAACCTCAAGCTCCTCATGGCGATCTGCTCGCCCGGCGTCCCGGGGGCGGCCGAAGCCGTGCAGCAGGCCGGCAAGGCGGGCCGGGTGAAGGTCATCGGCCTCGGGCTCCCCAACGAGAACCGGCGCTATGTGAAGGCCGGCGTGACCGACAGCGTGATCCTCTGGAACACCGGCGATCTCGGTTATCTCACGGTGTATGCCGCGGCGGCCGCGACCCGCGGCGAACTCAAGGCCGGGGCGAAGACCTTTCGGGCCGGGGAACTCGGCGAGCTGCGCCTCGCGGGCGACCATATCCTTCTCGGCCGGCCCTTCATCTTCAACCGCGGGAACATCGACCGCTTTGATTTCTGAGCGCAGCGAAGAATCCAGTGCGGCGCGCGCAGATTGTAGGAGCGGCTTTACGCCGCGAGGTTGCGCGCTCAATCGCGGCGTAAAGCCGCTCCGACACGAAATCCGTGTAATGCTGAAGCCGTTCCCGGGCGCTGCTCCGTTCGCTGCCGTGCAACACCTCGCGCTGATCAGGACTCGACATGTCCTTTCCGCGTGATCCGCGGGTAAGGGTTGAATTCAAAAAACCAATCAGCAGTTTGAATACACCCCCTTGATCGGACTGTCTGAGGTTCGGTTGCGTTGAGTCATTTCGGCGAGAGTTCAATTAGTCGGCCAGTAAAAGGCGCCGGTGCCTTGCCGGCGTGCAGTCCCCAACCCCTGACCTGTAACCCAACCCCCGTATCCGTTCCCTCCCTAGCGAGCCGTCGTTGTCTCCTGTCCGGAGGCGTTTCCCTGCCGATAATCTTACACCCAAGCACAAAAGACATCATGAACTCCCAAAAATACCCGCTCCGTTCCGGAGTCCGACACCTGCAGGTGTCGTTGCTGGCCTGTCTGCTGATCGTTCCGCTTTCGGCCCAGGAGGCCAGAACTGAAGCTCCCAAGCCAGAACCCAAGGCCGCTGCGCCCACGACCGCCGAGGTCACGGCGGCAACCGCCCGGACCGATGATGAGGTGGTCCAGCTGACGCCCTTCACCGTCACGAACGATCGTGACCAGGGCTACTTTGCCGAGAACACGCTGGCCGGCAGCCGCCTGAACACCAATCTCGCCGACGTCGCCGCCTCGATCACCGTCGTGACGAAACAGCAGATGGAGGATACCGCCTCGGTCGACATCAACGATGTCTTCAAGTTCGAGGCCAACACCGAGGGCTCGGGCACCTACTCGCCCCTCATCACCGACCGCGGCACCGCCAAGGACGCCGTGGCCGGCTACACGCTGGGCAACGACGGTGGCACGACCACCAACGCGCAGTCGAACCGCATCCGCGGCCTGGGCGTGCCCGACGCCGCGATGAACTATTATCCGACCAACAACCGGATTCCGTTCGACGCCTACAACACCCAGTCGGTCGAAATCAGCCGCGGTCCGAATTCCCTGCTCTTCGGTTTGGGCAGCCCCGCCGGCATCGTGAACCAGTCCACCGCGCAGGCCGTGCTGAACCGCGACACCAACAACGTGCAGGTGCGCACCGACCACAACGGCTCTTTCCGCGGTTCGTTCGCCTTCAACCGCTCGATCATCGACAACAAACTCGCGCTGTACATGGGCTTCCTGTACAACGACCAGCGGTTCGAGCGCAAACCCGCCTCCGACCTGACCAACCGCCAGTTCGCCGCGATCACCTTCAAGCCCTTCCCGAAGACCGTCATCCGCGCCTTTGCCGAGGGTTTTGAAAACAAGGCCAACCGCCCGAATTCCCTCACGCCGCGCGATTTCGTCACGCCGTGGCTGCAGTCCGGCCGTCCGGTCTATGACCCGATCACGCGCATGGTCACCCGCCTCGACTCCGGCGTCGTCACCGGCCCGTACGTCTTCTCGACCCTCTCGCCCGGCTATGTGCCCGGCACCCTGGCCAACGCCTCCAACCTGACGGCGACCACCTCGTCGCAGTATGTGCCCGGCATCATCTATGACCAGGTCGCCCGCCCGCTCATGCGCGTGGACGACGGCGTGTTCATCGACCTCTTCCAGCGCCAGCCGACGCTGTCCCGCACCGCGTGGACGAACCCGGAGCAGACCAATCCCACGCCGGCCAACCAGGGCTGGGTCGCCCAGGATCCGCGCTACGCCATCTTGGACCGCCAGTGGACCTCGTCCGGCGCCCTGCCGGCCCCCACGGTCACCATCGGCGGCGTCACCTACACGCAGGGCACCTACCAGAATGCCGGCGTCACCAACCAGTCCATCTACGACTGGACCGAGTACAACACCAACGAGGCCAACTTCGGCTATCTCCGCGCGGGCAACTACAACGTCGAGCTGGAACAGGAACTCCTGCCCAACCTCTTCCTCAACGCCGGCTGGTTCCGCCAGGACGTCGACTCCGCGGAAAACTACACGATCTCGCAGCTCACCGGCGCCACGCTGACGATCGACACTAACGTCAAGAAGCCGGACGGCTCGGCCAACGCGTACCTGGGCCTGCCCTACATCAACGACTATACGCCGGACACCTTCTACCAGCCCGAGACCGTGGACAACTACCGGGTCATGCTCGCGTACGACATGGACTTCTCCAAGCGCGAGGACTGGATGAGCATTCTCGGCAAGCACCGCCTCCTCGGCATGTGGTCCAAGCAGGATTCCGCCCGCCAGGTCGAGCGCTGGCGCATGAACTTCATGAACGCCGACGGGATCGCGCGCTACCGCTACCTGAACAATCCGCTGCTGAACAACGGATTCAACCGCTGGAATGCGGGCCAGGGCTACCTGCAGCGCAATTACTACATGGGCAGTCCCGGTGGTTCCTACAATGTGACCAAGTCCACCGGTTTCTTCGGCAATCCGGGTTGGGACAGCCCCTACACCGTCCCCGGCGGATCGCAGATCTACAATTACGCCTCCGGCCAGTTTGAAAACTTCCCGGTGACCTACGGGACGTTCTTCTCCGATGCCGGCAGCTACCGCACCCAGCGTGAGGTCGAGAGCTACAATCTGGCGCTGCAAAGCTACATCTGGAAGAACCGCGTGATCGCCACCCTCGGCTGGCGCCGGGACGATTACCGCGCCCGCCGCACCACGACCGGTGCGATTCAGAACCCCGACCTCACCACCGCCGCGATCGCCCTGACGTCCAGGCAGATCTACGACGCCACCACCGGTTACACCAATTACGACCTCGTCATGAACCGCTGGAACCGCTGGGACGAGCTCACCGGTGACACCAAGACCCTCGGCGTCGCCGTCCGGCCCTTCTTCGACTGGAACAAGAGCGGCGCCTCGCCCTCGCAGCTGCGGCAGTTCGCCGACGGCCTGACGCTCTACTACAACAAGTCGGACAACTTCAACCCGCCGGCCACGTTCCAGACCGACCTGTTCTTCAAGCCGCTGCCCAAGCCCACGGGCAAGGGCGAGGACATCGGCCTCGGTTTCAACATGCTGGATAACAAGCTGGTTGTCCGCCTCAACTGGTTCGAGAACACCAACCAGGACGAGCGCACCGGCGCGGCCGACACGCTGCTGACCCGCCTGATCTACGGTGACACCACCCTGATGCAGCCCTGGGCGACGGCCGTTGTCCGCCTCCGCAACGGCGCCAATCCGGCGGTCAACAACTGGAATTCGAACACCGTCAACCCGCTCACCGACGCGATGCACCAGCAGATCTGGGCCCTCCTGAAGCTCCCGCGCGACTACTACGCCGGTCTCAGCCGCGGCGGCACGCAGGACAGCCAGGCCACGGGTTATGAAGCGCAGATCACCTACAACCCGACCCGCAACTGGACCATGAAGCTCACCGGCGCGAAGCAGGAGACGACCTACCAGAACATCGCCCCGCAGTACGACGCCTGGTACGCCGAGCGCAAACCCGTCTGGGATGCCGCCACCGCCCCTGACATTCCCGACTTCACCGACGGCGCGGGCACGCAGTACTCGCTGCGCAACTTCTGGTCGTCCTACGGCTACACCAGCGCGGCCCGCCTGAGCAACACGGACGGCAACACGAGTGCCCAGAATTACTTCGACAACGTCGTCGTCTCCCAGATCGGCCTCGCCAAGGCCCTCGAGGGCGTGGTGGCGCCCAACCAGCGCAAGTACCGCGGTTCGTTCATCACGAACTACAACTTCTCGGAAGGCCGGCTCCGCGGCTTCTCGATCGGCGGCAGCGAGCGCTGGGAGTCCAAGGCCGCCGTCGGCTTCAAGGGCAAGGCGGCGGACCCGACCCGTCCGACCGTGCTCACGGCCTCCGATCCCAACCAGCCGGTGTACTTCGACAACGGCAACTACTACACCGATTTCTGGTTCACGTACCGGACCAAGGTTTGGAACGACAAGTTCAACATGAAGATTCAGCTGAACGTGAACAACGTCTTCGAGAGCGGTTCGCTGGTGCCGATTGCGGTCAACTATGACGGCACGCCCTGGGCGTTCCGCATCATCGACCCGCGGCAGTTCATCCTCACGACGACGTTTGATTTCTAAAGGGGTGCACTGATTCAGGTTCATTCGGCTCCCCGGCTTGACCGCCGGGGAGCCTTTTTTTGGAGTGCGATGTAGGGCGGGGATTCCGATCCCCGCCATCGAATATCCAAAGACTCACGAGGCGGGGTTCGGAAACCCCGCCCTACAACAATTCCCGGGATCGCGACCGCCGTCCTGGGAGCGAGGCCCGCCCGCATCTTTGCGTTTCCCATCCGGAGAAAGATTAAGATTAAGAGGAAAGAGAAAGATCCGGAAATGCGGGCCGGCGGCCCGCGCTCCCGGGGGATTGCCTCCGGGCGACCCAGCCCTGAAGCTCACCCCGCCTCCATGCCCCCTGTGCCCCCAACCGAAACCGGCCCACCGGCGCGACGCCGCGGCGACTGGCCGGCCCTGCTGCTCTTCGTCTTGGTGGCGGCCGCGTATGCGAACACCTTCGGCGTGCCGTTCCTCTTTGACGACGCGGTGGCCGTGGAGCGCAATCCCAGCATCCGCCAGCTTTGGCCGCTCTCGGTGCCGCTGTCACCGCCGCCGGAGGGCGGGACCACGACGGGCCGGCCGGTCGTCAATTTCTCGCTGGCCCTGAACTACGCCCTGAGCGGCGAGGCGGTCTGGAGCTACCACGCGTTCAACCTGCTGATTCACGCGGCCGCGGCACTGGCGCTCCTCGGGATCATGCGCCGCACCCTCCGCTCGCCCGCGCTGCGACTGGCCTTGGGCACGGACGCCGGCCCGCTGGCCCTGGCCGTGGCGGCACTCTGGGCGCTGCATCCGCTGCAGACCGAGTCGGTGACCGGCATCGCGCAGCGCACCGAATCGCTCTGCGGATTGTTCTATCTGCTCACGCTTTACTTTTTCATTCTCGGAACCGAATCACCGGCGCGGCGCCGTTGGCCGGTGCTGGCGGTTGCGGCCTGCCTGCTGGGGATGGGCACGAAGGAGGTCATGGTCACGGCCCCGTTGCTGGTGCTGCTGTATGACCGCACCTTCGTGGCCGGGAGCTTCGCGTCGGCCTGGCGTCAGCGCCGCGGTCTGCATCTCGCGCTTGCCGCCACCTGGGTACCGCTCGCCTGGCTCGTGCTGGACGGCGGCGGCACGCGCGGCGCCTCCGCCGGACTGGGGCTCGGCGTGACGTGGTGGTCCTACCTGCTCAAGCAGTGCGAGGCCCTGATCCTCTACCTGCGGCTCTCGATCTGGCCGCATCCGCTCGTGCTCGACTACGGCACCGGGGTGATCAAGTCGGCGGGCGAGGTCTGGGTGCAGGGGCTCGCCGTGCTCGGCCTGCTCGCCGCGACAGCCTGGGCGCTCGTGCGCCGGCCCGTGCCCGGTTTCTGCGGCGCCTGGTTTTTCATCATCCTCGCGCCGAGCTCGAGCGTGATCCCGCTCGTGGCCCAGACCATGGCCGAACACCGGATGTACCTGCCCCTCGCGGCGGTGGTCGCGCTGCTGGCCGTGGGCGGGCAACGCCTGCTCGGCGCCCGGACCCTGCCGGTGCTGGGGGTCGTGGCCGCGGGGTTATTCGTCCTGACCATAGTGCGCAATCATACCTACCGCAGTGCGTTCGTGATCTGGAGCGACACCGTGACGAAGTGTCCGGAAAGCGCCCGCGCCCGGCTCAATCTGGGGGTGGAGTTGCAGCGCCTGGGTCAGCGCAAGGAAGCGCTCCGTCAATTCGAACGCGCCGCCGCCCTGCAAACCGGCTACGTCTCGGCGCATTACCATTGGGGCGCGACCCTGTTGGAGGAAGGCCGGGTGGAGGAAGCGCTGGTCCAGCTGGAGATCGCCGTCAGGCTGGGCCCCGCGCATGCGGATGCGCAGCTCGCCCTCGGCAACGCCCTGGTGCGGGCGCGGCGTCCCGCGGAGGCCGTGCCGCATTTCGAGCGTACGCTTGAGCTCCGGCCGGCGGCCGATGCGCATTACAACCTGGCGGTCGCGTTGCTGGAACTCGGGCGTACGGCCGAGGCGGAGCAACAGCTGGGTGCCGCGGTCCGGCTTGAACCCGGGCTCGTGGTGGCACAGCGCCGGCTCGCGCTGCTGCTCGCCCAGTCCGGCCGGCTCGAGGAAGCGGCGGAGCACTTGCAGGCGATTCTTGCCGCGCAGCCCGCCGAGGCCGACGCCCACGCCAACCTCGGCAACGTGCGCCTGCTCCAGGGCCGCGCCGCCGAGGCCGTCACACACTATGAGGCCGCCCTGCGGTTGAGGCCGGATGACTCGCGCCTCCGTGAAAACCTGGAACTAGCCCGCCAATCGCTCCGGAGGTAATGCAGTTTTTAACCACGGATCACACGGATTTCACGGATCAGATGATAGCCACAAGAGGCTCAGAAGGCACATAAGGCTCCGATCCGTTTTGCTGGAAAGATCCCTGTAGCAGACCACACCGCGTTCTTCGATCGCTCCTGCCCTCGGTATTTATCCTTTTGTGCTTTATGTGCCTCTTGTGGCCATTGTCTTGGCATCCGTGCCATCCGTGTGATCCGTGGTTAAAAAACTCAATACCCGCCGAGGCGTTGCCGGGCGAGGGCGGCGTTTTTCGCGGCGCTGGGGTGGACGGGGTCGAGTTTCAGCGCGGCTTCGAATTCCGCCAACGCCTCGCGCAGGCGTCCGGCACGGCCGAGGGCGATGCCGAGCTGGTTGTGGTAATCGGCGTTCGCCGGGGCGAGTCGCACGGCCGTCGTCAGGTGCTCGATCGCTTCCGGCCGTTGGCCGGCGGCGAGGAGCAAATTGCCGAGGAGATTGTGACTGCCGGCATCTTTTGGATGCCGGGTCAGCAGGGTGGAGAGTAGCGCCATGGCCTCCTCCGCCCGTCCGCCTTGGGCCAGAGCGCTGGCGAGATTGAAACGCGAATCCACCGACTCCGGCGCCAGGCGCACTGCTGACTCGAGTTGACTGATGCCCTCTGCGATCCGCCCGGTCTGCACGAGTGCGTTGCCGAGGTTGTTGGCAAACTCCGGGTCCCGCGGACGGAGGGCGAGGGCGCGCTGGAAGCACCCGACCGCCCGGGCATTGTCCCCCTGTCGCAGGCAAACGAGTCCGAGATTGTTGAGCACCTCGGGCACCTCCGGTTCGTCCGCCAGCGAGCGTTCAAGTTCACGGCGGGCATCGCCGGGCCGGCCGGCGCGGACGTAGTACTCGGCCAGCAGGGCCCGGGCCCGCGCATTGTCCGGCGCCTTGGCGAGCGTGTCCTCGTAGAGCCCGATGTTGTCACCGTAGACAGCGTTGCGTTGCGCGGTCAGGGCGCCAAACCCCACCGCCACGGCGGCGAGAATGGCGAGTCCGCGCCGACCCTGCCAGCGCCAAGCCGCGACCGCGGCCAGGGTCGTCAGGGCCGCCAGCGGCAGGTACATGCGGTGCTCCGCCATGGTCTGCGTCGCCACCGGCACAAAACTCGAACTCGGCGCGAGGATCAGGAAAAAGCCCAGGCCGCAGAAACCGGCCGCAGGCCGGCGCGCGCCGTACCACAGGCTCGCGACCGCGAGCGGAATGAGCAGCAATGCCGGGACCAGCACCTCGGTCCACGCCGTCACCACGCCGTGGCCATAGTCGAACACCAGCGGTGCGGGCCACACCGCCAGGCGCAGGTAATGAGCGATGGCCTTGACCTGCGTCAGCGCGTAGGCAGCCGGGGTCACGGCCGTGCCAAAGCCGGCCGTGTCGCCGCGTCCCTCCGTCGCCAGCACGAGTGCCAGCAAAGCCAGCCACGTGGCGGCGAGCGCCAGATACAGACCGCGGCGCGCACGCCAGGCGGCGGCGAAACCGCCGGCGATGAACGTACGATCGTACAACCACACCAGCAGCGGTGCGGTGGCCATGACCTCCTTGGTGCCCATGCCCAGCAGGCAGGCGGTGCAGGTCAGCGCGCGCCAGCGGCGCGGCGCGCCTGGCTCCACGCTGCGCACGAAACCGTATAGGGTAAGCAGGTAGAAAAGTGCGCACAGGGATTCCGCGCGTTGGATGACGTACGTGACCGCGGCGGTCTGCAGCGGATGCAGCAGCCACAGGGCCGTGGCGGTGAGGGCGATGGGCTGCGCGTCGCCGGCGAAGCGCCCGGCCAGGACTGGTTGCCGCAGAGTGCGCCGCACGAGGCCGAAAAGGGTCAGGCCGGCGGCCAGATGAATCAGCAGGTTGAGGGCGTGGTAGCTCCAGACCAGTTCACCGCTGACGGCATGGTTCAGGGCCAGCGTCAGGTTGAGCACGGGGCGTCCGCTGACCGTCAGTCCGCCATCCGCCGGCGGCCACCACGCCGTGGCGAAACTCCGGATCGAGGCGTTGCCGGGGATCGAGGGTTCGTCATCGAACACGAACGGACCGTTGAAGCTGTTCAGGTAGGCGAGGGTGCCGGCCGTGATCAGGACCGCCGCGGCCAACGCGGAGGATCGGTACCAGGGCGTGTTGGGCGCGGCTTGCATGCGGCGGGTGCAGCTTCGGGGAAAGGCGAGTGTGTTGCAATGCCGCTGGGAGCGCGGGCGACCCGCCCGCTGTTCCGATCTTTCTCTTTCCTCTTTATCTTAATCTTTCTCCCTCATCGGGCCCATTTGTCGCATTGGCCCCATCTGTCCAATCCGAGAAAGATAAAGAGCAAGAGGAAAGAGAAAGATATGATTCTAGCGGGGAGGAGCACAGCCCGCCACGGACTGTCCGATGGCGGCATCCGTTGCCGCACCGCGCGGCCGGCCAACGCTTCCGGCCAGTCAACCCCGACCCCTTTCCCCATGCGCTTTGGCAGCCTGCACATCCTGGATATCCTTGTCGTCGTCGCCTACCTGCTGGCCGTGATCTGGATCGGCCGCCGCGCCTCCGGCGGCACCAAGAACGAGGAGGGCTTCTTCCTCGCGGGCCGCAAGCTCGGCAAGCTCTACCAGTTCTTCCTTAATTTCGGCAACGCCACCGAGCCGCAGGGCGCGGTGAGCACGGCGAGCTTCGTCTACCAGCAGGGCGCGCCCGGTTGCTGGCTCTCGTTCCAGACCGTGTTCATGAACCCCTACTTCTGGTTCATGACCGTGTGGTTTCGCCGCGTGCGGCTCACGACGGTCTCCGATCTGTTCGAGGACCGCTACGCCAGCAAGAGCCTCAGCCTCTTCTACGCGATGTTCCAGATTCTGGTCGCCTGCGTGTTCCTCGGCTTTGGCAACGTCACCGCCTACAAGATCGCCTCCTCGCTCGTCGTGAAGCCTCAGGTTGAATGGACGGCCGCGGACCGGGCCGCGGTGGAGGGTTACCACGAGCTCAAGCTCCTCGAGAAGCAGGCCGCCGCCGGCACGCTGCCGGCCGGGGCGCAGCCGGTGCTGGACACGCTCCGCGACCGCAATGCCCGCGGCGAGCTGCACAGCTACATCACGGTGCTCAACGACGTGCTGTTCTACGTGGTCTTCTCCGTCGTGGTGGGTACCTACATCGTGCTGGGGGGCATGGCGGCGGCGGCCGTCAACGAGGGGCTGCAGAGCGTGCTCATCATTGTCTTTTCCCTGCTGCTGATCCCGACCGGGCTGTATGCGATCGGCGGCTGGTCGGCGCTGGCCGAAAAGGTGCCGCGGCAGATGTTCGACCTCTTCGGCTCCGGCGTCACCGAGCAGTTCTCGGTCGTGAGCCTGTGCGGCATTCTGCTGGTGAGCATCGTGCAGAACGGCGGACTCAGCCACAACATGGGCATCTCCGGCTCCGCGAGGAACGAGTACGCCGCGCGCTTCGGCGCCGTGTCGGGCACCTACCTGAAGCGGTTCATGATCATCCTCTGGGCCTTCGCCGGCCTGATCGCCGTGGCGCTGTTCGGTGTCGGCGGCCTGTCCGATCCCGACGCCACCTGGGGCATGATGTCCAACCGCCTGCTCGGTCCCGGCCTCGTCGGTCTCATGCTGGCCGGCGTGCTCGCCGGCACGATGTCCACGCTCGCCGCCAAGGCGCTCGCCATCTCCTCGCTGTTTGTCCGCAACGTCTACCGCCAGCTCTGGCCGGACCTCAGCCAGACCCAGGGCGTGTATTACGCCCGCTGGACCATCGTCGTGGTGCTCGCCCTCGGGACGGTCTCCGCGTGGCTCATGGGCGATTTTCTCTCGATCGTGAACCTGGTCCTCACGGTCAACCTGCCCTTCGGCGCCGCCGTGTTGCTGACCTATTTCTGGCGCCGCGTCACCGCCCGCGCCGTCTGGAGCTGCGTGGTGCTCTCGGCCCTCGTGATTTTGATCGTCCCGTGGACGGCCTCGCATGTGCCGGCCCTGCGCACGAGTCCGGCGCTGACGCAGATGAGCCTCGCGCCGAGCGGCCGCCCCGCCCCGGTGTATTTCAACAAGGTGGTGCGCACCAATCCCGATGACCCGGCCAGCCCGCTGGTCGCGGGCGGCGGCCTCAACCGGTTCAACCTGGAATGCTGGGTCCTCGGCCGGGCCGGCCTTGATGTCGCCGCGCTCTCGCCGACGGAGCGCCTGACGGCGCAATTCTTCTTTGACGGCCTGTTCCCCTTCGCCGTGCTCATCATCGGCAGCCTGCTGACCCGGCCGACCGACCCGAAGCTCGTGCTCCCGTTCTACGGCAAGATGAAGACCCCCATCGGGGCCACGCCCGAGCTGGAGGCGGCCGCGCTGGAGGAGACGCGCCGCCAGCCGGATCGCTTCGACCACACGAAGCTCTTTCCGCGGACAAACTGGGAGTTCTGCAAATGGGACCGCGTGGACACCATCGGCTTCCTCGCCTGCGCCGCCATCTCCGGTTCGATTGTCGGTTTCTTTGTGCTGCTTTTGCGTGCTGCCGCCGGGTAGTCGCAGACCGGAATTTTGACCACGGATTTCACGGATGGCACGGATCCAATCCTTTGAACCACTGATGAACACTTATCTGCACTGATTGGAATCAGTGTGCATCAGTTGTTTATCGGTTTGTATCCGTGTTATCCGTGTGATCCGTGGTTATTTCTCCGGTTCGCTCACGCGGAAGTCGCTGACTTCCATTCTGCTTTGCACGGTGCGAAAGCCGAACCAGCCGCGCGTCAGCGGCTGCGGGTCCCGCACATCGAAGATCACGGTCCCGTCGCGCACGTACTGCACACGCCCATCGGCGGTGGCGATGAGCGTGATATGGTAGACGCGGTCGGGCTGCAGGAGAAATTCCGGGGCGCCCAGGTCGTGCTCCGGCGCGAGCGGCCGGGCGCCGGTGCCGTCGTAGCGGCGGAAGCGGGTCGTGGTGTTGGCGTTGCCGCCGTAGCCCACGTAATAGGTGCATAGCGTGTCGTAGGTGGCGAATTTCCCGGTGCGGGCGTGGCCGGCGGCGAAGAGGTCGTCGGGCCGCGCCGGATCGCTCGCCATCCAGAAGCAGTTCAGGTCCGAGACCCGGGCGGCGGACGACATCTTCACGGTGTAGGTGATGACCACCGGGGCGGACAGCGGCGGCCGGAACCACACGGTACAGCCGCCGGCATCGGCAATGATGAGCCGGCCGTCGGCAGTGGTCACGGTGCCGCCGGGTTGCTGTTCGACCACCCATTGCGATAGTCCCAAGCGAAAATCGTCCGTGTGCAGCACGCGGCCCGGGTGTGTGACGGGCTCGGCGGCCGTGACGCAGCCGGCCAGAAGCAGGGCCGCGGCGGATATCAAGGTCCTTGCCATCATGCTACGAGCACAGCACGGCGGGGACGGTGGGCGAAGCTCAAAAGTGGGGGGGTGGAGGGAGAACGCTCAACATTTAACGTTTAACTCTTAACGCTGAAGTGCGGCCACCCTGCCATGTAGCTACGAGCGTGAGCGAGTGGAGATTTCGCGGATTGCAGATCGGAGATCGAGCAAGCCCCACTCGCTCACGCTCGTAGCTACCCGAACTATGCCCGTACTTAAGCGTTAAGAGTTAAACGTTAAATGTTGAGCGTTCCGCCGCCGTTCCGGCGGCGGTGGCTCGAACAGTCCGCCGCGGTTGGCTTTGTGTCGGCGCGCGTATCGGTCACCCTGCTCCCATGCGCCTGCCCCTGCTGCTTCTGCCCCTTGTTTTCGCCAGTGTTGTGGCCGGGACCCCCGCGCCCGATCTCGCGGTCAATCCCGCGGCCCAAACCGCCGCCCTGAATCCCGCCCTGCCCACGATCTTCATTGCCGGTGACTCGACCGCCGCGCGCGGCAAGGGGGCGGTCCAGCAGGGCTGGGGTGTGCCGTTCGCCGGCTATTTCGATTCGGCCAAGGTCAATGTCGCCAACCACGCGCGGGGCGGCCGCAGCAGCCGGACGTACCTGACCGAGGGGCTCTGGGACAAATTACTCGCGGACGTGAAGGCGGGCGACTGGGTCCTGATTCAACTGGGCGTCAACGACGGTGGCGCGATCAACGAGGAACCGCCGGGTTCCACGCGTCCGCTCCGGGCGCGCGGGTCCCTGCCCGGACTCGGCGACGAGTCGCAGGACATCCTCAACGCGGTCACTCACCGGCCCGAGACCGTGCGCACCTACGGCTGGTACGTGGGGAAGATGATCGCCGACACGAAGGCCCGGGGCGCGATCCCCATCGTGCTTTCGCCCACGGTGCGCAATATCTGGTCGAACGGCAAAGTGGAGCGCGGGATCGGCCGCTACCGCGAATGGGGCCGGGAACTGGCGCGGCGGACCGGCGTGCCGTTCGTGGATGTCACGCGCCTGATCGCCGATGCCTATCAGCAGCGCGGAGAAGCGGCCGTGAAAACAATGTTTCAACAGGATCACACCCATACTGATGACGCGGGCGCCGAGCTCACCGCGTCACTGGTCGTGGCCGGGCTCAAAGGCTTGCGCAAAGGTCCGTTCGGATCGCTGCTCTCGGCCAAGGGGGAGACCGTCGGGGCCGACTCCATCGGCTGGCTCAACCTGCCTGAGCCGGCCGACCCCGCGCTCCCGTCCATTGTCCTCATCGGCGATTCCACCGTGCGCAATGGACGCGGTGATGGTGAAGGTGGACAATGGGGCTGGGGCGATTCGCTGGGTGACCATTTCGATCCGGCGAAGGTGAACATCGTCAACCGGGCGATCGGGGGTCTCAGCAGCCGCACCTTCCGCACGCAGGGCCACTGGGAACGCGCCCTCATGCTGCTCAAGCCCGGCGACTGGGTGGTCATGCAGTTTGGCCACAACGATCCCGCTCCGCTCAACGACGACCAGCGCGCCCGCGGCACGATCAAGGGCACGGGCGAGGAGACCGAGGCCATCGACAACATTCTCACCGGGCAGCCCGAGGTCGTGCACACCTACGGCTGGTACCTGCGGCAGAACATCCGTGAGGCGAAGGCGGCGGGTGCGACCCCGGTGGTCTGCTCGTTGGTGCCGCGCAAGACCTGGAAAGAAGGCCGGATCGTCCGCAGCGGGGCCGATGGCTATGGCGGCTGGGCCCGGCAGGTCGCCGCGGAGGAAGGCGTGGCCTTCATTGATCTCAATGGGCTGGTCGCGCAGCGTTACGATGAAATGGGCGCGGCGGCCGTGGACGCACTTTTTGCCGATCCGCACACGCACACCAGCCGGGCCGGGGCGGAGTTGAATGCGGCGATTGTGGCCGCGGAATTGAAGAAGATCTCCGGGGCGCCGTTTGCGGGGTGGGCGCGGAAGTAGAGAAGTGAAAAACGCTCAACGTTTAACTTTTAACGCTTAACGCTCAAGTGCGACCTGGGAGCGCGACCGCCCTCGGTCGCAATTTACCCGGAGCGTGGTTGGTTGCCGAATTTTCAAAGCCATGTTTCGGCGCACTCGTCGGGCTGTAGGGCATGTGCATGCGCACGATTGCGACCGAGGGCGGTCGCGCTCCCAGGTCGCTACGAGCGTGAGCGAGTGGACAAACCGCTACGAATGCCGAACATCCATTCGCTCACGCTCGTAGCGACGTCGGCAAGGCTTCCGGCCCTTGAGCGTTAAGCGTTAAGTGTTGAACGTTGAGCGTTGCCTCATTCAGCGCGCCGCCTTGGCGGCGCCGGCCTTCACCGGCCGCAGCGTCGGCCCCTCGATCAGCCGCGCGGGAATCGTCGTCAGCGACGGCTGGCTCGGGACGCCGAATTCGTTGTGCAGCAGCTGGCCGATCACCAGTTCGCAGGCGCGGCCGCCGAGCACCGGGGTCTGGAAGTCGAGCGTCGCGCAGTCGCCCGAGGTGCGGAGGGAATTCAGGCACACGAACGCGTGCGACTTGGGCATTTTCGCCCCGCAGGCCTTCATCCAGTCCATGGCCTCGGGGAAGTGCCCGAGCACGACATCGGGATTGTGCTGGCGGAACCAGGCCTGGAAGGCCTCGCGGGTGATCTCGCGCAATTGCAGGGCGGGCACCTCGGTGATGTCGGGCAGGTATTTCTGCAGGGCGAGGAAGGCGCCCTCCCAGCGGAACTGCAGCCGCTCATCGAGGGAGATTTCCATGAACAGCCCCGGCCGCCGGTAGCCGCGCTCGTGCAACTCGTGCAGCAGCGCGATCATCGAGCGGTAGTGGTCCGAGCACACGCAGTGCAGCGGCGGGTGATCGATGAAATAGTCGGCGTACACCGCCGTGTAGCGGTTCCAGCTCAGGGCGGACAGGTCCGGAAAGCCGACCGCCGGCAAGATGATCAGCCCCTGGATGCCGCGGGTGTGCAGGATGGTGTCGAGCCGCTGGAGGGTGAGCCCCTCGGGTCCGACCACAAAGCGTTCCACCTTGAACCCAAGGTCGTCGGCGCGCGCGGAGATGCCGCTCATCAGGGAGTCATTGTAGCGGGCGGCGAGGGGCGGATGCCCCGGTTCGACCAGGTCGAGCACCGCCAGGACGCCGCGGAACTGCTGCCCGCGCGAACGGCGGAGCTGGGACATCACCGCGCCGGTGAGCGGGTTGCGTTCGTAACCCGCCGCCTTGGCCGCGGCGCGCACGCGGGCGACCGTCTCGGCCTTGACCCGCGGGGAGCCGCGCAGGGCGTCCGACAGCGTCGTGCGGGACAGACCGAGCTCGCGGGCCAGGGTGCGCAGGGTGGGGGTGGGCATAGGGCCGAGTTTAGGAGCCAGCTTTGGCGACCGGGTTCAACGAAAATCCCGGACGGTCCGAATTCATTCGAGCGGTAAATGGCGCGTTTCCCTGCACGCTACGGTTGCGGCCGGGGATTGCCCATCCCGGCCGGTCAACCCTACCCTTGCTTCACCATGATCCGAAAAGCCTTCCTCATGTCAGTCCACCCCGGTCAGGAAGCTGAATATCAGCGCCGGCACAGCCCGATCTGGCGGGACCTGGAAGCCGTGCTCAAATCCCACGGGGTCCACAACTACTCCATTTTCCTGCATCCGGCGACGCACCGGCTGTTCGGCTACGTCGAGGTGGAGGACGAGGCCCGCTGGGCCGCCATCGCCAAGACTCCCGAGTGCCAGCGCTGGTGGAAGCACATGGGCGACATCATGCCCTCGAACCCGGATCACAGTCCGGTGGCCTCGGATTTGAAGGAAGTTTTTCACCTGGATTGAGCCCCCGCACCCATCGCGGCCCATCCATCTTTCTCTTTCCTCTTTCTCTTAATCTTTCTCCCCGTCACCTGACATCGTTCTCGTTCTCTTAATCGTTCTCGTTCTCGAACCTCAGCGGAGTTCGTCGAGAACGAGAACGATTACGAGAACGAGTACGAACCGGGCCGATGGACTCCTGACGAAAGAGAAAGATAAAGAGGAAAGAGAAAGATTGGATTCCAGCGCTCACCCCCCCGCTCTTAAACTTAAACTTCCCCCTAAAACTCCCTTACGTCCATGACCCCGCTCACCCGCCGCGAATTCGTCGCCAAAACCGCGCTGGCCGCCGCCGCCACGCACCTCGCCACCACGCTGCGCGCGTCCGAAGCGCCCAAGCCGGCGCCCGCCGCGCCACTCACGCCCGGCATCGCACCGCTCCGTTGGCTCGACAGCGCCGCACCCAGCGTGCAACCCGGCACCACTTGGGGGGTGCCCTGGCCGCGCGGCACGCAGGCCGCCGGCACGGCGTTCGCGCTCAAAACCGCCGCCGGTGACGCCGTCCCGGTGCAGAGCTGGCCGCTGGCCACTTGGCCCGATGGTTCGCTGAAGTGGACCGCCCACGCCATCCCCGCCGGCGCCGCCGTGGCGGAGGCGCTGCAACTGGCCGCCGGTGCGCCGACGGCCCCGGGCCAGGCACTCACCGTGACGGAGTCGGCTGACGCCATCGAAATTGATACCGGTGTCATCAGGGCCCGGCTCGCCCGCAGCGGTGACGTGCTCATCCGCAGCCTCACCCGCGACGGCCGCGAGATCGCCCGCGACGGAAGGCTGGTCTGCCTGCGCGAGGACCGCAGCGACGCAGGGGCGATCCGTACCGAAAATTTCACCGGCACCATTGAGCGCGTGACCGTTGAACAAACCGGTCCCGTGCGGGCCGTTGTGAAGTTCGAGGGCAAACATGCCGGCGCCGGCCGCGCCTGGCTGCCCTTTGTCGTGAGGCTTTATTTCTACGCGGGCGGCGACGCGGTGCGGCTCATGCACACCATCGTCTTCGACGGCGACGCGCGGAAGGATTTCATCCGCGGGCTCGGCGTGCGCTTCCACGTGCCGCTGCGCGGCGCATTGCACGACCGCCACGTGCGCTTCGCCGGCCAGGATGCCGGCCTGTTCGGCGAGGCCGTGCGCACGCTCACCGGCCTGCGCCGCGACCCGGGAGCGGCGGCCAGGGCGGCGCAGTACGCGGGTGAGGCCACCCCGGCACCGGCGACCTGGGGCCGGGGCGTGGCCGACCGCCTCGACTACATCCCGGCCTTCGCCGACTGGACACTTTTCCAATCGAACGCCGACGGCTTCGTGATCCACAAGCGCACGCGCGGGGACTGCACGTGGCTCAACGCCGCGCAGGGTCAGCGGGCCGGCGGGCTCGGCTATGTCGGCACGCCCGAGGGCGGCGTGGCCTTCGGTCTCCGCAATTTCTGGCAGAGCCACCCGGCCCAGCTCGATATCCGCGGCGCCACGGGTGACGCCGCCGAGGCCACCGTCTGGATGTGGGCGCCCGGGGCCGCGGCCATGGACCTGCGGCCCTATCATGACGGCATGGGGCAGGACACCTACGCGAAGCAGTACAACGGCGGACTCGAGATCACCTATGAGGATTACGAGCCCGGCTTTGACTCGCCCGAGGGCGTGGCCCGCACCAGCGAGCTCATGCTGTGGGCCGCCGCCGCGACGCCGTCGCGCGACCGCCTCGCGGAGCTGGCGGCGGTGCTGCGCACGCCGCCGGTGCTCATGGCCACGCCGGATTACCTGCACAGCTGCGCCGTGTTCGGCGGCATGTGGAGCCCGGTGGACCGCTCCACGCCGGCCCGGGCCGGGCTGGAGGACAAGCTGGCCTGGTTCTTCGATTTCTATCTCGGCCAGCAGGAGCAGCGCCGCTGGTACGGGTACTGGAATTACGGCGACGTCATGCACACCTACGATGCCGACCGCCATGAGTGGCGCTACGACGTCGGCGGCTTTGCGTGGGACAACTCCGAGCTCTCCACCGACATCTGGCTCTGGCTCTACTTCCTGCGCACCGGCCGGGCGGATGTCTTCCGTTTCGCCGAGGCGATGACCCGCCACACGGGCGAGGTGGATGTGCACCACATCGGGCGCTTCGCCCCGCTCGGTTCACGGCACAACGTCCTGCACTGGGGCTGCAGCGCGAAGCAGCTCCGCATCAGCACCGCCGTCAACCGGCGCTACTACTATTACCTGACCGGCGATGAACGCGTGGGCGACCTCATGCGCGAGCAGCTGGAGGCGGCGCGGGCCCTGGTCCGCATCCCGCCCGGCCGCAAGCTGTTCGCCGCCGCCGAGCGGGGCGACCTGGCCCGCGAGGCGCCGAAGGATCCGAACCTGGCCGGGCTGGGCTTCGGCACCGACTGGGGTTCGATCGCGGGCGCGTGGCTCACCGAGTGGGAGCGCACCGGCGATCCGCGGATGCGCGAGCGCCTGCTCAACAGCATGCGGTCCATCGCGGGGCAGCCGCGCGGCTTTTTCTCCGCCAGTGCGCCCATGCACCTCGACACCGGGAAATTCGACCGGATCACCTCGGACAAGGTGGCGATCTCCCACCTCAGTGCGGTCTTCGGCCTGCCGGAGGTCTGCGCCGAGCTGATCCAGTTGCTCGATGTGCCGGAGTTCAAGAAGGCCTGGCTCGACTATTGCGAGCTCTACAGCGCGCCGAAGGAAGTGCAGCAGCAGCGCCTCGGTGCGCCGCTCCGCGGCAACAACCTCCGGCAGGGGCACTCGCGGCTCACCGCCTATGCGGCGAGGCAATTGGGCGACCGGGCGCTCGCGGCCCGGGCCTGGGTGGAACTGCAAACCCCCGAGTGGGGCCCGCGTCCGGACAAGCCCGCGGCGAAGCGGCTGAAGGGCCCGGTGGTCCTGCGGCCGGTGGACGAGGCGGTCCATGTCTCGACCAACGACACCGCCCAGACCGGCCTCGCCATCATGCAGTGCCTTGCCCTCGCGGGCGATGCGCTGCCGGAGTGACGCGACTGCGCTTACGGGATGCGCAGCTTGATGCCGAAGCGCATGCTGCGCTCGTCGGCGAGCTGGTCGCGGTTGGCCTCGAGGATTTCGGCCCAGCGCTTGCTGTCGCCGTAATACTGGCGGGCAATCTGGGAAAGGGTGTCGCCTTCCACCACGGTGTGGAAACGCGCCTCCGGGGTTTTGAGGTCCGCCATCGCGGGCGCGGCTGGTTCCGCCGGACTGGCGGCGGGCGCGGCGGAGCCGGGACGGGTGGGCACGCCGAGAATGCTGCCGGGAGGCGCGGAGGTGATGGCCAGACGGGTGCGGAGCCCGGTGTTTTCCGCCGTGAGGGCATTGATCTGGTCCTGGATCTGGCGGAGCTGGGTGCGGAGGATTTCGACCTGGGCGGCGGTGGCGGAAACCGTGGCCAGCTGTTCCTGCAGGCCGGTGATCTGGGCGCGGGCCTCGGCGAGCTGCGCGACGAGTGAAGTGTTGGCGTCAGTCAGTCGGCGGGAGTCGGCGAGCAGCCGGTCGTTTTCCTTTTGCATCAGGCTGAAGCTGCGCAGGGCGGTGGAAAGTCTGTCCTCGGTGTCGGCCAGACGAGTGGACTCGGCGGGAGCTTCCGCGGCTGCAGGCGCCGGGGCGGGAGCGGGTGCATCCGCGGCGGGAGTCTGGGCGGTCAGTGAAGTCGCTGCGCACAGAAAAACGAGAAGGCGGGTCGCATTCATGGAGGCAATAGACACCAAGAACGGTCCGGAGGCAATGCCGGCAGGAACGGTGTGAATACCGGATGGCGGAGACCGGATACCGGATAGTCCGACCCCGGTCCTAGTGGGCCGCTGAAAAACGAATCTGGAACTCAGGAAAGCAGGAGAAAACTGAGTTTTTGTAGTTCCTCAGGTCCTATCTTTCCGGTGTCCGGTATCCGGTTTTCGGTATCGCGATCACGGGATCGTCAGCTGCATGCCGACCCGCAGGCTGCGTTCGTCGGGGAGGTCGGTGCGGTTGGCCTCGAAGATTTCGGGCCAGCGCCGGCTGTCGCCGTAATACTGACGGGCGATGCGGGTGAGGGTGTCGCCGGAGACGACCGTATGGGTGCGCGGCGCGGGGGCGGCGACCGGGGCGGGCGGCGGGGTGGCGGCGGCGGCCGCGGCCGGTGTGCCGGGCCGGGTGGGCGTGCCGAGCGTGGTGCCGGGTGCCGGGGCGGTGATGGCCAGCCGCGTGCGCAACTGGGCGTTCTCCGTGGTGAGGGCGCCGAGCTGGTCCTGGATCTGGCGGAGCTGGGTGCGGAGAATCTCGACCTGACCGGCCGTGGCGGAGGTGGTGGCGAGCTGCTCCTGCAGGTTTGAGACCTGCGCGTTCGCCGTCGTCCGACTGCCGGCGAGTTCGGCTTCGAGTTCGGCTTTGCGGGCGGCGAGCTGCCCGGCCTCGGCCTTGGTGCGGTCGTGCTCGCTTTGCAGGAGGCTGAAGCTGCGCAAGGCGGTGGCCAGCTTGGCTTCCGCATCCGCCAAAGGCGCCGGATCAGCCGGGGCGGCCGGTGCGGGCTGGCTGGCGAGGTTCGCGAGTTGCTGACGCAGGGTGTTGCGTTCGCTTTCCAGGTCGCGGGCGGCCTGTTCGGCGGCGGCGAGCTTCTCCGTCAGCGCGGTTTGCGCGGTGGCGAGTTCGGCGGCCTGGGCGGCATTGGCCTTGAGCGCGGCATTCTCGCGTTCGAGCTGGCTGAAGCTGTTCAGGGCGGTGGCGAGTTTGGCCCTGGTGTCGTCGAGCTCAGGCTGGAGCGAAGGCGCGGGGGCGGTCGCCGGGGCCGCCTGGGCGGCGGTCAGGGCCTGTTCCGTGGCGGTCAGTCGGCGGGCGAGCTCATCGCTGCGTGAGGTCGCCTGTTCGAGACTATGGGCGAGATTGGCGCGCTCCGCGGTGAGCTGCTCGATGGTCACGGCGCGGGCGGCGGCTTCCCGGCGGGCGGCCTCGGCGGCGGCCTGCGCGGCACTGAGGGCGCGGGAATCGATCGCGGGTGCCGCGGCCTGCGCCGGGGTGGCGGCCTTGAGCGCGGTTTGCTCGTCGGTCAGCTCGTTGACCCGGCGCTGGGCGCTGACCAGGGCGGTTTGGGCCTCGGCGAGGCTGCGACCGCGCTCGGCGGCGGTGTCCTCCAGGGCCTGGTTGCGGGTGGCAAGTTCGGTGGCCGCGGACTGGGCGGCGGCCAGTTCCCGCTGCAATTCCTCGGCGCGGCCCGCATTGGCGGTGGCGCCACTTTGTTCGCTTTGCAGGCGGGAAACACTGACCCGCAGCGCGGCGAGCTCGGCGGAACCCGCGGCGAGTGAGCGCTGGGCCTCGGCTTTTTCATTTTGGGCCGCGGCGAACTGGGCGGCGAGGGCCGTGTTTTCGTCGCCGGACTTTTGCGCGGCGGCCTGCGCGGAGCTGAGTTCCGTGCGCACGGCGGACAATTGCGATTCCAGCGCCTGGACCTGGCTGCGCAGGTCGGGGTAGGCGGGTGCGGTAACAACCGCCTCGCGGCTTTTCGCCTCGAGGCTGGCGAGGGTGGATTGGGTTTCGTCGAGCTGACGGGTCAGGGCATCCTTTTCCGCCGTCAGTTCGGCCAGGCGGCGGTTGGCGGCGGCGACCTCGGTTTGCGCCTGGGCGGCCGCATTACGGAGCGTCGTGATTTCCTGGGCGAGACGGGCCGTCTCTTCGCCGGACTGGGCACGGGCATTAAGCTGGGCCTCGATTGCAGCCTGGCTGGAGGAGAGTTCCTTGATGCGGTCGTTGGCAAGGGCCAGGGCGGCGGCCGACTCGTTGCGCTCGCGGTCAAGCGTGGCGGCTTCAGCGCGGGTGCTGGTGAGCTGCGTCTCCAGCGCCTGGGTCTGCTCGCGCAGATCGGGCCAGGCGGGCGCGGCCGAGGTCAGCTCGCGATTCCTGGCTTCGAGACCGGCGAGGGCGGACTGGGATTCAGCCAGCTGGCGGGCCAGGTCGTCCTTTGCGGCGCCGAGTTCCGCGAGCTGGGTGTTGAGTCCAACCACCGTGCGGCGCAGATCGGCGGATTCGGGCTGCAAGGCGGTGAGGGCGGCGATGCGCTCATTGGCGGCGGCGGCCGCGGTCTGGGCCTCGGCGAGGGCCTGGTCCCGGGCGGCGATGCTTTCAGTCAGCTCGCGCTGTCTGGCGGTGAAAGTGGCGGTGGTCGCCTGGGCCTCGGTCAGCTGGGTGCGCAGGGTGGCGATTTCGGCGGCGGCGTTTCCGGCGGCCGCGGCGGAGTTTTCGAGCTCGGTCCGGACACCGGCCAGTTCCTGCGCGAGGGCGGAATTGCCGGCGGTCAGGCCGGAGATTTTTTCGGCGAACTCGGTCCGGGATGATTCAAGCGCGGTGCGGGTGTCGGCCAGTTCCCGGGTGGCGGCCTCGAGTTTGCCCTGCAGGCCGGCGATCTCGGACTGGGCGCCCTGGGCGGCAGTGGCGGCGGTGTTACGCAGCTCCGCCAGTTCCTGCGCGAGGCGGGCCGACTCATCCCCGGACCGGGCGCGGGTGTTGAGCTGGGCCTCCAGGGCGGCCTGGCTGGTGGAGAGTTCCTTGATGCGGTCGTTGGCCTGGGACAGCGCGGCGGCCGACTCGTTGTGCTGTCGGTCGAGCGTGGCGAGTTCGGCCCGGGTGCCGGCTAGCTGCGTCTCCAGATCCCGGGTTTGCTGGCGCAGGTCGGGATAAGCGGGTGCAGCCGAGCTCAGTTCGCGATTCCTGGCTTCGAGGCCGGCGATGACAGACTGGGTCGCGGTGAGCTGGCGGGCGAAAGTGTCCTTTTCCGCCGTCAGCTCGGCCAGGCGGCTGTTGGCGGAGAGGGTGGCGGCTTGGGCCGCTTCGAGTTGCCGGGCGAGGCCATCGTGTTGGTCTGCCAGGGTGGCGAGCCGGCGTTCGGTATCGGCGCGCGCCTGCTCGGCCTGCTGGGTGGCGGCCTGGGCGGTGGCGAGTTCCTGGGCGAGACGGGCGGCCTTGTCGCCGGCCTCGGCGCGGGAATTCAACTGGGATTCAAGCGAGGCCTGACTGGTGGAAAGCTCCTTGATGCGCTCGGTGGCGCGACCGAGGGATTGTTCGGCGCCGGCCAGGGCAGTTTCCGTCTCACTGTGCCGGCGGTTGAGTCCGGCCAGTTCGGCGCGGGCCGCCTCGAGTTGTGATTCCAGCGCCTGGGTTTTTTCGCGCAGGTCGGGCCAGGCGGGGGCCGCACTGGCCAGGGCGCGGTTTTTCGCCTCCAGGGCGGCCTGCGCGGCTTGGGCCTCGTCGAGCTGCTGGCGCAGCGCGGCAAGGGCGGAGGTGCTGCCGGACTGGGCGGCGGCCAGTTGCTGACGCAGGCTGGCGATTTCCGCCGCCGCGGCGTCGCGGGCCTGGCGCGCGGCGTCCTTCTCGGCCTCGAGCGCGGTTTCGGCACCGGCGATTTTTCCGGCAAACGCGGCGGTGAGCTGCGCCGTGAGCGCGGCTTTTTCGGCGGCAGACTCGACGGCGCGGGAGCTGAGTGCGCCGGCCTCACGGCGGGCCTCGGCAATGGCGGACTCGGCTTGGGCGAGTTGCGCGGTCAGAGAGGAACGCTCCTGCGCGGATTTCACCAAGCCTGCGCGGGCCTGGGCCAGTTCGGTGGTAGTGTCTTCGAGCTGGGATTTCAGGGCATTGTACTGGGCGCCGGCGGCCCGGGCGTCGGCGAGTTGCCGGACCAGGGCATCGCGGTCGGCGGCGGCCTGGGCGAGTTGCGACCTGAGCGCGTCGGCTTCGGCCCGGGCCTGGGTGACGGCGGCCGGATCCCCGGCGGGTGCGGTGGGCCGGGCCGCGAGAGAGGCTTCAAGTTCCGTCTGGCGGGCGGTGAGTTCGGTGATGCGCTGGTTGGCGGTGGAGATCGCGGCCTGCGATTCGACGAGTGCGCGTTCCCGGGCGGCGGCGAGATCGGCCATTTCGCGTTCATTGGCGCTGAAGGTGGCGGCGGTCTTTTGAGCGTCGGCCAACTGGGTGCCGAGGGCTTCCTTTTCCGAGATGGCGGCGGCGAGCCGGGCGTTGAGGGCGGCGGACTCGGCCCGGACTTCGTCGGCCTGTCTGGCCACGGTGTCAGCGGTGGCGGCCTGCTTTTCCACGGCGTCAAGTCGCGCCTGTGTGACGGCGAGCTGTTGCGCGAGCCGGGCGGCTTCCTCGCCGGTGGCGGCGAGGGTGTTGAGCCGGGCCTCGATGGCGGCCTGGGCGGTGGTGAGGGCGGCGATACGCTCGTTGGCGGCGGCGAGGGCCTGCCGGGCCTCGGCGAGTTCCTGTTCGCGCTGGGCCACCGCGGTCTCGAAGGTCTGGATCCGGGCGTTGAGCGCCGTCGTGGCGGCCTGGGCCTGCCCGAGTTGCTGTTGCAGCTGGGCTTCGGCATTGCCGGCGGCGGCTCCCTGGCTGGCGCGCAGGGCGGCGAGTTCGGCCGTGGCGGCGGCGAGGGCCTGATTGGTCTGGTTCCTTGCGGATTCGGCGGCTGTGAGCGCGGTCTTGAGGGCATCGGCCTCCTTCCAGGCGGCGGCAAGTTCGACGCTGAGGTTGCTGGCCTGCTCGGTTTCGGTCCGGATCTCCGCGGGGGTGACCGGGCCGGAGGCATTGCGGGTGGCGCCGGGCGCTGGGCGGGCGGTCTCGGTCGGGGCCGGGCCTGCGCCCGGACCGATTGTCGGACCAGAGGTAGTGGCCTGGATACGGGCGGTGTCGGCCGGGGCGGTGGTGGTGACGGTGCGGCCCGGGCGCTGGCTCTGGCTGCGGCGCAATTCCAGGCGACGCTGGCCTTCGGCCAATTCCGCGGAGCTCATGTCGGCCAGCAGGGTGCGGACGGCCTTGCCCGTGGTGCCATTTTCCTCGGCAAGGGTGAGCCAGACATAGGCTTCAGCCAGATCACGGGTGGTCTCACGGCCGGTGGCGTAGGCGAGCCCCAGGTTGTATTGGGCAATGGAGTTACCCCGTTCAGCCTTGGTACGAAGGGAGGTGATTTCCGGGGAGTCAGCCGCGATCAGGGAAACAGCGAGCAGACTGCCGAGCAGGGGTAGGGAAAAGACGCGACGGCGGAGCTTGGAGTGCGACATCGGGTAAATCGTGAAGTAAACCGGGGGCGGACACAATCCGAAGTATGCTGGCGGTTTTGAGCGGAATTGTGTCATCCGGCCTGACCGGGACCACGGGTCGCCGCGTTGTCAGGGCAGGCACTTGGCCCGGTCCACCGCCCGGTGCCAGTCGGCCTGCATCCGGCGCATGACGGCGGGGGCGGCCTTGGGCCGGAAGGTGCGGTCGGCGGACCAGAAACGGGCGATTTCGGCCCGGCTTTTCCAGAAGCCGACGGCCAGGCCGGCGAGGTAGGCGGCGCCGAGGGCGGTGGTCTCGGTGGTGCGCGGGCGGACGACGGGGACGCGCAGGAGATCGGACTGGAATTGCAGGAGGGCGTTATTCGCGGTGGCCCCGCCGTCCACGCGCAGTTCGTGCAGGCGGAGCCCCGCATCGGCCTGCATGGCGCCGATGAGGTCGGCACTCTGGAAGGCGATGCTTTCGACCGCGGCGCGGGCCAGGTGGGCGGCCGTGGTGCCGCGGGTGAGGCCGGTGATGAGGCCGCGGGCGGCCGGGTCCCAGTGCGGGGCGCCGAGGCCGGCGAAGGCCGGGACCAGGCAGACGCCGCCGTTGTCGGGCACGCGGGCGGCGAGCGGTTCGATGTCGGCGGAGCGCGCGATAAGGCCGAGGCCGTCGCGCAGCCACTGCACCACGGCGCCGCCGATGAACACGGAGCCCTCAAGGGCGTACTCGGTTTCTCCGCCGATGCGCCAGGCGATGGTGGTGAGCAGCTGGTGCTTCGAGGCGACCGGCTTGGTCCCGGTGTTGAGCAGCAGGAAGCAGCCGGTGCCGTAGGTGTTCTTGGCCATGCCCGGCCGCCAGCAGGCCTGGCCGAAGAGCGCCGCCTGCTGGTCGCCCGCGATGCCCGCGATGGGCACGCCGCGGAGGGCGGGCACGCCGGTCACTTCGCCGAGGATGCCGCTGCTGTCGCGGACGGCCGGCAGGAGTTCGCGGGGGATGCGGAGGACCTTGAGCAGCGTGTCGTCCCAATCGCCGGTGCGGAGGTTGAGCAGCAGGGTGCGCGAGGCGTTGGAGGCATCGGTGGCGTGCACGCGGCCGCCGGTGAGCTGCCAGAGCAGCCAGGTGTCCACGGTGCCGAAGGCGAGTTCGCCGCGGCCGGCGCGCCGGCGGGCGCCGGGAATGTGGTCGAGGAGCCAGGCAAGCTTGGTGCCGGAGAAGTAGGGATCGAGCAGCAGGCCGGTGGTGCGGCGGAAGAGCGGCTCGAGGCCCTGCCGTTTCAACCGGGCGCACAGGGCCGTGGTCCGCCGGTCCTGCCAGACAATGGCCCGATGCAGCGGCCGGCCGGTGCGGCGGTCCCAGAGCAGGGTGGTCTCGCGCTGGTTGGTGAGGCCGATGGCGGCGAGGTCGCGGCCCGTGAGATTGGCCTGGGCGAGGGCGGCGAGGGCGGTGAGGCGCGAGGTTTCCCAGAGGTCGGCGGGATCGTGCTCGACCCAGCCGGGCTGCGGATAGTGCTGCGAAAACTCCTGCCGGGCGGTGGCGCGGGGACGGCCGCGACGGTCGAAGACGATGGCCCGCGAGGAGGTGGTGCCTTGGTCGAGCGCGAGAACGTGGCGGGGCATGGCGGCAGACTGGCGGCCGGCGGGGCGCAGGCCAAGCCTGCAGCAGGTTGCGCTCAAGGCTTGGCTCGGTTCATTTGCACCGCACAATGGCCGAACCAACCCGCCTGTCGCGGGTCGGAGCATCCCCCACACCCACCATGAACACCAAGCAACTGTCCCTCGCCGCCGTGACCGCGGTGTTCCTCCTGCTGGCCGGCTGCGCCACCGGGCCGTCGCGCCCGCAGGATTCCACCAAGTATTCCATCGAGGACACGGGCAAATTCACGCATCTCGACAAGGTCGCGCAGGCGGCGGTGAGTTGCACGAACCTGCAGGAACGCCGGCTGCCCGACGGCCGTCTGGAGGTGGTTGCCAGCCTGCGCAATCGCGAGGACGGCGACCTGAAGGTGCAGATCAACTGTGTGTTCAAGGACGAGCAGGGTTTCACCACGGGCGATGAGACCCCGTTCCGGACGCTGACCATCGCCGGGGAGGCGACCGAGGCGGTGCGGTTCACCTCGGCCAATCCGGGAGCGAGCAAATACACCCTGCGTGTGCGGATGGCCCGCTGAGAAGTGGGGTTGTTTGCCTATCCGGCGGGGGAAACTTGATGCCGGCCCGCGGAAGACCTAGAGCTTGCACATGCGGGCGGCCGTGATCGAAGACCAAACCCTGATGCGCGACTATTTCAGTGCGCTGCTGCGCAAGCATTGCGGGGCCGCCGAGATCGTCAGCATTGGTTCGATGGCCGAGCTCACGCAACGGACGGCCGAGTTGGAGCAGGCGCAACTGATCCTCTTCGACATTGATCTGGGCGACGGCAGCACGCTGGACTGGGCGATGGAGCGGGCCGGCCGCGGCGGCGCCACGGTCCTGGTGGCGGTGAGCTCCATCGGCGCGCAGTTCCCGTTCAAGCAGCTGCAGGGCGCCGGGATCAGCCTCGCGCACAAGAACGACAGCGAAAAGGAGCTCGTTGACCTCATCCGCAAGGCGATGGCCGGCGCGATGGTCATCTCCCGCCATGTGATGGAACTGATCAGCGCCGGCGCGCGCGATCCGTCGTCGCCGCTGAAATTCCTCGGGCCGCGCGAGCAGCAGATCCTGGGCCTGCTGGGCCAGCGGCTCGCCAACGAGGAAATCGCCGCCCTGCTGGGTTGCACCGCGACCAATGTCGCGGATCACCGCAAGCGCATCATGCGCAAACTCGACCTGCACAACATCGAGCAGCTGATCGACTGCGCCATCCGGCACGGGCTGGTGTTTGACTCCAAGGCGGCTGCGGCCAAAAACCGGCTCACATCCTGAGGCGCGACTGCGTGAGGGCGATCTCCTCCCCGGCAAACGGGAGCAGGCGCAGCACGGCGGACCAGTCGGCCTCGTCCGCGGCCTGTTCCAGCAGGGCGACCTGCTCGGCCGCGGCCTCCTCGGTGGCCAGCAGGAGCAGGGAGCGCAGGGCATGCGCCTCGGTCCCGGTGCGCGGATCCTGCAGCCGGGCCATGGCGGCCACCGCCTGCCATTTCTGCGCGATCCCCTCGGCCAGCTGTTCGGCCGAGGGCGCGAGGTCCCCCAGCGAGGCCAGCGGATTGCCGGCCAGGGCGCCGGCGGTATGCGTGTCGAGCGAGCGCTTCGGCCGCAGGCCCTCGGAAAGGCCGATGATGACGCGCTCGAGCTTTTCCCGCGTGACGGGCTTGGTGACGAAACCGGTCATGCCCGCGACGCGCGCCTCCTCGAGCTTTTCCTGGGTGGTGTAGGCGGTGACGGCGACAATGGGCGGGGTGGGCCGGGGCAGGAGGTTGACGAGCTGCCGGCAAAGCGTGCCGCCGTCGGTGTCGGGCAGGCGCCAGTCGGTGAGGACCAGGTCGTATTGGTTGGCGGCGGCAAGCTTGAGCGCGCTGGCCCCGTCGGCGGCCCAGTGGACCTCATAACCGAGCTGGCTCAGCACGTGGCCGAGGGCGATGCGGTTGTAATCCTCGTCCTCGATGGCGAGGGCGCGGGAAACCGGGACGGGCACCCCGGCCTTCGGGGCCGGCGGCTGGGCGTTGGCGAGGAGGAGCTCGAGGGCGAACTCGGTGACCCCGTCCTGGCTGGCGGCGGTGATGCGGCCGCCCATGGCCTGGGCCAGGCGGCGGCAGACGGCGAGGCCGAGGCCGGAGCCGGGGATGTTGGCGGTGTTGGACCCGCGCTGGAACGATTCGAAGAGGCGGTTGAGTTCCCCGGGCGGGATGGTGGGACCGCTGTTGCGGACCGCGAGGCGCAGGCGCGAGCGGCCGCTGCCGGCGGAGACGAGGCGCACCTCCACGCCGGCCTCGCGCGGGACGCCGTATTTCAGCGCGTTGGAGATCAGGTTGCAGACGATCTGGCGGAGCTTGCCCGAGTCGCCGTGGAGCCAGGCGGTTTGCTCCGGCAGCATCAGCGCGCAGGCGGCGAGGTCGGGATCCATGGCCCGGGCGGCCTCCTCGACGAGGGCGCCGACCTCGAAGTCCACGTTGGTCATGGTGACCTGGTTGCGGTCGAGGCGCGAGAAATCGAGGATGTCGTCGAGCATCGAGCGGAGCTGGTCGGCGCAGCCGCCGAGCGTGCGCACGAGCACGCGTTCGCGCGGGCCGACATCACGGTCGGCGAGCATGGCGCAGATGCCGACGACGCCGTTGAGCGGGTTGCGGATTTCGTGGCTGATGCTGGCCAGGAATTCCTCCTTCGCCGCGCTGGCCTTGCGCAGCTGCGCGGTGCGCTCGTTGACGTGCGCCTCCAGCTCGAGGTTGCGCCGCCGCAAGGCATGCGTCCGCCAGCGCACGAGGCCGAAGACCAGGCCGCCCAGGGCCAGCGCGTGGAGCGGCCAGGCCCAGGTGCGCAGCCACCACGGCCAGGGGCGCACGATGGTGAAGGCGGATTCGGTGAGAAGCCCGTTGCGCTCGGCCTGCAGGGTGACGGCCGTCTCGCCCCAGCCGACCGGCAACGGAAAGTCCGTCCCGGCGCGCAGGGTTTCCCAGCTGCCATCGGACTTGCGCAGCCGCAGGAAAGTGGCCGGGGCCGGCGCGAGATCGCGGGTTTGGGCCCGGACGGTGGCTCGGTCCATGGCGGAGTCCGGCAAACGGACCAGGCCGGCGGACACCGGGGCGGACCAGACCCAGTCGGCGGCGGGTGGGGAGGACTTGGCCAGGGGCAGGCGCACGCGGATGACGCCGCGTGGTCCGGCGGCGAAGAGGAATTCGTGGGTGGCGGCGATTTTCTCGGCACCGATCTCGGCCAGTCCGGGCACCTCGAGGGGTTGCCATTTGTCGCCCTCCAGCAGGCCCACGACGGGGTCGCGGTCCGGCCGCGTCACGAGCACGGCCAGGCGATCCTGCACGAAGGCGGCATCGCGGGGATTGCCCCAGGTGATGCGACCCAGGGTGCTGGCGTCGGAGTCGAGGATGGCGCCGTCCCAGAAGAGCAGGGCGGTCTTGCCCGGGCGCACCGTGCGCACGGTGGCGCGACCGGTGCCAAGTTGCCCGGTGATCCGTCCGTCCGTGGACAGGACCTGCACGCCCTGCGTGGCGGTGCCGACGAGGAAATTATGCCCGTCGCTGGCAAGCGAACCCGCGATGGCCGGAATGGCCGTGAAGCGGTTCGCTCCGGTGCGGTCGAGCATCGTGATGCCCTGGTCCTGCGCGACTGCCGCCGTGTCGCCGGCCACGGCAAGGCCGTTGACGTATCGGGTGAGGAGAGAGACGTGCTGCCGATTAAACAGCAGATATGAATCACGAACATCTGCGCCATTGGATCTGGGCCATGAAACGGAGGATTCCGGGGCTATGCCTTCTCCAACTTTTTGAGTTCCTTCCGAAGTCACCAGCTGAACCTGTTGGGCTTCGTCCACCAGCAGGCTGAGAAAGGTCCTGCCGTCCATACTTGCAAACTGCGTTATCGATGGATCGCTCAGTGAAAATAGGCCGTTAGCCGAGCCGAAGAGAAAATTACCGGCAACCCTCTTTAAATAATAGATCCCGCCAAATTTCTGCGTACGCCAAGCCAGATTTCCCGTTGGTTTTTCAATGGCGAGAAATCCGCTACTGAAGGTCGGGGCTAAAATCCATGGAATCGCATTTGGCGACGCCAACAAGACCTGCTTTGAGCAGCATCTTGTCGGTCTCGGAAGGCAGTAAGGGTCGATTACTTTCGTCACGTACACCCTGGCTTGTGACGAATAAACTTTCAGCAGAATCGGAAATTTCCTGGTTGGTGAATTTCGCGTATTTCTCAACTGAGATCAGGCGGTCTTCACTCCAGATTAATGGCGAGATACCAATTCCGCTCACTACAACATCCGAGTTTATGCGACAAAGCCTGAGTGGTCCTTTGGCATTGATGGCTGGCGAAAGTATGAGAGTGACGGCACCAACGGGATTAATCTTCCATACACCTCCGCCTCCGGCGAGCAGCCAACCTTCAGGAATGGCACAGGCATTGAGAACCTCCGCATTCAAGCCAGCGATCGGATCAAGTTGATTGTCATTCAAGAAAGCCACAAATCCATGTCCGGCCACCAGTACGCGTCCATGGGCTTCACTGATGGCCCGCACCACCTGCCCGTTTGGTGAAGCCGCCAACTGCCAATCCCCTCCCGGGGACCCGATAGCAATTCCTCCTTCGAACCCACGGCCAACCGCCCCGAGGTCAATGTTTCCACTACCCAGACGGGTTTCCCCCGTATGGCAGCAGGTAAGGGAATTTCCACCGCCAAGGGCTCAAAGGCCAGCGCGCGCAGGGAGAAAATTCCGAACGCAAGCCAAAAAAACACCCTGTTTGAGGGGTAGGGGACCATCTGGAAAGGGGGTGTTTTTTGCACCGCAAACGAGCATAGAGCAACGCGATACTGCAGGGGTATGAAAAAGCTTACTTCCTTGGCAGTTCTACTCGGCAGCTCGGTGGCGACACTCCTGCTGGCCGTTGGCCTCTCCGAGGCCGCTCAGAAGCTGGATCCGGTTTCCCAGAAGTCGGTTCCGATCTCGACGATGCAGACTGGTGATATCGCCGCTTTGCCGTGTGCCTCCTGTTCTGGCGACGATGATCCCCCGCCGCCCCCGCCGCCCGAGGGTGGTGGTCTGACCGAGCAGGGCGACAGCACTTATATCGCCTGAGCTGAACGGCAGCCATGCTCTCACTTGCCGCATTGCGTTATCGCGATGTGTTCGCCGAGGACGGCGGGCCGATCGAGCGGGTCCTGACCGGGGATTTCAACATCCTCGGTCAGCCGTACAAGCAGGCCAATGCCTTCCTCCGGCCCGAACTCACGGCCGGCAAGTCCACCTATGCGATCTATGGTCAGGCCGATGGCACCGGCTCCGCCGGGTCGGGTGCCATCGCCTGCCATATGGCGATTTCGGAGGCCCTGGAGCGCTGGGCCTTCCTCGCGGTGCACAACCGGCCGGAGGGCCGGAGTTACGGGTTTGATGTGGACCGCAGTTCCAACGGCATGGCGGCGTTTCCGGGCATGTTCCGCACCCAGGCGGCGATCCGGGCCCGGCTGGAGGCGCTGGAGCGCTTCGCCCTGATTTCCTGGTGGGACGGTCGGCTGCCGGCCCAGAAAATGGGTTCGCCGTTTCCGGGGGTTGATCTCGTGCGCATCCACCACGATGCCGGCGAGGGCGAGGTGGTCATCCTCGTGCAGCATTCGCGGGCCGGCGTCTCCTACGGCCATGCCGCGGGGCGCACGATCAAGGCCGCCGCCTTCAAGGCCGCGGTCGAGCTGGCCCGCTCGGATTTCGTGCTGGTGGCGCACAAGGCCCGGGGGGCGCTGGTGCAGGCGGCGAATTTTTTCGAGCGGCGGGCGCTCCATTTTGCGACCGACGAGGGTTACGCCGAATTCGAGGAACGGCTGCAGTCCGGTCCGAGCCGGCCGGCGCCGCGCTGGGTGTCCGCCTTCGATGGCGAGATTCCCGGCCCGTGGTCGCGCTGGGCCACGGTCTGGCGGCATGCCGTGGTCATGCCCACCGACGAATATCTCAACCCGCACAGCAACTTCTTCTTCTGGTAAAACCTCATGAACGCAATGAATCCCGCCCGGGCGCAAACCCTCCTGCAAATCCGCGATGTCCTGATCGGCTCGGGCCCGGCCGCCGCGGTGCAGGCCACCCGTACCGCCTTCGAGTCGGGGCGCATCGATGCCCGCGACGTGCCCGAGGTGTATCTGGCCCTGCGGGCGCGTTCCCGGAGCTTCTTTGAGGAGCTGGGCAAGAGCGCGCCGGGCAACTCGCGGTTTCCCTTTGCACCCGCATGAACGACGGCCTGACCAAGACGGAGCTGGCCTTGCTGGAGGCCCTGCAACGGGAGCGTCTCCTGTTGCAGCAGCGCGACTGGGTGAGCGGCATCATTCTGCACGAACTTTCGAACGCGGTGACGGTGCTGGGCGGGAGCGTGGAGCTGCTGGGCACCTCGTTGCCCGGCTCGATGGCGCACAATCTCGCGCTGCTCAAGCTGCAGCAGGGCTCGGGCACCCTGGGCCAGTTGATCGCCGGGCTCCGCGAACTGATCGACAGCACCGGAGCGCCGCCGGAATACAGCGAGGTGGAAATGCCCGCCTATGTGCGGGGCCTGGTCGCCGACCCGCTCTTGCTGGACAGCACCAGCGCGCGGCGGATCAATCTCGTGGTCCGCGAGCGGGACCCCAAATGGCGGATCTCCACCCGGCTGATGCGGCACGCCCTGGGCAACATCCTGCGGAATGCGCTGCGTTACAGTCCGCCGGCGCAATCCATCACCGTGACCATCGGCGGGCGCCGGCCCCGGCGCTGGATTCATGTGGTTAATCGCGGTCCGAAGATCCCCGCGGTCGTCCTGTCGCGGTTGTTCATTCCCGGCAAGAAGCACGCGACGGGAGGAATGGGCCTGGGACTTTATATCGTGCAGACCTGTGCGGAACGCATGGGCGGACGGCTGGTTTTCGGCACGACCCATCGCGCGACGGTTTTCTCGATCCTGATGGAGGAGGCGGCGGAAACAAACCTGGCCGTCATGACGACGACCGGCCTGGCCTCCTAGGCCGGGGACGCCGGCGTGCGGCTGGCCAGCAGTGCTTCTTTGCGGGGTTAGTCACCCTAATATGCACGGGGCCGTCGCGGGACGTTCAGGACGCACCCTTTACATTCAGGCGGCGATTTGACTTACAACAGCCCGGCGGCATTACCCCAACCGTCAAACTCCACCTGTCTCAATGAGTCTCTTCGCGAACCTCTTCTGTTCTTCCATTGGCCGGAAAATCCTCATGGCGCTCACCGGCCTTATCCTGGTGGGCTTCGCCTTCGGTCACCTGGTCGGCAACCTCCAGATTTTTTCCCATCCCGACAAGATCAACGGGTACGCGGTGTTTCTGCACCAGACCGGACCGCTGCTCTGGGTCGCCCGGATCGGCCTGCTGGCCGCCGTGGGCATCCATATCTGGGCGGCCACGATGCTGACCCTGGAGAACAAGCGCGCCCGCGGGCCCGAGGCCTATGCGGTGAAGACCTGGATCCGCGCGACGATGGCCTCGCGCTACATCCGGTGGACGGGATACGTGGTGCTGGCCTTCATCATCTACCACCTGGCGCATTTCACGCTCGGCTCGACGCATCCGGAGGACTTCAAGGACCAGTATCCGTACGTGCTGACCCACGATTACACCGTCCTGGGCTTCAAGGCGGTGGCCGCGGGTTCGGAGGTTCCGAACGTCTATCTCATGGTCTACCGCGGGTTTGAGAGCGCGCCGGTCGCGATCTTCTACATGATCGCCGTCGGTCTCCTGTCGCTGCATCTCCTCCACGGCGTGGACAGCCTGTTCCAGACGCTGGGTCTGCGTTCCGCGACCTGGTCCAACTGCCTGCGCCGCGTCGTGGCGCTGCTGTGCATCGCCTACTTTCTGGGCAACCTCGCCATCCCCGGGGCGATCCTGACCGGCGTGCTCCAGCCCCATCCGGCGGCCCAGGTGCATCAAACCGCGAACGTGCAAAACTGATTTTCCGCCATGGCCAATCTCGATTCCAAGATTCCTTCCGGTCCGCTCGCCGACAAATGGCGCAAGCACAAGACCGAGATCAAGCTCGTCAACCCGGCCAACAAGCGGAAGTACGAGGTCATTGTGGTCGGTGCCGGCCTGGCCGGTTCGTCCGCCGCCGCCACGCTCGCGGAGCTGGGGTACAAGGTGAAGTGCTTTGTCTTCCACGACAGCCCGCGCCGGGCCCACTCCATCGCCGCGCAGGGCGGCATCAACGCCGCCAAGAACTACCAGAACGACGGCGATTCGGTGCACCGCCTGTTCTACGACACCATCAAGGGCGGCGACTATCGCGCCCGCGAGGCCAACGTCCACCGCCTCGCCGAGGTCTCGGTCAACATCATCGACCAGTGCGTCGCGCAGGGCGTGCCCTTTGCCCGCGAATACGGCGGTCTCCTCGCCAACCGCTCCTTCGGCGGCGCCCAGGTTTCCCGCACCTTCTACGCGCGCGGCCAGACGGGCCAGCAACTGCTCCTCGGGGCCTATTCCGCCCTGTCCCGCATGATCGGCGCCGGCGGCGTCGAGATGCACTCCAACTCCGAGATGCTCGATCTCGTCGTCGTCGACGGCCACGCGAAGGGTGTCATCATCCGCAATCTCAACACCGGCGCCATCTCCCGGCATTCGGCCGACGCCGTGATCCTCGCCACCGGCGGCTACGGCAACGTCTTCAACCTCTCGACCTACGCCCGCCAGTCCAACGCCACCGCCATCTGGCGCGCCTACAAGCGCGGCGCCTGCTTCGCCAATCCCTGCTACACGCAGATCCATCCGACCTGCATCCCGGTGAGCGGCGACTACCAGTCGAAGCTCACGCTGATGTCCGAGTCGCTCCGCAACGACGGCCGCATCTGGGTGCCGAAGAAGAAGGAGGACGCGAAGAAGAACCCCGCCGACATTCCCGAGGCGGACCGCGATTACTACCTCGAGCGCATCTATCCGAGCTTCGGCAACCTCGCCCCGCGCGACGTTTCCTCCCGGGCGGCCATGCAGGTGTGCGACGAGGGCCGCGGGGTCGGCGAGACCGGTCTCGGCGTGTACCTGGATTTCGCCGACGCCATCAAGCGCCTCGGCGAGCCCGCGGTGCGCGAGCGTTACGGCAATCTCTTCGACATCTACCACGAGATCACCGCTGAGAACGCCTACCAGACGCCGATGCGCATCTTCCCCGCCGTCCATTACACCATGGGCGGCCTGTGGGTGGACTATAACCTGATGTCCAACGTCCCCGGCCTGTTCGTGCTCGGCGAAGCCAACTTCTCCGACCACGGCGCCAACCGCCTCGGTGCCTCCGCCCTCATGCAGGGCCTGGCGGACGGTTACTTCGTCATCCCGTACACCATCGGCGACTACCTGGCGCAGCAGAAGCCCGGCTCGCGCCCGGCGACCGACCGCGCCGAGTTCAAGTCGGCCGAGGACAACATCAACGGCCTCACCCGCCGCCTGCTCGACAACAAGGGCAAGGAGCCGGTCAGCCATTTCCACAAGCGCCTCGGCAAGATGCTATGGGAACACTGCGGCATGGCCCGCAACAAGGCCGGCCTCGAGAAGGCCCTGCAGCTGATTCCCTCCCTGCGCGAGGAATTCTGGGCCGGGGTCAAGGTCCCCGGCTCGGCGGAGACGCTCAACCAGTCGCTCGAGCAGGCCGGCCGCGTGGCCGACTTCCTCGAACTCGGCGAACTCCTGTGCCGCGACGCCCTCACCCGCGAGGAAAGCTGCGGCGGCCATTTCCGCGAGGAACACCAGTATCCCGACGGCGAATGCAAACGCGACGATGCGAACTTCGGCCATGCCGCCGCCTGGGAGTACCAGGGCGAGGGCAAGGCGCCGCTCCGCAACGTCGAGCCGCTCAACTACGAGTTCACCAAGATGAGCGTGCGCTCCTACAAGTAAGCCCGAGGAATCCATCATGGTCGCTGAAAACACCGCCAAGAAAACCTTCTCCGTCACCCTCCGTGTCTGGCGTCAGGCCGGGCCGGCCGCCCCGGGCAAATTCGTCGACTATCCGGCGTCCAATGTGAGCCCCGACATGTCGTTCCTCGAGTTGCTCGATGTCGTGAACGACAAACTCACCATCGAGGGCGGGGAGCCGATCGCCTTTGCGCATGACTGCCGCGAGGGCATCTGCGGCACCTGCTCCTGCACCATCAACGGCAAGCCGCACGGCCCCGGCGAAGGCATCGCCACCTGCCAGCTCTACATGCGCACGTTCGCCGACGGCGATGTCATCATCGTCGAGCCGTTCCGCGCCCGCGCGTTCCCGCTGGTGAAGGACCTCATCATTGACCGCAGCGCCTTCGACAAAATCCAGCAGGCCGGCGGCTTCATCTCCGTGCGCACCGGCGCGGCGCCCGACGCCAATTCGATTCCCGTGCCGAAGGGCGACGCCGATCTCGCCATGGATGCGGCGGCCTGCATCGGCTGCGGCGCGTGCGTGGCGGCCTGCAAGAACTCGAGCGCGATGCTGTTCGTCGCGGCCAAGGTTTCGCAATTCGCCCTCCTGCCGCAGGGCCAGCCCGAACGCGACACCCGCGTGCTCAGCATGGTGGCGAAGATGGATGAACTCGGATTCGGCAGCTGCACCAACCAGTATGAATGCAGCGCGGCCTGCCCGAAGCTCATCAGCCATGATTTCATTGCGCGGATGAACCGCGACTATCTCGTGGCGAGCCTGAAATCGGCCTTCGCGCCCGCTTCCAATGCGAGCGGCGGCGGGGCCGGCTGAGGCCGGACGATCTTCCAGTTTTCAGGCGCGGTCGCGGGACCGCGCCTTTTTTTTGGCCGGGCTGTAACTAATCACGGCCCGGGGGGTATTCATGCCAACAACAACTTCATCCCCATGAAAACACTCATCAATTCCATCCTCGCCCTCACGCTCTGCATCCTGACGGCTGCGACCTTCATCAACGCCGAGGTGGCCTGCGCCATCCTGGCCGCCGCCGGCATCCTCACCATCGCGGTGAACGATTACACCGCCCGGCGCCACGTCGGCCCCGGGCTGGCGGCCTGAGCTCCATCAACCTTCACTCGAAGCGGCCCCTGCCTAGCGGCGGGGGTCGCTTTTTTGTTTCATTGGACGGCGGCGCCGAGGGCCTGCAGGTCGAGCGTGCCCTGGGTCCTGACCGGCATCTTGAGGTCGTTGTCGCCCTCCCGGGTGATGATGACGCTGTCGAGGCGGTAGGAGATGGTCGTCTTGCCGCGCATGGCGAGCACCTGCTGGACGAGGGCGAGATTTTCCAGCATCAAGGTGACATCGCGCGTGGTCGTGCTGAGCGGAGGCAGACCGAAGGACTGGTTGTTCACGGCTTTGCCGACGTAGGTGCCGTTGAGGTACAGCTTGTGCGTCGTACCGGTGAAGCCGAAGGGCATGATGTTCTCGTTCACGAACCGCAGCGTGAGCACCGCCTGCGATTCGAGCAGCGTGCCGCCGGCCGGTTTCAGGTCCACGACGGTGACGGTGATTTCACCCAGTTTCGACTGCAGGTTCTGGCAGCCGGTAAAAAGAAGCACACTGGCGCACAACCAGGGGAGCAGGCGGGATAATTTCATGGGCGGCAGCATGAGCAGGGCCCGACCGCGACCGCAAGGCCGGCGGTGAAAATATCATTGCGGCGAAACCGCCGGGGCCGCGCAGGGCGGCAGGGTTCAGAACGTGGAGAGGGCGCGGGCGCTCTCCACCACCACCCACGTGCAACCGGCGCCGATGATCAGGTAAAGGGCCTGACGGGCCAGCCGGCGTCCCCGCAACACCGTGTCGTGGAAATCCGTGTCCAGGGTCTTGCGGTTGTTTTGGGCCAAAAAGCTCACAAACCGCGGATTGCGGATCTGCCCGTGCGCGCCGCGGGACAGTCCGGAACGGACGGCGGGGCGGTGCATGAGGTTGAGCAGGACGCGAAGCACAGTGGGGTCATATCGCAAATTTGGGGTGGTTTTTTCAAGGGGAAACTCGCTTCGTAGGGCGGTTTCACGTTTTTTTCCCCACGCCTACCATGCACCATTTCCATTACACCGGGCCCGATCTGCACTGTGAATCCGTTGATCTGGCGGCGGTCGCAAAGCTCTACGGCACGCCGACCTATGTCTACAGTGCAGGGACGATGGCGGACAATTTCCACCGGCTGCAGCGCGGTTTCGACGGGGTGGATCTGCAGATCTGCTACGCGGTGAAGGCGAATTCCAACCTGGCCGTTCTGCGCCACTTCGCGAATCTCGGCGCCGGCTTCGACCTCGTGAGCGGGGGTGAGATCAGGCGGGTGCTGGCCGCCGGCGGCGACGTGAAGTCCAGCGTCTTTGCCGGGGTGGGCAAGACCGAGGACGAAATCCGGCTGGCCCTGGAAAACGAAATTTTCGCGCTGCATGTTGAAAGCGAACCCGAGCTGGCCCGCATCAACCATGTCGCCGGCCAGCTGGGCGTCCGGGCGCCCATCGCCATCCGCATCAATCCCGACGTGGATGCGCTCACCCACGCCAAGATCACCACCGGCCGGAGCGACAACAAGTTCGGCATTCCGCTGCGGCACGCCGCGGCCGCCTACGAAGCCGCCGCCAAGCTGAAGAACATCCGGATCAAGGGCGTGCAGATGCACATCGGCTCGCAATTGACCGAGGCCGGTCCGTACCAGGAGGCCGTGGAAAGGATCGCGCCCCTGGCGATGCAGCTGAAGGCGACCCATGGCATCACCTATTTTTCCATCGGGGGCGGCCTGGGCATCGTCTACCAGGATGCGCTCGCCAGCGGCCAGTCCGCCTGGTGGGAGGCGCTGCCGGCCGACCGCCGGCCCCTGACGCCTGAAACCTACGGCGCCGTGCTGGCGCCGCTGCTCGCCCCCCTCGGGCTCAAGGTGATGCTGGAGCACGGCCGCTTCATGGTCGGCAACGCCGGGGTGCTGCTGACCCGGGTGGAGCACCTGAAGCGCGGCGCGGGCCGGAATTTTCTCATTGTGGACGCCGCCATGAACGACCTCGTGCGGCCGGCCATGTACGACAGCTACCACGAGATCGTGCCGCTGCACCGCGATTCGTCCCGCCGGGCGCTCACCGCCGACATTGTCGGTCCCGTGTGCGAGAGCGGGGACTGCTTCGCCCAGGGCCGCCAGATTCAGGAAGTGGGCGAGGGCGAGCTCATCGCCCTCATGAGCGCCGGCGCCTACGGGTACGTGATGGCCAGCCGCTACAACACCCGGGGGTTGCCCGCCGAGGTGCTCGTGCAGGGCAGCATGTTCGAACTCGTCAACGCCCGCGAAACCTTCGACCAGATCACCGCCCGGGAAAAAGTCCCGGCGTTCCTGAAATAGGGCGTCCGTAGACATCCGGAAATGAACCCATCTCGAACCCAGAAACTCAGGGACATGCCGCCGGCTGGCCTCCAGGGATCCTCGTCAGGGTTCCTGCGTACAAGATTCAGGCCTGCATGGCCGGGGGCCGGCGGATTTTCCGTGCCGAGGACCGCAAAGGCCGCTAACACCCTCCCATGAACTTCGTGGTCATCGGCGCCGGAGCCTGGGGCACTGCCTTTGCCGTGCACCTCGCCCGCAACGGGCGGGCGGTCACGCTCCTGCCGCGCCGGCCGGAGCAGGTGGCGGCCATGAACGCGAGCCGCGAGAATGCCGACTATCTGCCGGGGATCGCCTTGCCGGACAACCTGCGGATCGGGACCGAGCTCGCGCCGGCCCTGGCGGATGCCGCGGTGGTTTTGCTGGCCTGTCCCTCGCAGGTGCTGCGGGAGACCTGCCTCCGGCTGAAGGCGGCCCTGCCGGCGAAAACGCGGCTGCAGTTTGTGATCAGCCTGGCCAAGGGCCTGGAGCTTGGCACCCACCTGCGGCCGTCCCAGGTCATGGCCGAGGTCCTGCCTGATGTCCTGGTGGGCTCGATTACCGGTCCGACCAACGCCGCCGAGGTGGCGCGCGGCCTGCCGGCGGCGATGGTGCTGGCGGCGGTGCGGGAAAGTGGCTGCGTCGCCGAGGTGCAGGCCGCCCTGAGCGGCACCACGCTGCGGGTTTACACGAGCACCGACCTCGCGGGGGTCGAGATCGGCGGCTGCCTGAAAAACGTCTACGCCATCGCGGCCGGGTGCTGCGACGGATTGAAACTCGGCGACAATTCCAAGGCCGCGCTGCTCACGCGGGCCCTCACCGAGATGGTGCGGGTGGGCACGGCGCTCGGCGCCCGCGCCGAGACGTTTTACGGACTCAGCGGATTCGGCGACCTGGTGGCCACCTGCCACGGGGCCTGGAGCCGCAACCGCGAATTCGGCCAGCGCCTCGGCGAGGGGGCGAATGCGGCCGGGCTCATTGCCCACCGCAAGACCGTGGTCGAGGGCTACCGGACCGCGGCGGCCTTCGCGGATCTCTGCGTCGAACGGGGCATCGAGGCGCCGATCCTGCGCGAGGTGCACGCCATCCTGTACCAGGGCAAGGCGCCGGCCGCCGTCATCGCGGCGCTCATGACCCGCGGGCTCAAGAGCGAATAGCGGACTGGGTCGGAACAATGCGCCGGCGCTGAACTGCCGCGATGATTGCGAAACCGAAAAGTGTTTCTGGTAGGCCGCCAGCTTGCTGGCGCTCATGGGACGGGAACAAGCTCCCTGCCTAATCGCCGGCTGCCTTGTTGGCTTAGGGTGGTCGGTCGGTCGCCGGGCTTGCACTGCCCGGACTTTTGCCTTTCACGTCTCCCCGCCCCATGAGTTCACCCCAAGACGCCGCGGCCCTGGACCGCAAACACAAGCTGGTCATCTTTGCTTCATCCCTCGGTACGGTCTTCGAGTGGTATGACTTTTATATCTACGGCACCCTCGCCGTGTTTTTCGGGAAACTGTTTTTCCCGCCGGGCAATGAGACCGCCGGCTTTCTCGCCAGCCTCGCGCTGTTCGGCGTGGGCTTCTCGGTGCGGCCGTTCGGCGCGCTCGTCTTCGGCCGCATCGGCGACCTTGTCGGCCGCAAGTACACCTTTCTCGTCACGATCCTCGTGATGGGCCTTTCGACCGCGCTCGTCGGGGTGCTGCCGACCTATGAGAAAATCGGCTTCCTCGCCCCGGTCATCCTCGTGGTGCTGCGGCTCGCGCAGGGCCTGGCGCTGGGCGGCGAATACGGCGGCGCCGCCACCTACGTGGCCGAGCACGCCCCGCACGGGAAACGCGGTGCCTACACGAGCTGGATCCAGACGACGGCCACCCTGGGCTTCTTTCTCTCGCTCGCGGTGATCCTCGGCCTCCGGCAGGTCATGAGCCCCGAGAGTTTCGCGAGCTGGGGCTGGCGCATTCCGTTCCTGGTCTCGATCATCCTCCTCGGGGTCTCGGTCTTCATCCGCCTGAAGCTGGAGGAGTCGCCCGTCTTCGCGGAAATGAAGGCGCAGGGGAAGCACTCGACCGCGCCGCTCACCGAGAGCTTTGCCCGCTGGCCCAATGCCCAGCTGGTGCTGCGCGCAATTTTCGGCGCCACCGCCGGCCAGGGCGTGGTGTGGTATGCCGGCCAGTTTTACGTGCTCTATTTCCTCAGCTCCACGCTCAAGGTGGATTACGTCAACACGTACCTGCTCGTGGCCGCCTCGCTCCTGATCGGCACCCCGTTCTTCATCGTGTTCGGCCGTCTTTCCGACCGCATCGGCCGCAAGAAGATCATGCTCACCGGCTGTCTGCTGGCCGCGCTCACCTACGTGCCGATTTTCCGCGGCCTCACGCAAGCCGCCAATCCCGCGCTGGCCGAGGCCATGTATCGCGCGCCCGTCGTCCTGCACACGACCGAGTATCGCAACACCGTCGAACTCGCCATCGCCGCGATGGGGGACGCCGCCCGCAAGATCATCCTGCCGGGCAAGGTGGTCACGGAGACCGACCAGGCCCGCAATTTCCTCAACGCCCGCGGCGTGCCTTTCACGCTCGCCCCCACGCGGCCCGAGGCCCCGCTGGTCCTCGATGTCGGCGGACTGACCACCGTGAAGGGCTTCGACGCCCAGGCCTACGACGCCGCGCTGCAGCCCGCCGGTTATCCCAAGTCCGCCGATCCCGCCGCCATCAACAAGCCCGCGGTGATCGGACTGCTCTCCCTCCTGATGATCTATGTCACCATGGTCTACGGGCCGATTGCGGCGTTTCTGGTCGAGTTGTTTCCCACCCGCATTCGCTACACCTCGATGTCGCTGCCCTACCACATCGGCAACGGCTGGTTCGGCGGCTTCCTGCCGCTGATCGCGGCGTCGATCGTGGTCTTCACCGGCGACATCTACGCGGGACTTTGGTATCCCATCGGCATAGCGCTGATGACCTTCATCGTCGGCGCCCTGGTGCTGCCGGAGACGAAGGACAACGACATCGACAGCTGAGTCCCGCCGGGACGCGCCGGTTACGCTGCGCGTCGTTGGTCGTACGCCCGCCCGGCCGCGCAGGCGAAGGCACTCCTCAATCCTTCGCCTGCTCGATGACCGCGACCTTGCCGTCGCGGAACGTGATGCGAATGCGCTCGTCGATGCGGCTGCGATAGACGTCCACCATGGCGGGTTCCCAGTAGATGTAGTTGCGCTTCCGCACCGGATCGTAGGCGATCAGCCGGCGGTAGCCGACCATCGCGGTGCCGCGATAGTCCTCATGGTAACTGTGATAGATCCAGGTCAGGTCGCTGCCCCTGGCGGTGGTGCGTTCGCGCCGGTCATCGGCCTTGCCGAGGGCGATATAAACCTGGTCCGGGGTGTAGCCGATCTCGACCGTGCCCTTCCGGAGATTTTCCTGGGTGGCGGGATCGGCGGCGGCGAAGACATCGGCCTTTTCCTTGATGCGGCTGTCAATCGAACTGCAGCCCGCAAGCAGCAACGCGGCGAGGAGGAAAAAGGGCAGGGCGGTTTTCATGGGTTTAATGACGCGCAAAAGCTAAGGTTGTTTCCCGGGAATCGCAATTCACGGCTTGGCGGTGGACCGGGCCCCCGGCAGGCTGGCAGGTATGATCCTGCCCGGGCTGGTCTCTGTCACCTTTCGCCAACTGACGCCTGCCGAAATTGTTGCACTCGTCCGGCGCGCCGGCCTGCAGGGGATTGAGTGGGGCGGCGACATCCACGTGCCGCCCGGCGACCTGATCCGGGCGCGGGAGGTCCGCGGGATGACGGAAGCGGCGGGACTCGCCGTCGCGGCCTATGGCAGCTATTACAAGGCCGGTCACAGCGAGACGGTCGGATTGGCCTTTCAGCAGGTGCTCGACACCGCCCTCGCCCTCGGGGCGCCCGTTATCAGGGTTTGGGCCGGTCCGGCGGGTTCGGCGGAGACGAATGCCGCCACCCGGCAGTCCGTGGTGGCCGACCTGCAACGGGTCGCCGGTCTCGCCGCGCAGGCCGGCGTGAAGATCGCGGCGGAGTTTCATGGCGGCACGCTGAATGACAGCAACGACATGGCCGTCCGGCTGCTCGCCGAGGTGGGCCACGCCAACTTTTATTCCTACTGGCAGCCTGCGGTGCAAATGGACGATGCGGAGTGCCTGGCCGGACTTGGGATGATCGGGCCGAAACTGTCCCATTTGCATGTCTTTCACTGGCATCCCGTGCGGGAGCGCCGGCCGCTGGCGGAAGGCGCGGAGCGTTGGGCGCTGTTCCTGAACCGGGCCGCGGCGGTGCCGGGCGACCGCTACGCCATGCTGGAATTTGTCGAGAAAGACTCGCCCGAGAGCTTCCTGAACGATGCCGCCACGTTGAAGGCGTGGCTCGCGAAGTGGGTTTGATCGCAGGGCTGGGGGCATGGGAGCGCGACCGCCCTCGGTCGCAATTGCCCGCCGTCGGCAAGCCGTCTCGCCTGTTCGCAATCACCCGCAAGTGTTGTCGCCGGCTGGATATTATTGTTAACCCAGCCACACGCGCTCAATTGCGACCGAGGGCGGTCGCGCTCCCAGCCGACCCCTCACCGTGAATCTTTTTGCACCGGCTCGGTGGCGGCCACCGCCTGCCGGGGCGTGACGGCGAGCTGCGTGCGGTTTTTCTGGGCCGTGATGATGGCCACGCCGGCGATGATGATGGCCGAGGCGATCAGCAGACGCGGACCGATGGGTTCGTCCAGCAGCAGCCAGCCGAGGAAGACCGCCACGATGGGGTTCACGTAGGCGTAAGTGGAGACGCGGGCCGGCGTGCTGTGCTTCATCAGCCACACAAAGGTCGTGAAACCCACCAGCGAGCCGATGACCACCAGATAGCCCCAGGCGGCGAGCGAAGACAGGGAAGCCCGTGCAAGTTCGAACCGTGCCGGCTCGCCCAATGCGCCGGCCACCAGCACCAACCAGACACCGCCGGTCAGCATCTGCATCGCCGCCGCCGTGAGCGGCTCGGCCGGGCGGCGCGCATAACGGGTGAAAATCGAACCCGCGGACCACGCGAGGCAGGCGAACAGAATGCCACCCACGCGCCAGGGATCCAGCGGCACGGCCGCCCCGGCCCCGAGCGAGGGGGCGACGAGTAGCACGAGTCCGCTGACCCCCAGGACAATCCCGGCCAGCGTGGCGACGGTCGGCCGGGCTCCGCGGGTGGCATCGCGCCCCACGGTGAGCACCAGCCAGTCGCCCAGCACGATGAAGAGCGGCCCGATGGAAATAAGCAGCGTGGCAATGCCCGAGGGGATGCTTTGCTCCGCC